>NZ_JBIVFO010000011.1:0-144808 GCF_044748225.1 Streptomyces sp. NPDC090021 | reverse complement strand
CCGGCCCGAGCCCGGGTTTCGGCCCGAGCCCGGGTTTCGGCCCGAGCCCGGGTTTCGGCCCGAGCCCGGGTTTCGGCCCGAGCCCGGGTTTCGGCCCGAGCCCGGGTTTCGGCCGGGCCCCGGCCACGGCCCGGTCAGGGCCGTCTGCCCGGAGCCCGGCCAGGGGTTCGGCCCGGCCCGGGGTCCGGCGCGGCGCGGGGTTCGGCCCCGGCCCGGAGCCCGGCCCGACGCCCGGACCATGGGCGGGCGGCGCCCGGACCACGGGCGGGGGGTGTCCGTCAGGCGGTGCCGAATTCGACGAGTGCCTCGTCGACGATGCGCTCCAGGCGGGCGTGGTGGGCGCCGCGCCAGTAGACGCGTTCACATGCGGCGCACTGGGCGAAGACGTCGTAGGAGCGGTGCGTGCCGTGTTCCAGTCGGTCGCCCACGCTCTCCTTGTCGGCTTCGTGGAGGGGGCCGTTGCAGGCGGTGCAGCGGGTCCAGGGCGCGAGGGCGGGGGCGAAGCGGCCGAGCACGTCGCGCAGTTGCTCGTCGGGGTTGTCGCTGTAGACGTACGCGCCGGCGAAGATCTCGCGGCGGCGGAGCAGGCCGCGGTCGCGGGAGAGCAGGACGCGCTGTTCGGTGGCGGACCGGGTGGCCAGGGCGGGGTCGCCGATGTCCTCGTTCTCGTAGGCGGCGTCGACGCCGAGCAGGCGCAGGCGGCGGGCGAGCGTGCCGAGGTGGACGTCGAGGAGGAAGCGGAGCGGGGCGCCGGGGATGTGCTGGGGGCGCTCGACGCCGAGGACCTCGACGCTCTGGCCGTCCTGGGGCACGTAGGAGACGGGGACCTCGTGGCCGTCGACGAGGAGGCGGCCGACCTCGGTGAGCGGGACTCCGGCGGATTCGACGACGTGGCCGAGGCTGGAGGCGCCGTCGGTCGCGGTCGCTACGCGGTCCGCGCGCCTGCTGGGCGGGGCGAAGAGGCGCAGTTCGGGGGCGAGGGTGAGCTGAATGCCGGGTCCGTTCACCCTGTCAGCATGCCATTGCGGGGTGGCCGGCCGCCCCTGAATTCAGGAGGCCGCGGCGGCCCGGTCGTAGGTGTCCCGGTGGGCGCTGACCTCGTCGAAGTGGTTCTCGGCCCAGTCCTTCACGGAGGAGAGGAGCCGGCCGAGGCTGCTGCCGAGGTCGGTGAGCCGGTAGTCGACGCGGACGGGGACGGTGGGGGTGACGTGGCGGGTGACGAGGCCGTCGCGTTCGAGGGAGCGCAGGGTCTGGGTGAGCATCTTCTGGCTGACGCCCGGGATCCTGCGGCCGAGGTCGCTGTAGCGCATGGTGCGGTCGTCGGCCTCGCCGAGGGCGCTGACGACGAGGCCGACCCACTTGTCGCTGATGCGGGCCAGGAGCTGGCCGGTGGGGCACTCCTTGAGGAAGGCGTCGTAGGCGGCACGGGCTTCCTCGCGGCGGGCCGCGGCGGTGCTGGTGGCCATGGGGCACCCACTTCCGGGTCGGGTACGCACCTTCGAGTACGTACTTACGAAAGGAGAGTACCTCTCCCTAGGTTAGTGGTCATCGGAACGAGCGAAGACGACTGGACGGGGAGAAACGATGAGCGAGCAGACGGTGCGGACGATGGTCGCGGCCGTGGTGAACGGGTTCGGCGGTCCGGAGCGGGTCGAACTGGCCGAGGTGCCGGTGCCGCGCCCGGCGGCGGGCCAGGTCAGGATCAAGGTGGCGGCCGCCGGGCTCAACCCGGTGGACGCGGGGGTCCGCGCGGGGATCTTCGGCGGCGCGGGACAGCGGCTCGGTCTCGGCTGGGACGTCGCCGGGGAGGTCGACGAGACCGGCCCGGGGGTGACCGGCTGGAGCCGCGGGGACCGGGTGGTGGGCCTGCACTACGGCATGGTCAAGCCGCTGGGCACGCACGCCGAGTACGCGGTGCTCGACACAGGCGCCGTGGCCGCCGCGCCGGCCGGCGTGGACGTCCCGGCCGCGGCGGCGCTGCCGCTGGCCGGTCTGACCGCGGCCCGCGCGGTGGACCAACTGGGGCTCGCCCCCGGCTCGTCGGTGCTGGTCACCGGCGCGGCGGGGGTGGTCGGCGGTCTGGCGGTGCAGCTCGCCGCGCGGGCCGGTCTGGTGGTGACCGCCCTGGCGGGGCCGGACGACGAGGAACTCGTACGGTCGCTGGGCGCGGCCGCCTTCGTCCCGCGCGGCGGGGCTCCGGCCGGGCCGGTGGACGGAGTGCTGGACGCGGCCGTCCTGGGCGGGGACGCACTGGCCCTCGTCCGTGACGGCGGGGTCTACGTCGGGCTGATCCCGAACCACGCTCCGGCGGCGGAGCGCGGCATCCGGGTCGAGGAGCAGGAGGTCGCCGCGGACGGGGAGCTGCTGGCCCGCCTGGTGTCGCTCGTCGAGGAGGGGGCCCTGACGCTGCGGGTCGCGGAGGTCTTCCCGCTCGCCGAGGCGGCGAAGGCGCACGAGCGGCTGGCGACGCCGGGTGTGCGCGGCCGGATCATCCTGACGGCGTGACCGGGGCCGGGTCGTCCTGAGGGCGGACCGGAGCCGGCGGCCCCGCCCGGTGGCGCCGGCCGAGGCCCGGGCGGGGTACGCCGGTTGGGGCGCGCCGGGCGGGGCGTCGCCGGCCGCGCTTCGGCCGCCTGGGCCCGGCTTCAGCCGCGCTGGAAGAACTCCGCCTCCGCCAGGGCGAGATGGCGCCGCTGTCCCGGGCCCCCGCTGCGGGCCCGGGACAGCGGCCCGGCCGCGCGTCCGCCCGTTTCCGGGCGGTAGTGAGCAGAAGAAAAACATGGCTGCAATGCGACGGTGTCCCGAAGTCCCTTGCCGTCCGGTGCGAGGCACACCCCCCGGGCGCACGGGTGGCCGGGCCGCCGGAAGTTACGGCTGGTAGCAGCCCTCGTGCGGCCGGTGGCTGGAATTCTGCGGTGACGCTCTGGCGGTGTGACGGGGGCGGGGCCGGACGAGATCCCGCAGGCCGCCCTCGCGAAGGCCGGGGAGGACCGGCTCAGGGCCAGACGAGGCAGTACGGCTGGTGGCCGGCCTCGTGGAGGCGGTGACTGAAGTCCTGCCACTCGTGGAGCAGCTGGTAGACGTTGAAGGCGTCGCTCGGGCCGCCGCGGTCCGGGACCGTGGACCAGATGAAGGCGGCGGCGCCCACGGACTCCTCGCCGATCCCGCGGAGCGGGTCGACCGCCGTCATCGGGAGCTTGACCACCGCGTAGTCGGGGTGGAGGACGACCAGCTCCAGCGGCGGCACCTTGTGCAGGGGTATGCCCTGGATGCCGGTCAGGACCATCGCGGCCACCGTCTCCGGCTTGATCTTGGTGAACAGTCCGCCCATGCCGAGCTCGTCGCCGCCGAGCTCCTCCGGCCGCATCGTCACCGGGACCCGCGCCGCCGTCGCGCCGTCCGGGGCGCCGAAGTACTTGTACGTCACGCCCATGCCGCGGCCCCGGGGCACGTCCTCCGGCTCCGCCGTGGGCTCCGGCACGGCGTCGGCCGCCTCCGTGGCGCGCCGGCGGTGCCTGCCCCGGCGGCGGGCCTCGCGGGCTTCGCGGGCGCGCTGCGGATCGAGGCCGTCCGTACCCTCGCCCGGTCCACCACCGCGTTGCATATCTCCACCCGACTGGTCTTGCTCGTCCCGGCCCCGCGACCTCCGCCACGCAGCCTGATCATCATGGCAGTGACCTCCCCCGCGGCGACGCGGTGAAACGCCCGCCCGCAAGTCTGTCGCAGCCTCTGAGACCATGGCTGGTGTGAGCTACCCGTACCCGTATGAAGCCCCAGTTTCGCAGACGCTCTTCGAGCGCGCCTCCCTCGTGACCCCCGGCGGCGTGAACTCTCCCGTGCGCGCCTTCCGTGCCGTGGGCGGTACGCCCCGGTTCATGGTGTCCGGCACCGGTCCGTACCTCACCGATGCCGACGGCCGCGAGTACGTGGACCTCGTCTGCTCGTGGGGGCCGATGATCCTCGGCCACTCCCACCCCCAGGTGATCGAGGCCGTCCAGGCGGCCGTCGCCCGCGGTACCTCCTTCGGCACGCCCGGTGAGGGCGAGGTGGCGCTCGCGGAGGAGATCGTCGCGCGCATCGAGCCCGTCGAGCAGGTGCGCCTGGTGTCCTCCGGGACGGAGGCGACCATGTCGGCGATCCGGCTGGCACGCGGCTTCACCGGTCGCGCCAAGGTCGTGAAGTTCGCCGGCTGCTACCACGGTCACGTGGACGCGCTGCTGGCCGCCGCCGGTTCCGGGCTGGCCACCTTCGCGCTGCCGGACACCCCCGGCGTCACGGGTGCGCAGGCCGGCGACACGATCGTGCTGCCCTACAACGACCTCGAAGCGGTCCGGTCCGCCTTCGCCGCGCACCCCGGCGAGATCGCCTGCGTGATCACCGAGGCGGCGCCCGGCAACATGGGCGTGGTCACCCCGGCCGAGGGCTTCAACCAGGGGCTCGCGGACCTGTGCCGCGAGAACGGCGCGCTCTACATCTCCGACGAGGTCATGACGGGCTTCCGCACCTCCCGCGCCGGCTGGTACGGCGTCGACGGGGTCAAGCCCGACCTGATGACCTTCGGCAAGGTCATGGGCGGAGGTTTCCCCGCCGCGGCGTTCGGCGGACGCGCCGACGTCATGGGGCACCTCGCCCCCGCGGGTCCCGTCTACCAGGCCGGCACGCTCTCCGGCAACCCCATCGCCACCGCCGCCGGCCTCGCCCAGCTGCGGCTGCTCGACGCGGCCGCGTACGAGAAGGTCGACGCGGTCTCGGCGGAGATCCGGGGCCTGGTCACCGGGGCGCTCGCGAAGGAGGGCGTGGCGCACCGTCTGCAGACCGCGTCCAACATGTTCTCGGTCTTCTTCACCGAGGACGCGGTCCGCAACTACGACGACGCGAAGAAGCAGGAGAGCTTCCGCTTCAACGCGTTCTTCCACTCGATGCTGGCGCAGGGCGTCTACCTGCCGCCGTCCGCCTTCGAGTCCTGGTTCGTCTCCACCGCCCACGACGAGAAGGCGATCGAGCGCGTCGCGGCGGCACTGCCGGCCGCCGCCCGGGCCGCCGCGGAGGCCACGGCATGAGCGACGACGGCCGCGACGTGACGTCGGACCTCACCGTCGTGCACCTGGTGCGCCACGGCGAGGTGCACAACCCGGACGGGGTCCTGTACGGGCGCCGTGCGGGCTACCACCTCTCGGAGCTGGGCCGCCGGATGGCGGACCGGGTCGCCGAGCACCTGAAGAGCCGGGACATCGCCTACGTGGTGTCCTCCCCGCTGGAGCGGGCGCAGGAGACGGCCGAGCCGATCGCCAAGGCCCACGGCCTGGACCTGGCGACGGACGCGCGGCTGCTGGAGGCGGAGAACGTCTTCGAGGGCAAGACCTTCGGCGTCGGCGACGGCGCGCTGCGCAAGCCCGGCAACTGGAAGCACCTGACGAACCCGTTCAAGCCCTCCTGGGGCGAGCCGTACGTCGAGCAGGTGGTCCGGATGATGAGCGCACTGGAGGCCGCGCGCGACGCGGCCCGCGGCCGTGAGGCGGTGGCGGTCAGCCACCAGCTGCCGATCTGGATCGTGCGCAGCTTCGCCGAGAAGCGCCGGCTGTGGCACGACCCGCGCCGCCGTCAGTGCACGCTCGCGTCCCTGACGTCCTTCACGTTCCAGGGCGACAAGCTGGTCTCCGTGGGCTACAGCGAGCCGGCCCGGGACCTGGTCCCGGTGCACCTGCTGGCGGGTGCCAAGCCGGTGAAGGGCGCCTCCAAGGCGTTCGGCGCCTGATCCGACGGTCTGTTACGAGCCGTTACAGGCCTGCCTAATTAAATACAAGATGCGCGGGAATCACCGTGTCAGCACACATGTCCGGCCAACTTGTCCGTTTATATGGATTTTGGGTCGGGTGTGACGACGATGGGGACGGTGACATGCGCGACATCAGGGGAGTCAGTCGGAGGGGGCTGCTGGGACTGGGGCTTGGCGCCGCGGCCGCGATGGGAGTCGCCGGCTGCGGACTGCCCGACGTGTCCGGTCCCGGCGCTCCCGGACCCGTGAAGAACCCGAAGCCCGGCCAGAGGCCGCCGGGCAGGCCCATCGGTGACGGCTCCACCGCCGACACCGGCCCGCAGCCCCACCAGCCCGACCGGCCCGTGCCCCTCCAGCCGGGCGAGACACCGCCGCAGTTCGTGGTCTTCAGCTGGGACGGCGCGGGGGAGATCGGCAACGGTCTCTTCCCGCGCTTCCTCAAGCTCGCCCGGGACCACGGTGCGACCATGACCTTCTTCCTCTCCGGCATCTACCTGCTGCCCGAGTCGAAGCGGAGCCTCTACCGGCCGCCGAACAATCCCGTCGGCGCATCCGACATCGGCTACCTCAAGGACGAGAACGTCCGCGCCACCCTCGGCTGCCTCCGCGAGGCGTGGCTCGACGGGCACGAGGTGGGAACGCACTTCAACGGGCACTTCTGCGGGGGTCCCGGCTCCGTCGCCCGCTGGACCCCGGCCGACTGGGAGAGCGAGATCGACCAGGCCGTGTCCTTCGTCACGGGCTGGCGCACGAACACCGGCTTCACCGACGTGGAGCCGCTGCCCTTCGACTACCGCAAGGAACTGACCGGCGCCCGCACCCCCTGCCTCCTCGGCCGGGACAACCTCCTGCCGACCGCCCGGAAAATGGGCTGGCGCTACGACGCCAGCTCGCCCGGCGGCCTCCAGGTCTGGCCCGAGCGCCGCTCGGGCGTCTGGGACCTGCCGCTGCAGTCCCTCCCCTTCCCGGGGCACTCCTTCGAGGTGCTGTCGATGGACTACAACATCCTCGCCAACCAGTCGAAGAACACCACGCAGGGCGTGCCCGCCAACTACCCGGCCTGGCGCTCCCAGGCCACGGCCACCTACCTCGGCGGTTTCCGCCGGGCCTACGAGACCAACCGCGCACCCCTCTTCATCGGCAACCACTTCGAGGAGTGGAACGGCGGCATCTACATGGACGCGGTCGAGGAGGCACTCAAGGGCATGGCGGACAAAAGGGACGTAAGGCTTGTGTCCTTCCGGCAGTTCACCGACTGGCTGGAGGTCCAGGACCCCCAGGTGCTCGCCCGGCTGCGCACCCTCGGCCCCGGCCGGTCACCCGCCGGTGGCTGGAACGCGTACCTCACGGCCGCCTGAGGCATCGCCTGACCAGGGCATTGACACCCGGCCGGGGGGTGCGGAAGATCCGTGAATTGCTCATGCGAAACTTTTCACATGAGCCCTAGCCGCGCCCCCCGTCGCCGCTCACCCAGCGGCCGCGCCCTCCTGCTGACCGCGGTGACCCTCACCGGCGCCCTCACCCTCACGGCGTGCAGCGGCTGGGACAGCGGCAAGCCGACCGGCACCGGCGGCAACTACGTGACGGGTGAGAGCGGCATCTCCACCGCGGCCAAGGGCGAGCGGACCGAGGCCCCGAAGCTCGACGGCGAGACCGTCGACGGCAAGACCCTCGACACGACGACCCTCAAGGGCAAGGTCGTCGTCCTCAACGTCTGGGGCTCCTGGTGCCCGCCGTGCCGCGCCGAGGCCCCGTCCTTCGCGAAGGTCTCCAAGGAACTCGCCGACGCCGGCAAGGACGTCGTCTTCGTGGGCGTCAACGTCCGCGACTACAGCAAGCAGAACGCCGCCTCCTTCGAGGAGACCTTCGGGATCACCTACCCGAGCCTCTACGACCCCGACAGCAAGCAGCTGCTCCGTTTCCCCAAGGGCAGCCTCAACCTGAACGCCATCCCCTCCACGCTCGTCCTGGACCGGGAGGGCAAGATCGCCGCACGCACCCTCGCCCCCCTCAGCGAGGAGCAGTTGCGCTCGATGATCGACCCCGTCCTCGCGGAGGGGTGACCCCGTGGTCGAGTACGTCCTCGCCGCCGAGGCCACGGGTGTGAACGTGACGGTCCTGAACGGCACACTGCTGCTGGCGGTGCCGATCGCGCTCCTCGCCGGACTCGTCTCCTTCTTCTCGCCCTGCGTCCTGCCACTCGTCCCCGGCTACCTCTCCTACGTGACCGGCGTCAGCGGCGCCGACCTCGCCGAGGCCCGCCGCGGGCGGATGCTGGCGGGCGCACTCCTGTTCATCGCCGGCTTCACCGCCGTCTTCGTCTCCACCGGTGCGCTCTTCGGCTTCTTCGGCCAGACCCTCAAGGAGAACACCGAGATCATCTCCCGCGTCCTGGGCGGGGTGGTGATCCTCATGGGCCTCTTCTTCATGGGAGCCATTCCCGGCCTGACGATGCGGGAGTTCCGCTTCCACAGGAAGCCGACGGCGGGCCTGCTCGGCGCGCCGCTGCTCGGCGTCCTCTTCGGCGTCGGCTGGACCCCCTGCATGGGCCCGACCCTCGCCGCCGTCACCACGCTCTCCCTCGACCAGGCGAGCGCCGGCCGCGGCGCCCTGCTCACCGTCGTCTACTGCCTGGGCCTCGGCGTGCCCTTCGTCCTCGCCGCGGTCGCCTTCCGCAAGGCGCTCGGTGCATTCGGCTGGGTGAAGAAGCACTATGCATGGGTGATGCGCATCGGCGGCGGCATGCTGATCCTCACCGGCCTGCTGCTCGTCACAGGTTTGTGGGACAGCATCGTCACCGACATGCAGGCCTGGACCCGAAGCTTCACGGTGGGGATCTGAGGAACCGACGGACATGAGTACGACAGACAAAGCGTCCACCGAGACGGCGCCCGAGCCCTCCCCGGCGGACCCCGCAGAGACGGCGGCCGGCTCCCAGCTCTCCACCGCACCGGTCGAGGACAGCGGTCCCGTCGGCATCGGCGTGATCGGCTGGGCCCGCTGGTTCTGGCGGCAGCTCACCTCCATGCGGGTGGCGCTGATCCTGCTCTTCCTGCTGTCCCTGGGCGCCATCCCCGGCTCCCTCGTCCCGCAGACCAACGTGGACGCGCTGAAGGTCGCCCAGTGGAAGAAGGACAACCCCTCCTTCGTCGGCGTCGCCGAGGCGTTCCAGCTCTTCGACGTCTACAGCTCGGTGTGGTTCTCCGCGATCTACCTGCTGCTGTTCGTCTCGCTGATCGGCTGCATCGTCCCGCGCTCCTGGCAGTTCGTCGGCCAGCTCCGCGGCCGCCCGCCGGCCGCCCCCAAGCGGCTCGACCGGCTGCCCGCCCACACCACCTGGCGTACGGACAGCACCCCGGACGAGGTCCTCTCGTACGCGAGGACGATGCTCGCGGGGAAGCGCTTCCGCACCGAGGCGGGCGGCGGCGGCACCGTCGCGGCGGAGAAGGGATACCTCCGCGAGGCCGGGAACCTGGTCTTCCACGTCGCGCTGATCGTGATGCTCGTCGCCTTCGCCTGGGGCCAGTACTTCAAGTCCGAGGGCGGCAAGCTGGTCCTGCGCGGCAGCGGCTTCTCGAACACGCTCACCCAGTACGACGACTTCAAGCCCGGCACGCTCTTCCACCCGGACGACCTGCCGCCGTTCAGCTTCACGCTGGACCGCTTCGACGCCACCTACGAGATGTCCGGCCCGCAGCGGGGCACCCCGCGCGACTTCAAGGCGCACGTCACCCTCAGCGAGGGCGCCCACGGAGCGCCGCAGAAGCGCGAGATCCAGGTCAACGAGCCCCTGGAGATCGACGGGTCCAAGGTCTACCTGCTCGGCCACGGCTACGCGCCGATCATCTCGGTGACCGACTCCACCGGAAAGGTGATCTACAAGGACGCCGTCCCGGTGCTCCCGCAGGACGGCAACCTCACCTCCACCGGAGCCGTCAAGGTCACCGACGGCTACAAGGACAAGGACGGCAAGCCGGAGCAGCTCGGCTTCACCGCCGTCTTCGTGCCGACCTTCGCCGGTGAGGGCAAGGGGACGATGTTCTCCCAGTTCCCCGCCCTCCTGAACCCGCAGCTCATGCTCAACGCCTGGCACGGCAGTCTCGGCGTGGACTCGGGCCTGCCGCAGAACGTCTACCGGCTCGAAACCTCCAAGATGGAGATGTTCAAGGACGAGGCGGGCCAGCAGCTCATCAAGAGGCTGGCGCCCGGCGAAACGATGACCCTGCCGAACGGCGCGGGCACCGTGAAGTTCGAGGGCATCGAGCGGTGGGCCACCTTCTCCGTCACCCAGCAGCCCGGCAGCGGCCTCGCCCTCGCGGGTGCGATCGCCGCCATCGCGGGCCTGGCCGGGTCGCTGTTCATCCAGCGCCGCCGGATCTGGGTGCGCGCCGTGGCGGGCAAGGACGGCGTGACCGTCGTCGAGATGGCGGGCCTCGGCCGCAGCGAGTCCGCCAAGCTCCCGGAGGAGCTGGCGGATCTCGCCGCCACGCTGCACGAACAGGCGCCGACCGCGCCGACCGCGACGCCCGCGCCGACCGCCGAACCCGCCGAACCCGTCGAAGAAACCCCCGAAGGAGAGCGCGGATGACGCCGCTCGCTGCCGCAGCCAACGAGAACCTGGCTGAGATCAGCAACTACCTGATCTATTCGTCGATGGCGGTCTACACCCTCGCCTTCTTCGCGCACATCGCCGAGTGGACCTTCGGCAGCCGCAGCAAGGTCGCCCGTACGGCCGCCGCGCTGACCGGCACCAAGGAGGCCGCCGCCCCGGCCGTGCAGGTGCGCGGCAAGGGCGGTGCGACCGCCGTACTGGACCGGCCCAAGGTCACCACCCGCTCCGGCGCCGGCACCCGTGACGTCCCGGACGGCCCCGGCGCCGCCGGCGGCACCGTGCAGGGCGACCTGTACGGCCGGATCGCGGTCTCGCTGACCGCGCTCGCCTTCCTCGTCGAGGCGGCCGGGGTCGTCACCCGCGCGATGTCGGTCGAGCGGGCCCCCTGGGGCAACATGTACGAGTTCTCGATCACCTTCTCCACGGTGGCCGTCGGCACGTACCTGGCGCTCCTCGCCCTGAAGAAGAACGTCCGCTGGCTCGGCCTGATCCTGGTCACCACCGTCCTGCTGGACCTCGGCATCGCCGTCACCTGGCTCTACACCGACAGCGACCAGCTCGTCCCGGCCCTGCACTCGTACTGGCTGTGGATCCACGTCTCCACCGCCATCTTCTGCGGCGCTGTCTTCTACCTCGGCGCGGCCGGCGCGGTCCTCTACCTCTTCCGCGACGCCTACGAGGGCAAGCTCGCCGGCGGCGGCAAGCCGGGCCGGATCGCCTCCTCGGTCCTGGAGCGGCTGCCCTCGGCCGCCTCGCTCGACAAGTTCTCGTACCGCATCAACGCGGCCGTCTTCCCGCTGTGGACCTTCACGATCATCGCGGGCGCCATCTGGGCCGGCGACGCCTGGGGCCGCTACTGGGGCTGGGACCCCAAGGAGGTCTGGTCCTTCGTGACGTGGGTGGCGTACGCCTGCTACCTGCACGCCCGCGCCACCGCCGGCTGGAAGGGCCGCAAGGCCGCCTACCTGGCGCTCTTCGCCTTCGCCTGCTGGATCTGGAACTACTACGGCGTGAACATCCTGCTCAGCGGCAAGCACTCGTACGCGGGCGTCTGACCGGCGGGAGTGGGACGCTGGTGGCATGTCCCTCGTGAGCCATGCCACCAGCGAACGGCGCGGCGAGAACCACTGGCTGCTCCGCTTCGAGCTGCACCTGCCGTATTCCTACGAGGCCCTCTGGCACGCCGTGACCACGCCCGACGGGCTGCGCGGCTGGCTGGCCGCCGCCGACGTCCTGGAGCGGCGGCTCGGCGGGGCCGTGACGCTGCGCTGGCTGAACACCGGGACCGTGGCGAGCGGCCACGTCTCGGCCTGGGACGTGGAGCGCGTCGCCGAGTACACGGTGGCCGGGCTCGGGCGGATCCGCTTCCACCTGGAGGCGGTCGGCACCGACTCCACCGTCATCCGCTTCGTCAACGAGCGCGGCGGGTCCGACGAGGCCCGCCTCGACTGCCTGGCCGGCTGGCACGAGCACTTCGAGCTGCTGGAGGCGGCGCTGGCGGGGCGGCCGACGGACTGGTCCACCTGGACGGACAGCCGCTGGGCCGGCCTGCGCGCGTCGTACGCGTCCTTCAGCGAGGCCCGCAGGGCGTCCTGAGCCCCCGCCGCCCGGTCGGATCCGCGCCGTCGAGACCTTCCGGGCCCACGTCGCGATGCGCGCGGACGGTCTGGTTTCGGTGCCGGGCGAGGAGGCCCCCCGCGTTCTGCCGTGGGCCCGGTAGGGCCGGGGCGGCGCCGACTCGTCGCGACTAGTCGGCGTCCCTGCCGTTGTCCTTGTCGCGGTCCTTGCGGTCGCGGTCCTCGCGCTCCTTGTTCTCCCGCTCCTCGCGCAGGGACTTCAGGAACTCCGGATTGTCGTCGGGAGCCACCCACCGGGTGCGCCCGCGGGGGGCTCGCCCGCCGCCGGCGGCCCCCCGCTTCCTGCCCGCGAACAGCCACACCACCGGCCCCACGATGGAGAAGAGCAGGATGATGATCACCCACATCACCTTGGGGAGGTGCTTGACCTCTTCCTCGGGCGTGTTCAGGCAGTCTATGAACGCGTAGATGGTCAGCGCGATGATCAGCAGGAAGGGCAGATAGCGCAGCACGGTGTGGGACCGACTCCCGGGCAGTGGCGGCGGACCCGCAAGGGGCCCCGGTGACGCTCCCAGCGTAGTTGGTGACGGATACTGACCCCTATGGCTTACGACGATCTCCGCTCGCTGCTCCGGGCTCTGGAGCGAGAGGGCGACCTCAAGCGCATCAAGGCCGAAGTCGACCCGTACCTGGAGGTCGGGGAGATCGTCGACAGAGTGAACAAGGCGGGCGGGCCCGCGCTGCTCTTCGAGAACGTCAAGGGCTCGGCGATGCCGCTGGCCATGAACGTCTTCGGCACCGACCGCCGCCTCCTGAAGGCCCTCGGCCTGAAGTCCTACGCGGAGATCAGCGAGAAGATCGGCGGTCTGCTGAGGCCCGAGCTGCCGCAGGGGTTCATCGGGGTCCGCGAGGCCTTCGGCAAGCTCGGCTCGATGGTCCACGTGCCGCCGAAGAAGGTGAAGGGCGACTCCGCGCCCGTCCAGGAGGTCGTCCTCACCGGCGACGACGTCGACCTGGACCTGCTGCCGGCCCTCTTCACCTGGCCCAAGGACGGCGGCTCCTTCTTCAACCTCGGCCTGACCCACACCAAGCACCCCGAGACGGGCGTGCGCAACCTCGGCCTCTACCGGCTGCAGCGCCACGACAAGCGCACCATCGGCATGCACTGGCAGATCCACAAGGACAGCCGCAACCACTACGCCGTCGCCGCGGCCAAGGGCGAGCGGCTGCCGGTCGCGATCGCCTTCGGCTGCCCGCCCGCCGTCACGTACGCGTCCACCGCGCCGCTGCCGGGCGACATCGACGAGTACCTCTTCGCCGGCTTCGTCGCGGGCAAGCGGATCGAGATGGTCGACTGCAAGACCGTTCCGCTGCAGGTCCCGGCCAACGCGGAGGTCGTCGTCGAGGGCTGGCTGGAGCCCGGTGAGATGCTCCCGGAGGGCCCCTTCGGCGACCACACCGGCTTCTACACCCCGCAGGAGCCCTTCCCGGCCCTGCGGATCGACTGCATCACGATGCGCAAGCGGCCACTGCTGCAGTCGATCGTGGTGGGCCGCCCGCCGACCGAGGACGGCCCGCTGGGCCGCGCGACGGAGCGGTTCTTCCTGCCCCTGCTGAAGATCATCGTCCCGGACATCGTGGACTACCACCTGCCCGAGTCGGGCGGCTTCCACAACTGTGCGATCGTCTCGATCGACAAGAAGTACCCCAAGCACGCGCAGAAGGTCATGCACGCGATCTGGGGCGCCCACATGATGTCGCTGACCAAGCTGATCATCGTGGTGGACAAGGACTGCGACGTCCACGACCTGCACGAGGTGTCCTGGAGGGCCCTCGGCAACACGGACTACTCCCGCGACCTCACCGTCGTCGAGGGCCCCGTCGACCACCTCGACCACGCCTCCTACCAGCAGTTCTGGGGCGGCAAGGCGGGCATCGACGCGACGAAGAAGCTGCCCGAGGAGGGCTACACCCGGGACGGTGGCTGGCCCGACATGGTGGAGTCCGACCCCGCGACCGCGGCCCTCGTGGACCGCCGCTGGAAGGAGTACGGCCTGTGAGCCCCATCGCCGTCGAGGGCCCCGAACTGAACCTCGGCACCTCCGGGACGTACGTGCTCCTGGCCCGCCCGAAGATCGACCCGACCCAGCCCGGCGTGATCGTCGCGGCCCGGGAGGCCGGCGTCAGCCCGGAGGAGTTCGCCGGTCCCGGCGACGTCTGGACGCTGATGTACGAGGCGGAGGGCGAGGGTGGGAGCGAGGGCGACGGCTTCGAACTGCCCGGCGCCCGGGACACGGAGGCGGACGCCTTCGCGGAGCAGCTCCAGCAGGCCCTGGCCGCGGCCGAGCCGTTCATCGCTGAGGCCGGTAACTTCCTGCGCCTGGACGCCCGGCCGGCCGGCGCCGACTGGACGGTCACCGCGCACATCACCCCGCCCGAGGACGAGGAGGGCGGCCCCGCCGCCCGGACGCTGGACCTCGGCGCGCTGCCGGCGGCGCAGCTGCTGGCCGAACTCGAACGGTTCCGGAGGGACCTCGCATGATGACCACCGCCGATGGAGTGGTCGGACCGGGGCCCGCGCCGGAGGCCGCCAACAAGGTCAGGGCGTTCCTGCGGCTGGTGATGATCGAGCATTCGGTCTTTGCCCTGCCGTTCGCCTACATCGCGGCGCTGACCGCCATGTTCCAGCTCGACCGGACCGTGCACTGGGGCAGGCTGCTGCTCGTCACCGTGTGCATGGTGGGGCTGCGGACCTTCGCCATGGCCGCGAACCGGATCATCGACCGCGAGATCGACGCCCGCAATCCGCGGACCGCGGGGCGGGAGCTGGTCACCGGTGCGGTGTCGGTGCGTTCCGCCTGGACCGGCGCGGGGATCGCGCTTGTGGTCTTCCTCGGTTCGGCGGCCCTGCTGAACCCGCTGTGCCTGGCGCTGGCGCCGGTCGCCGTCGTCCCGATGGTGGTCTACCCGTACGGCAAGCGGTTCACGGACTTCCCGCACGCCATCCTGGGCCTGGCCCAGGCGATGGGCCCCGTCGGGGCCTGGCTGGCGATCACCGGCGAGTGGTCCTGGGACGCGGTGATCCTGGGCCTGGCGGTCGGCGTGTGGATCGGCGGCTTCGACCTGATCTTCGCCTGCCAGGACGTGGCCGCCGACCGCGCGGAGGGCGTCAAGTCCGTCCCGGCCCGCTTCGGTGTCCCGGCCGCCCTCTGGGGGGCGCGCGGCTCGCACGCCGTGACCACGGCCCTGCTGGCCTGGTACGCGCTCGCGACGGACGCGGGCCCGCTGTTCTGGGCCGGCCTGGCGATCGTCGTCGTCGCCTTCGTCTACGAGCACAGCATCGTCACCCCGCACGACCTGTCCCGCCTGAACCGGGCCTTCTTCACGGTCAACGGCTTCATCGGCATCGCCCTCTTCGTGTGCGCCCTGGCCGATCTGGTGGCCCGGGGTCTGACCGTGTAGTTCGAAGGAGTGAGCCGGGCCGGACCGCGGGGTGCGAGGTCTGCCCGGGTGCGTAGCGTGCGTCCTACCATCGAGTGCATGGACAGGGAGGCCGACGTGACCGTCTCGGAGAGCGACCGCCTGCACTCACAGCTCAGCCGGTTCGAGGACATGTTCCCGGGCTACCGGATGGAGATTGTCGAGGGCGCCATCGTGATGAGTCCGCTCAAGCCGCACCACGGCCGGACCATTCGTCTGTTGTGGAACGAACTGGAAGCCCAATTGGGCCCGGAGTGGGGCTTCCTGTCAGACGTCGCGATCCCCTTCGACGGCGAAAACGAGTTCTGTCCCGACCTGGCTGTCGTGCCCGCCGTGGAGGCGGACAGGAACCTCAGCGCCTATCCGCCCGATCTGGTCGAGCTGGCCGTCGAGGTCGTCTCCCGTGGCAGCATCCGCAACGACTACGAGGTCAAGGACCGGGCGTACGCCCGGCGCGGGATCCCGCACTACCTGATCTTCGACCCGGACAGGGCGCACTGCGTGACCCTGTGGAACCCAGGCCCGGACGGTTACCGGGGCCGCGACACCATCCCGTACGGCGGCGAGGTGACCGTCGAGACCGGCATCGGCAAGCTTGTGATCGACACCGCGGGCCTGCCCGTGGACCCCTCCGCCGTCAGTCCGTGAGGGCGGCCGGGCGGCGGCGGGGCGGGCGCTGGAAGTAGAGGGCGGTCACGACGCCCGCCACCAGGCCGCACAGGTGGCCCTGCCAGCTGACGCCCGAGTCCGTCGGGAGGATGCCGGAGAGGACCGTGGTCCCCCAGACGGCCGCGACGCCGACGGCCACCGCGATGCCCAGCGCCTTGCGCTCGACGAAGCCCCGTACGAGCAGGTAGCCGAAGAGGCCGAAGACGATGCCGGAGGCACCCAGCGTCATCGTGCCGGACGGGGATATCAGCCAGGTGCCGAGGCCGTCGGCCAGCAGGATCAGGCCGGTCACCGCGAGGAAGCGGCGGATCCCGGACAGGGCGACGATGAAGCCGAGGACCAGCAGCGGGACGCTGTTGGAGGCGACGTGGTCGAAGCCGAAGTGGAGGAAGGCCGAGGTGACGACGCCGGTGAGGCTGTCCGGGTCCCGGGCGACGATCCCGTACTGGTCCAGGGCGTGGCCCGTGGCGTAGTCGACGGCCTCCAGCGCCCACAGCAGGGCCACCCAGCCCAGCATCAGCGTGGCCGCGGTCCTGGTCCGCTCGGTCTGCGTCAGGCCGGTATCCACCGTCGTGCTCATCTTCGCCCCCTTCGTGGCTCCCCCTACGGGAACGTGCGGTCACCTTACTGAGTGCCCGCACGGCGTGGCCGGATAGTCTCGGAGGTATGACAGAGCGCAATCGCACCCCGTGGGTGGTCGGGGTTTCCGGAGCGTCCGGGACGCCTTACGCGGCGGCGGTGCTCCGCGGGCTGCTCGCCGCGGGGGAGAGCGTCGACCTGGTCGTGAGCCGGGCCTCGCGCCTCACCCTGCTGGACGAGACGGGCATCGCCTTCCGTGACGCGCACTGGCGCGACGACCTCGCGGAGTGGCTGGCACGCGGGGCCGACGGCAAGCCGGGGACCTTCGAGGGCCTGGCGGCCGACGCGGACGTGCGGTACTGGGGTGCCGGAGACCTGGCGGCCGGCCCGAGCTCGGGCTCGTACCCGGTCAAGGGGATGCTGATCGTCCCGGCGTCCACGGCCTGCGTGGCGGGGGTGGCGCTCGGGCTGTCGAAGGACCTGCTCCAGCGTGTGGCGAGCGTGACGCTCAAGGAGCGGCGGCGGCTGGTGGTCGCGGTGCGGGAGACCCCGCTGAACGGGCAGACGCTGAAGCATCTGGTGGCGCTGGACGAGGCGGGCGCGGTCGTGCTGCCCGCCTCTCCGGCGTTCTACGCGGGTGCGACGCACATCCAGGATCTGGTGGACTTCGTCGCGGGGCGGGTGCTGGACGCGGCAGGGGTGCCGCACCTGCTGTACCGCCGTTGGGAGGGGGAGCTGGGAGGCTCCCGCGCTCCCCGGGAGGCGAACGGTGGTGACGCGGCCGGTGACTAGGCCTTCTTGCGGCCCAGCGGCTTGCGGGCCTTGTCGACGCGGGCGGCCGCGGCGGGCTGGTGGGCTCGGGATCGGTTGGCCAGCTCCTGGAGCTGTCGCATGTGTGCGTGCGCCATCTCGATCGTGAACACGGTGTACCACTCCTGAAGATCGTTACTGATCTGCTGAAAGAAATCGCAGGGCGTTTACCCTGTGTGCCTTAGATTCTATACCTAGACTTGCAGGATCGCCGAATAATGGAAGGCTCCACGTAATGGACACGGTGGACAGGCAGCTCATCCAGGCACTTCGGGAGAACGGCCGCGCCTCGTACGCGGAGCTGGGCCGTCTCGTGGGCCTCTCCGGCCCCAGCGTCACCGACCGCATCAACCGTCTGGAGACGGCCGGTGTCATCACCGGCTACCGCGCGACGGTCGACTCCGCCTCGCTCGGCCTCGGCGTCACCGCGCTGATCGGCATCTCCCTCTCCGACGCCGCCGACCACGAGGACGTGGCCCGGCGGCTGCGCGACCTCGCGGAGATCGAGGACTGCTGGTTCATCGCCGGCGACGACTCCTACATGCTCAAGGTGCGCGCCAGTGACGTGGACGGCCTGGAGAAGATCATCCGCAAGCTCTCCGGCACCAAGGGCGTTTCGCGCACCCGCACCACCATCGTCCTCTCCACGAAGTGGGAGAACCGGGTCGGGGAGCTGCCCGAGGAAGCCTGAGAGTACGGTTGGTCAGGGTTTGCAGGACAGGCAAGAGGCATCTAGAGGAGGCGACCGGCACATGGACGCTGGGCTCAAGCGTGAGCTGGAGGAGAAGGTCCGCTCCGGCGAGCGGCTGACCCGTGAGGACGGCATCGCCCTCTACGAGTCGGACGACCTGGCCTGGCTCGGTGGCCTCGCCCACGAGGTGCGCACGCGCAAGAACGGTGACGTCGTCCACTTCAACGTCAACCGTCACCTCAACATGACGAACGTGTGCACCGCGTCGTGCGCGTACTGCTCGTTCCAGCGCAAGCCGGGCGAGAAGGACGCGTACACGATGCGCATCGAGGAGGCCGTGCGCCTGGCCAAGGCCATGGAGACGGAGAACCTCACCGAGCTGCACATCGTCAACGGCCTGCACCCCAACCTGCCGTGGCGCTACTACCCCCGCTCGCTCTCCGAGCTGAAGAAGGCGCTGCCGAACGTCTCGCTGAAGGCGTTCACGGCGACCGAGATCCACCACTTCGAGACGATCTCCGGCATGTCCGCCTCGGACATCCTGGACGAGCTGATCGAGGCCGGCCTGGAGTCGCTCACCGGCGGCGGCGCGGAGATCTTCGACTGGGAGGTCCGCCAGCACATCGTCGACCACCGCACCCACTGGGAGGACTGGTCGCGCATCCACCGTCTCGCGCACGCGAAGGGTCTCAAGACCCCCTCGACGATGCTGTACGGGCATATCGAGGAGCCGCGCCACCGCGTGGACCACGTGCTGCGGCTGCGCGAGCTCCAGGACGAGACCGGCGGCTTCCAGGTCTTCATCCCGCTGCGCTACCAGCACGACTTCGTGGACATGCAGGACGGCAAGGTGCGCAACAAGCTCCAGGCGCGCACCACGATGGCCACCGGCGCCGAGGCGCTGAAGACCTTCGCCGTCTCGCGACTGCTCTTCGACAACGTGCCGCACGTCAAGGTCTTCTGGGTGATGCACGGCGTGCAGACCGCCCAGCTCGCGCTCCAGCACGGGGCGGACGACATGGACGGCTCGGTCGTCGAGTACAAGATCACGCACGACGCGGACAACTACGGCACCCCGAACAAGCTGGGCCGCGAGGACCTGCTGGAGCTGATCCGGGAGGCGGGCTTCCGCCCGGTCGAGCGCAACACCCGCTACGAGATCATCCGCGAGTACCCGGGCCCGGACGCGGACCTGCGCGAGACCCCGCAGGCGATGCGCGTCTGATCCACGCCGAACCCTTCGTTCGATTCGTCGGGTTCGTTCGGTGAGTCGACCCCGGACCCCGGCCCCTGGGCCGGGGTCCGGCTTTTTCTGGACGCGTCGATCAAGTAATAAGTAAACTTGCGCAATGGCCCTTACGTTCACTCTGGACCCGGTCGTCGGCCCCGCCCTGCGCGAGGGGATCCTGGAGCTCTGGACCGACGTCTCCAACGCGGGCGGCGCCGTCGGCTTCGTACCGCCGGTCACCCATGACGACGTCCGCCCCGCCCTCGACGGCCACCTCGCCGGCGTCGCCGACGGGGGCTACCGGCTCCTCGTCGGGCACGACGAGGACGGCGCGGTCGCCGCGACCGCCTTCCTCACCCACAACACCCACCGGCTCCAGCGGCACTGGCTGTGGGCCTACACGGTGATGGTCCACCCGCGCCACCAGGGCCAGGGTCACGGGCGGGACCTCATGGCCGCCACCGAGGCAGCCGCCCGCTCCATCGAGGGCATCGACGCCGTCCGCCTCACCTGCCGCGGCGGCCTCGGCCTGGAGCACTTCTACGCCTCCTGCGGTTACAAGGAGGTCGGACGCGTCCCCGGCGCCATCCGCGTGGCCCCCGGCGACGACCGCGACGACATCACGATGCTGCTGCCGCTCCACTGATCCACCGGCGGCGTCCGTACGGGCGTACGCACCCCGGCGGGCCGCGGGCGGGGCCCGGCGTGCTTCACTGGACGGGCACCGTGCGCCGCACGACGTGCCGACCACGACGAGAGAGAAGGGGTCACCGTGTCCCTCAAGCCGAGCGCAACGATCCGATACACCGCGATGCGCCTGGGCGTCTTCGTCGGCTGCCTCGCCGTCGTCGCGGCCCTCGTCCACTTCGGCCTGGTCCCCGCCGGACTCGGCGACGCCAACGGCGCCTGGGTCGTGCTGCTCGCCCTCGTGCTCTCCGCCCCGCTCTCCTTCGTCCTCCTGCGCAAGCAGCGCGACGAGATGTCCGCGCAGATCTCCGGGCGCGTCGCGGGTGCGAAGGAGAGGCTCGCCGCCAACCGGGCCCAGGAGGACGACGCGGACGACGCGGCGCGCGTCGGCTCGTAAGAGCGCCGTTGGCTTCATCACACATCGAACCGCCCCAGCACCGGGTACACCGCCGGTAACGCTGGGGCGGTGGCGTTTTCCGGGCCCGCACAAGAGGGCCCCGCACGCCGCTGTCTCAAAGTGCCCCTTTGAGATTCTCAAAGGAGAAGTGTTAGCGTGTCGAACATGTTGACCACAGCTGCGCACCCGATGATCGCGAGCGTCCCGCTCGTGACGCGCCTGCACGTCGACCTCTGCCGCCGCGCGTCCGCGGCCTGTTGCTGTTGAGCTGATCGATACAGCAGCGGTCCCGGCCGGCCCTTCCTGGCTGCTGCCGCACCGCAACACCACGCAGAACCCCCCTCACTACGTGCGCCACCTCCGGAGAGTGTCCGTGTCCGCGACCCCACAGGCCCCTGCCAAGGCCTCGTTCAAGTTCCCCTTCTGGGCCCAGATCGTCGCCGGTCTGGCCCTCGGCGTCCTCTTCGGCTGGATAGCCCGCAGCCAGGACGTCAGCTGGCTCGCCACCACCCTGGAGAAGACCGGCGACATCTTCGTCCAGCTGCTGAAGCTGGCCATCGCCCCGCTCGTCTTCTTCGCGATCCTGGTGTCGATCACCAACCTGCGGAAGGTGAACAACGCGGCGCGCCTCGCCTCCCGCACCCTCCTCTGGTTCATGATCACCTCGCTGATCGCGGTCGGCATCGGCATCGGCATCGGCCTGCTGACCGACCCCGGCGCGGGCACCGGCCTCACCGCCGCCGACGGCAAGGAGCCCAAGAAGACCGGCTCCTGGATCGACTTCCTGACCGGCATCGTCCCCACCGACATCGTGACGCCGTTCACCGAGCTGAAGGTCCTTCAGATCGTCTTCCTGGCCGTCGTCGCCGGTATCGCCGCCCTCCAGCTCGGCGCCAAGGCCAAGCCGGTCCTCGACCTCGCCGAGTCCGCCCTGGAACTCCTCCAGAAGGCCCTGTGGTGGGTCATCCGCCTCGCCCCGATCGGCACCGTCGGCCTCATCGGCACCGCCATCGCCACCTACGGCTGGGACCTGATCGGCAAGTACGCCACCTTCACCGCCGACGTCTACATCGGCTGCGCCCTGGTGCTGTTCGGCGTCTACCCGCTGCTGCTCGCGACGGTCGCCAAGGTCAACCCGATCCAGTTCTTCAAGGGCGCCTGGCCCGCCATCCAGCTGGCCTTCGTCTCCCGCTCCTCCGTCGGCACCATGCCGGTCACCCAGAAGGTCACCGAACGCCTCGGCGTCCCGAAGGAGTACGCCTCCTTCGCCGTCCCGTTCGGCGCCACCACCAAGATGGACGGCTGTGCCGCGATCTACCCGGCGCTCGCCGCGATCTTCATCGCGCAGATCTTCGACGTGCAGCTGGGCATCAAGGAGTACCTGCTCATCGTCTTCGTGTCGGTCATCGGCTCCGCCGCCACGGCCGGCCTGACGGGTGCCACCGTCATGCTGACGCTGACCCTCTCCACCCTGGGCCTCCCGCTCGCCGGCGTCGGCCTGCTGCTGGCCATCGACCCCATCCTGGACATGATGCGCACGGCCACGAACGTCGCCGGCCAGGCGCTGGTCCCGGTCATCGTCTCGGCCCGCGAGGGCATCCTGGACAAGGACGCCTATGCGAACGCCTCGGGCTCCCCGCTGGACGAGCCCGTCGCGGCCCCGGCCGCCGTCGACGCCGTGCCGCAGCCGGCCGCCGCGACCGCCTGAGGCCCCGGCCCTTCCCGCTCGCCGCAGCCCCCGCCCCGTCCGGGCGGGGGCTGCGGCGTGTACGTCGGGGCGGGGCGTCAGGCCGTGGCGGCGCGGCCGCGAGCGAGCGGTGCGAGCGGGGTCACGGTGATCAGCAGGCCCGGCAGGCCCGGCAGGCCCGGGAGCACCGAGAGGCCGCCCATGAAGCGGGCGTCCTCGCACGACATCCATCCCCCGCATGGTTGGCGACCGTTCATCGAGAGACGCGGGCGAGAAACCCCGGCCGGTTCCGTCACCCGCCGGACGCGTGGGCGACGAATCCTGCCCATGCGTGAGGGCCGAAGGTCAGGTGGGTGCGGGCTGTGTCCTTGGAGTCGCGGACCAGAACTGTGCCGGGGGTGTTGGCCACCTCGACGCAGTCGTTGATGTCGCCGCTGTCGCTGTAGCTGCTCTTGAACCAGCCGAGCTCACGGTTGTCGGTCATGTGCTCCTGCCCCGGGGTGTCGTCAGGCGTGGGACGCGTGGGCGACGAATCCTGCCCAGGCGTGAGGGCCGAAGGCCAGGTGGGCGCGTGCGGTGTCTTTGGAGTCCCGGACGAGGACGGCGGTAGGGGCGGTCGCCACCTCGACGCAGGAGTCGCCCTCGCTGCCGCTGCTGTAGCTGCTCTTGAACCAGTCCAACTCGGGGCGGTGGATCATGTTTCTCCCAGCAGTTCCTCGATGAAGGCCCGCGACTCCCGCGGCGTGAGAGCCTCAGCCCGGATGATGCCATAGCGCAGGTCAAGGACTCGGAGCTGCTTCGGGTCGGAGACCGGGCGTCCGTTGAACGCCCCTTCGGAGCGTCCCACGGCCGTTCCGTCCCCGAACTTCAGGATCTCGATTCCACCGTCCATGCCAGGGTGTGCCTCTCGACTGTTCGGCATGACCTGCAGCGTCACATGTCGCAACTGGCCCAGTTCCAGAAGCCGTTCCAGCTGACTTCGCCAAACCATTGTGCCTCCGATGGGGCGGCACAGCGCAGAGGCTTCGTGGACGAAGCTGATCGTGGGGGCCGGCGTCCGGCTGAAGACGGACTGCCGGGCGACGCGTGCGGCTGTATACCGCTCCACCTCGTCCTGTGAGTACGCGGGCTGCCGCATTTCGAAGAGGGCCCGTGCGTGGTCGGCTGTCTGGAGCAGCCCGTGTACGACGTGCGTGCTGTAGACGCTGATCTCGACCGCCTGGCGTTCCAACTTCGCCAGATCTCGGACCTTCTTCGGGTAGCGGACCTGCTCCAGGTCGGCCTTCATCGCGGAGATCCGGCCCCCGGCGTTCAGGACCTCGTCCGCCCTGTCCAGGTACTCGGGGCGGGGGATCCGCTTGCCTGACTCGACCTTGCGGACCTGGTCCTCCCCGTACTGGATGGCCGCCCCGAAGTCCGCGGGCCGCAGGCCGGCCGCCTCGCGCCACGCCCTGAGCTGGCGGCCCAGCGCGGCCACCACCGCCGCACCCTGTTCGTCCTCCGGGTCGACGTCCCAGCCGGGCTCTTCCGTACCGTCACTGTCCACGCCCACGCGCGCCCACCTCCGACGAGCCGATGTACGCAACGCCTCGTACCCCTCGGGCCGGTCCGGACAGTCGGGACGGGTCCGGACAAGCCCCGGACAAAGCCGGGACGCACGGGCGGTGCCGCTTCTCACGGTACGCACGCACGGACACGCTGAGTGACGTGATTCCTCAACTCGTCGACTTCCAGGTCCAGCTGTCCGCGACCCCGCGCGCTGCCCGCCTCGCCCGTCTCCTGGCCGTCGAGCAACTACGCGGCTGGGGCCTGCCCCTGATCGAACCGGCGCACGTCGTGGCGGAGCTGGCGGCCAACGCCGTGACCCACGGGCGCGTGCCCGGCCGGGACTTCCGGCTCGCCCTCACGGCGACCCCTCAGACGCTGCTGATCGAGGTGACGGACGCGCGCGGCGACCGGGTCCCGCGCATCCGCGACGCGGGGCGCGGGCTGGTCATCGTCGAAGCGCTGGCGGACCGTTGGGGCGTCAGGGAAGGGCCGTCGCCCTGCAAGGTGGTGTGGGCGGAGGTGCCCCTGAGGGCCGGGTCACGGGGGGCCGCGACCCGGCGTGCTTAGACGCATAAAGACCCAAAGAACCGGGAGAAAGAACCAACCCACCAACCAAACCCGGCCCCCGTCGCTCGGTCGGGTGAAAAGTGTCAACTGGGCTGGATTTCAGGTGGGTTGGCGGGCATATGCTCGCCGCGACAACCCCAGACATGAGACGGCCCCCGGTGGGACTGGCATCCCGGCCGAGGGCCTGACCAACAAGGAAGTAACCGGCTTCCCAATGGCTCCACAGCACCCTAGCGCGCCCTCGCGCGCCACGTCCCTCGTTCCCTCCGGCGCCGCCCGATCCGGTGTCATCCACGTCAACACGTGGCACGCGAGTCACTACACCGTGGTCGGCAACCACCTCCTCCAGCACCGCGAGCTGTCCGCGACGGCGATCGGCGTCGCCGCCTACATCCAGTCGCTGCCGGACGGCGCCCCCGTCGGCATCAAGGCCCTCGCCGGCCGCTTCCCGGAGGGCGAGGTGCGGATCGCCTCCGCCCTGCGGGAGCTGGAAAGGCACGGGTACCTGGAACGGCGGCGCGAGTGGTTGGAGGGCGGGCGGGTGGTGACCCGTACGTACTCGTACAACAAGCCGGGCTCCGCCCCGGACGGCCCTCCTCCTCGGCCCGGCCGGGAACCCGTACCGGACCCGGACCCGGACCCGGATCCCGAGCCGACACCGGAACCGGAGCCGGAGGTCGTACCGCAGGAGGCCGACGATCCCCCACCCGCGGCGGCTCCCGAGGCGCAGCGGGCGCACCCCGGCGCGGCCGACCTGCTGGCGCGGCTGCGCCGCCGCGATCCGCGGCTCCTGCTGTCCGAACGGGACGTACGGCGGCTCACGCCGGGCGTGTCGGAGTGGCTGCGGCGCGGCGTCGAACCGGGCGCGGTCGAGCGGGCCCTGTCCTCGGACCTCCCTGCGGACATGCGGCGTCCCGCGTCCGTCCTCGCGTACCGGCTCACCGCCCTGCTCCCGCCGCACCTGCCGCCCGCCCCGCCGGGCCGCCCGGTCCGCCCGCCCGTCCGTCCGGACCCGCTCCAGAACTGCGACGGCTGCGACCACGCCTTCCGCGCCCCGGCCCCGGGCCGCTGCGGCGCGTGCTCGCAGGACGCCCGCCCGGCGGACGCCGCGTAAGGACCTCCGGGGCTGACCGGCCCGCACTGCTCGCGCCGTCGATGCCCGGCCGTCGCCCGTTCCTGCGGGGTGAGCGACGGGACGTCCCCGCTGCCCCCTCGGGGCCCGGGCGGTCCCGGGCGGTCCCGGGCGGGGGCGGGACCCCGCGGTGAGCGTCGGCGACGCGGTACGCGGGGTGGCCCTCCTCAGTTCCCTCGCGCGGTGCGGTGGCGGAGTGGAGCGTCGGTGAAGAAGGGCTCCGGGGGCTGGTCGGGCGGGGTGGCCCCTCCGTAAATTACCGGCGGTAACACTGGGTGCGAGCCGAGGAGGGTACGCCGTGGAAGCGGAGCCGAAGCTGGTGGGGCCGAAGCTGGTGGAGCCCGTCCGGACGGTCGTCGACGGAGTGGTGCGCGAGGTGCGGGTGCCCGCGCTCGCCGCCGTCCCCGCGCACGGATCCCTCGGGGACATCCCCTTCGACAACGCCGCGCAGGCCCCGGACGAGGCCGTGCTCGCACGCAAGGACGCCGACGGGACCTGGCGCGACGTCACGGCCGCCGAGTTCGCGGCGGAGGTCCTCGCCGTCGCCAAGGGCCTGATCGCCGAAGGGCTGCGCGAGGGCGACCGGCTCGCCATCATGGCCCGTACGACCTACGAATGGACCCTGCTCGACTTCGCCGGATGGGCGGCGGGGCTGGTCACCGTACCGATCTACCCCACCTCCTCCGCCCTCCAGGCGCGCTGGATCATCCAGGACTCCGGGGCCGTCGCCTGCGCCGTCGAGGACACCGCGCAGGCCCGGATCATCAGCGCCGAGCGGGTCAACCTGCCGTGGCTGGCCCACCTGTGGGAGTTCGACACGGGGGCGATCGGCCGGCTGGTGAAGGCGGGCGAACGCATCCCCGACGCCCTCGTGCACGCCCGGCGGGGCAACCGCACCCCGGATTCCGTCGCGACCCTCATCTACACCTCGGGCACCACCGGACAGCCCAAGGGCTGTGTCATCACCCACGCCAACTTCTTCGCCGAGGTCGACAACTCCATCGAGCTGCTGCACCCCGTGTTCAAGTCGGTCAGCAAGGACCCGGCCTCGACCCTGCTCTTCCTGCCCCTCAGCCACGTCTTCGGCCGGATGGTCGCGGTCGGCTGCCTGCGGGCCCGGGTCAAGCTCGGGCACGCGCCCAGCATCCGTACCGAGGACCTCCTCGCCGACCTCGCGGGCTTCCGCCCGACCTTCCTGCTCGCCATCCCCTACGTCCTGGAGAAGGTCTACAACACCGCCCGCGTCACCGCCGAGAAGATGGGCCGCGCCTCCTCCTTCGACCGGGCCGCCCGCATCGCGCGCCGGTTCGGCGAAAGCGTCGAGGGCAAGGCGCCCGGGCCGATGCTGCGCGCCGCGCGGGCGCTCTACGACCCGCTGGTCTACCGGCGCATCCGGACCGCGCTCGGCGGCCGCGTCCGCTACGTCCTGAGCGGCGGATCACCGCTGGGGCGCAGGCTCGCCGCCTTCTACACGGGTGCGGGCATCGAGGTCTTCGAGGGCTACGGGCTCACGGAGACGACCGGTGCCAGCACCGTGACCCCGCCGCTGCGGCCCCGGCTCGGCACGGTGGGCTGGCCGCTGCCGGGCACGGCGGTACGGATCGCGCCGGACGGGGAGGTGCTGCTGGGCGGGCGGCACGTCTTCGCGGGCTACTGGAACAGCGGGCAGGTCCTCCCGTACGGCAGCTGGCTGGCCACCGGCGACATCGGGGAGCTCGACGCGGACGGGTACCTCACCATCACCGGCCGCAAGAAGGACCTGATCATCACCTCCGGCGGCAAGAACGTGGCCCCGGCACCGCTGGAGGACTGGCTGCGGGCGCACCCGCTGGTCGGGCAGTGCATGGTGGTCGGCGACAACCGCCCGTACATCGCCGCGCTGATCACCCTGGAGCCGGACGGGCTGTGGCACTGGCGCCAGATGCGCAGGAAGCAGAACGTGCCGATGCGGGAGCTCGTGCGGGACGAGGAACTGCTCGCCGACCTCCAGCGGGCCGTCGACGAGGCGAACCGGCTGGTGTCGCGGGCCGAGTCGATCCGCCGGTTCGCCGTCCTGCCGGGCGACTTCACCGAGGCGCGCGGCCATCTCACCCCGTCGCTGAAGCTCAGGCGGGGCGCGATCGCGCGCGACTACGCGGACCGCATCGACGAGCTGTACCGGGGTCCGCGCGAGCGGTGAGGCCGGCCGGCACGCCCGCCTCCGAGGCTCTGACCTGCGCCGCCCGTCCCGGGACGGCCCCGCCGCCGCCTCAGGCGGCGTCGGACCGGCGGCCGCGCAGCAATGCCCGCCGCACGGGACGCTCGGGCGCGCCCCGGGTGGCGGGCCGCATGGGGATGAGCGTGCCGGTGGCGGCGCGCTCATCCGAGTCCCCGATCGCGCCGGGCGCCACGCGCAGGGCTTCCACGGCGATGGCGGCCTTGAGCAGGGCGAGACGGTGGATGCTGGTCATGACGTACTCCTCGGTGCTGCGGGTGAGCGGCGTCCCCGGCCGACCGGTCCGAACGGCCCGGACCTCGTACGACCATTGCGCCCCGCCATCCCTGCCCCGTCACGCCACTGCATCTCGGGTCTTGACGCCCTGAAGGCGGGGCGTGTACGAGACCACGCGCGGGGCGAGGACGCGCGCGATGAGGGAGGCGTAAGACGCCCACAGCGCCCAGGCGGCGGGACCACTGGTAGGGCCGGCGTTGCCTGTGTCGTTCATCGGCTCCACGAAACCGAAGATCTGGTTCAGCAGTGCGTACGCGCACAACAACGTGATCAGCGTTGCCCCGAGTGCCGCCGGAACGACCACCGCAGGGGTGGGGGTCTGCCGCGCAGCCCCTACGCTGGGGGCGACCACAGGATGACCCCCGTCAGTCGGCCTCGCACGGCTGCTGATGGTCGAGGGTCAGGCGTCGAAGTCGTACTCGAGTACGTAGGACGCGGAGTCCAGGGTCATCTCGTTGACCTCAACGCCCCGCCCGCCTTCGGCGAAGGCAGTGCGGACGATCTGGATGACCGGTGTGCCCATGGAGAGCACCAGCCTCTCGGCCTCGTCGGCCGAGGGCATCCGGGATCGGATCTCCTCACGGAAATGAACGGGACCATGACCCAGTTCTGCCAGTCGGGCGTACGTCCCGCCCGGTCCGGTGTCCACCTGAGTGATGGCGGAGTCCCCGACGACATCCGACGGCAGGTATGACGTCGCGAACAGCACGGGCTTTCCGTCCAGCACGAAACGACGGCTGCGCGCCCACACCTGAGCACCCGGTGGAAGGCCAAGCGCGTTGGAGATGCGGTTGTCCGCCTCCACTTCACGCACTTCGATCTGATCGACGACCAGCTCACGGTCTCCGGCGTCGTCGGACCAGATGGAGCGCCCCGCGCCCCACTGTTCCTGCGCCAGCCGCTGGATGCCACGTCGCCGCAGGGGCTTGAACGCGCGCACGAAGACGCCTGCGCCCTTCCGGGCCTCCGCGATGCCTTCGTTCTGAAGTACGCCGAGGGCCTGACGTGCGGTCATACGGGCGACCGCGTAGGTGGCCATGAGGTCGTTCTCGCCCGGCAGCCGATCGCCCGGGCCGTACTCACCTGCCTGGATAGCCGTCCTCAGCGCATCAGCGATCCGCTGGTACTTCGGCTGACGGGTGCTGCCCTGGCTGGTCATGAAACCGATCACTCCTTCTCCTCTCTAGACACCCTAGAGCTAGAGGTGAACCCCTGCACGCACCCCCATGGGGTCTAGATCTCTAGAGATGTATTGACAGGCGATGGCATCATTGGCTGTAGTGGATACATCTCTAGAGAGGTGATGCCATGCTGCAGGGCGGCGATGTGTCCGACGTCGAGACGACAGACACCTTCCAGATGGGGCTGATGCCACAGGAGCCGAGTGCGGATCTGCTGGACCGAGCGATGGTCGGCTGGGAACGCTTCCTTGATTCCTGGCAGGGGGCACCTCATGGCTGAGCAGTACCAATACATGCCGCACCGACTGTTGCGCCGTCGCGTGCGTGACATCGCTTCCGGCGTCGAGGGTGAGCTGATGGCCGTGGTCAACGAGAACGTTTCGTGCACGGACATCGAGCGCTGGGTGGAGCTGGCGTACGTTCGGGGACCGTCCGGACGAGAGTTCACAACGTCAGTCGGCAACATTGAGCCCGCCGACTGGCCCAGGGCGGGAGGTGACGGCTGAGGTGCAGCCCATCCATGTCTGGATGGGTGCGCGCCTCAAATGGCCGCCCTGAGCGTGCGGATGAGTCTGCTGCTCGTACGGTTCCCGACGCTCGCGGCCTGGCTGTCGGCCTGTGCGCGCACCGGCACCGTGGCGAACGGTGGCGGGTACTTTCGCGCCTCCCCGGTCGGCCTGTTCGCGGCCATCGCGCTGGCGGCGGTGGCCGGCCTCCTGGTCGGGATCGGGACCGCCGTGTTCTGACCGAGCGCATCACCCTGTTCTGACGGGCCGCACGGCCGGATCCCGCCGACAGACCTGCCGACCGCCCCGACCGCGCGCTTCGGCTCCGGCTCCGGTCGCGGCTAGGCCTTGGCGGCCGGGCGGTAGGTGCACACGTGCACGCCCGCCGGGCTGATGGCCGTGGCGGTCAGTTCGAGGGTGTGCAGGCCGCCGTCCTCCGGGAAGATCGACTTTCCGCCGCCCAGCAGCACCGGCATGATCATGAGCCGGAGTTCGTCGACGAGGCCCTCGCTCAGCAGGGTGCGTACGAGGGTGGGACTCCCCATGACCACCAGGTCGCCGCCGTCGGTGTCGCGCAGCTCGCGGATGCGGGCGACGGCCTTGCTTCCGTCGATGCGCGTGGTGTTGTTCCAGGTCAGTTCGTCGTCGCCGAGGGTGTCGGACACGACGTACTTCGGGAGGGCGTTCATCCGGTCGGCGAAGGGGTCGCCGGCCCGCTCGGGCCACGCGGCTGCCATGTTCTGCCAGGTGCGGCGCCCGTACAGCAGTGCGTCGGCCTTCTCCAGCGCCTCGGTGAAGGAGCCGCCGACGACCTCCGGGTCGAAGAAGGGGTGGGTCCAGCCGCCGTGGGCGAAGCCGCCGTCGTTGTCCTCGCCCTGGCCGCCCGGGGCCTGCACGATGCCGTCGAGGCTGATGAATTCGGTGATGACGATGCGCATGGGGTGCGCTCCTCTGCTGTCCGGGTCGGTCGGTGTGTACAGAGCTAAGACCGGCGGGCCGGGCGGAATGCATCGGTCCCGACGACACTTTCCGAGTGATCCGGGTCACATTCCGGTGGCGCGGCCCGGCGGGCGGTGGGCGGCGTGACCGCCTGCCCGTTCGGTTGTCCTGAACGTGCAGGATCTGGCCGGAATCAGGTTGTCTCCGGGCCGTTTCGGGCGAAGAGTTGACACCGTTGTCCGTTCTGTCGTCGGACCCCGGCGAAGACGAGACGAATGGTGCGTCACATCTGCCGGGCGGGGGGCGAGTCGGGTCGGAATACCTGATAGACAGTGGATATTCACGGCCGGACCGGCCGCATACCCTTGAACGGCTCCTTGGGGGGATCGCCGCACTGTGAAGCCGCTTCACCGCCACATCGTCAACACCTCGCGCAAGGTCCTGTGCACGGCCGCGCTCGCGGCCAGCCTGACCACTGCCGCGGTCGTGTCCACTCCGTCGACCGCGGATGCGGGAGAGTCCGAACCGACCCCGGACAGCCCGCAGGCCACCGACCGCGGTGACGCCCGGCTCGACCTGCCGGACATCGTCGCCGACCCGCCGCCCGCCACGGGGACGGGCGCCCAGGAGGGCGCCAGCGGCATACCCGCGACCGCCCTGGACGCCTACCACCGCGCAGAGGTGTCCGTGGCCGCCGCGTTGCCCAACTGCAAGCTGCCCTGGCAGCTGCTCGCGGGCATCGGCCGGGTCGAGTCCGTCCATGCCTCCGGCTACGGCCTCAAGGCCGACGGCTACACCGAGAGGCCGATCCGCGGCCCGCGCCTCGACGGCAACGGCTTCGCCGAGATCCGCGACACCGACCGGGGCGAGTTCGACGGCGACGTGGTCTACGACCGAGCCGTCGGCCCGATGCAGTTCATCCCCTCGACCTGGGCCACCTGGGGCGCCGACGGCAACGGCGACGCCAAGCGCGATCCGAACAACATCTACGACGCCGCGCTGGGCGCCGGCCTCTACCTGTGCGGCGGCGACCGGAACCTGTCCGTGGCCGCCCAGCTCGACAAGGCGATCCTCAGCTACAACAACTCCCGCGAGTACGTGAACACCGTGCTCGGCTACATGCGCCAGTACCAGCAGGGCGCCACCGAGGTGGCCAACCCGCCGGTCGGGAACTACCCGCCCGCGCAGCCGGGCACCCTGCCCACGCCCCGTCGGCAGAACCCGATCACGCATACGCCGGCCCCCACGCCGACGCCCACGCCCACGCCCACGCCCACGCCGACCCCGACCCCGACTCCGACCCCCACCCCGACTCCGACCCCCACGCCGACGCCGACCCCGACCCCGGAGAAGCCGGCCCCGCACCTGGCCGAGCTGACGGTGCTCGACGGTCCCGGTCTCACCGCCGAGGCGGGCGCGGCCTTCACCGTGGTCCCGCGGGTCAAGCTGCTCCTGAGCGACGGCAAGCCCGCGGCCGGCCAGGAAGTGATCTTCGCGGTGGAGGAGGACGCCACCGGTACCCCCGGAACCCTCTTCGGGACGGCGAAGTCCCTGGTGGTCAAGACGGGCGCCGACGGCATCGCGGCCGCTCCCGGCCTGACGGCGGGCGACGCGGCGGGCACCTTCACCCTGCGCGCCTCGGCCTACGACACCACGAGCCGGCTCACGGTGAACTTCACGGGCAAGGTCACGGCTCCGGCCGCCGACCTGCTTGCCCGCCCCGAGGGGTCGAAGCCCCTGAAGGCGGAGGCCGGTACGAGCATCAAGGGCGTCGAGGTCCTGGCCACGGCCAAGGGCAAGGCCGTCGCGGTGTCCGGTGTCGTCGCCGACTTCGGCCAGGAGAAGGAGGACGGCACGTGGGTGCCGGCCGACCCGGCGACCGCGAAGGGCCCGTACTTCAAGGACGCGGCCGGCAAGAAGGTCTTCGGCCTCACCCTGGCGGCGACCGCGACCGACGGCCGGATCGTCCTGCCGGAGCTCCACACGGACGCGGACCTCGCCCCGGGGACCTACCAGCTCCGCCTGGTCACCCCCGAGGACGTGACTCTGATCATCGACATCGAGATCACCGCCCCGGCCCCGGCCGCCACCCGGAAGTAACCCGGGCCGTACGACGCCGACGCCTCCGGGCCCGCACCGCGCACACGGTGCGGGCCCGGAGGCGTTTCGGTCCGCCTCGCCCCGGGAGGGGGAAAGGCCCGGGAGGGGGAAAGGCAGGAGCCCCGCCGCTCTGCTCGCGCAGAGGTGGCGGGGCTCCTTGGGTACTGCTTTTCCAACCCGCGATTGAGGTTGGCCCAGGCGACTAGGCCGGGGTGACGTTCTCCGCCTGCGGGCCCTTCGGACCCTGCGTGACGTCGAAGTTCACCGTCTGGTTCTCCTCGAGGGAGCGGAAGCCAGAGGCGTTGATCGCGGAGTAGTGGACGAAGACATCCGGGCCGCCGCCGTCCTGGGCGATGAAGCCGAAGCCCTTTTCAGCGTTGAACCACTTCACGGTTCCGGTAGCCATGAGCCCTCCTATGGGCCAAAGGGTCGCCCTGCTCCAGAACCTGCTAAGAAGTCTGAAAACTACAAAAGCCTGCGGGTCACATTCTCCGCAGGCCTCGTACTGCAAGGGAAACCAAACTGCAACTTGCGTCGAGCCTAGCATGCACCCCGTGGCGGAGACCAGAGGGAAAGATCACGTCACCCGGACGTTTGAGACCCACCGCAAGGCTGACGCAGACCGTGGGACTAGTCTCGCGATGTGGACGCCTACCGCAGCCGGCCCCGCGTCGGCCACATTCAGTTCCTGAACTGCCTGCCCCTCTACTGGGGGCTCGCCAGAACCGGCACGCTGCTGGACCTGGAGCTGACCAAGGACACCCCCGAGAAGCTCAGCCAGCGGCTCGTCGAGGGCGAGCTGGACATCGCCCCGATCACCCTCGTCGAATTCCTCCGCAACGCCGACCGGCTCGTCGCCTTCCCCGATCTCGCGGTCGGCTGCGACGGTCCCGTGATGTCCTGCGTGATCGTTTCGCAGGTCCCGCTGGAGCAGCTCGACGGAGCCCGCGTCGCCCTCGGATCGACCTCCCGTACGTCCGTACGCCTGGCCCAGCTGCTGCTTTCCGAGCAGTACGGCGTACGCCCCGAGTACTACACCTGCCCGCCCGACCTGGGCGTGATGATGCAGGAGGCCGACGCCGCCGTGCTGATCGGCGACGCCGCGCTGCGGGCCTCCCTCCACGACGCGCCCCGGCTCGGACTGACCGTCCACGACCTGGGGCACATGTGGAAGGAGTGGACCGGACTGCCGTTCGTCTTCGCCGTCTGGGCCGCCCGCAAGGACTACCTCGCCCGGGAGCCCGCCGTCGTGCAGAAGGTCCACGAGGCCTTCCTCGCCTCCCGTGACCTGTCCCTCGAAGAGGTCACCAAGGTCGCCGAACAGGCGGCCCGTTGGGAAGCCTTCGACGCGGAGCTGCTGGAACGGTACTTCACGACGCTCGACTTCCGCTTCGGGCCCGATCAGCTCGCCGGCGTACGGGAATTCGCCCGTCGAACCGGACCGACGACGGGGTATCCCGCGGATGTGTCCGTGGAGCTGCTGAGTGCGGTGGTACAGGAGTGCTGACGGGTTTACCGCCGGGTTGATCCAAAGTGCCCGGCGGGTGAATGCCCGGTTTCCCGGGAATTCCCGTCCTTTCCGCATTCCTCCACCGGTACGCGGAAATGCAAAAGGGTGACGCCCCGCCCTCTCCCCGGCCTGATCGGCAGGACACCCCCTGGGCTGCTGCTCTGCCGGGGTGCCACAAGGCGCCCCGCATCACGGGGAATTGGGGGACGGGATGCATCCGCTGGAAGCCGGTGAGCAGCGCGCCATCGGCGCGTACCGGTTGCTCGGCCGGCTCGGCGCGGGCGGCATGGGCCGTGTCCACCTGGGCCGCAGTGCGGGCGGCCGGACCGTCGCCGTCAAGATCGTGCATCCGCACTTCGCCTCCGACGAGGAGTTCCGGACCCGCTTCCGCCGAGAGGTCGAGGCGGCCCGGCGGGTCGGCGGCGAGTGGACGGCCCCGGTGCTGGACGCGGACCCGGAGGCCCCGGTCCCGTGGGTGGCCAACGGATACGTGGCGGGCCCCTCCCTGGACCGCGCGCTCGCCGCGCACGGGCCGCTGCCCGAGACCTCGGTACGGGCCATCGGTGCGGGGCTGGCACGTGCCCTGATGGCCGTGCACGGCCTGGGCCTGGTCCACGGCAGCCCCTGAAATCCGCCGCCGGGCCCTGGCGTAGGCTGGATCGGTCCGGACCTTGACACAGACACACCGCCGAAAGGTGACTCCCGGTGACCGACCAGGCCGTTCTCCAGTCTGTCCTCGACCGCGCCGCAGCGGGGGGCCGGATCACCAGGGAAGAGGCGCTCGACCTCTACCGCCACGCGCCGCTGCACGCGCTGGGGCAGGCGGCCGACGCGGTGCGCCGCCGCCGCTACGCCGGTACCGAGCACATCGCGACGTACATCATCGAGCGGAACATCAACTACACGAACGTATGCGTCACGGCGTGCAAGTTCTGCGCCTTCTACGCGGCCCCCAAGGACGCGAAGAAGGGCTGGTCCCGCGACCTCGACGACATCCTGCGCCGCTGCGCGGAGACCGTCGAGCTCGGCGGCACGCAGATCATGTTCCAGGGCGGCCACCACCCGGACTACGGCGTCGAGTACTACGAGCACCACTTCTCGGCGATCAAGAAGGACTTCCCGCAGCTGGTCATCCACTCCCTCGGCGCGTCCGAGGTCGAGCACATGGCCAGGATCTCCGGCGTCTCCGCCGAGGAGGCCATCAAGCGGATCCACGCCGCCGGCCTCGACTCCTTCGCGGGCGCCGGCGCCGAGCTGCTGCCGGCCCGGCCGCGCAAGGCGATCGCCCCGCTCAAGGAGTCCGGCGAGCGCTGGCTGGAGATCATGGAGATCGCCCACGAGCTGGGGGTGGAGTCCACCTCCACCATGCTGATGGGCACCGGCGAGACCAACGCCGAGCGCATCGAGCACATCGCGATGATCCGCGACACGCAGGACCGCACGGGCGGCTTCCGCGCCTTCATCCCGTACACCTACCAGCCCGAGAACAACCACCTCAAGGGCCGGACCCAGGCGACGATCTTCGAGTACCTGCGCATGATCGCGATCGCGCGCCTGTTCCTCGACAACATCGCCCACATCCAGGGCTCCTGGCTGACCGTCGGCAAGGAGGCGGGCCAGCTCTCGCTGCACTACGGCGCGGACGACCTCGGCTCGATCATGCTGGAGGAGAACGTCGTCTCCTCGGCCGGCGCCAAGCACCGCTCCAACCGCCAGGAGATCATCGACCTGATCCGCAAGGCGGGCCGTACGCCGGCGCAGCGCGCGACGACGTACGAGCACCTCCTGGTGCACGACGACCCGGCGAACGACCCGGCCGACGACCGCGTCGTCTCGCACATCTCCTCCACCGCCATCGAGGGCGGCACCGCGCACCCCGAGCTGAAGCTCATCTCCGCGAACTGACGCGTCCGACACGATGCTGACGCTGCACGCCGCCGAACTCCTCGTCACCGGAGGGGGATCCGCGCCGCTGGAAGGCGGTGCGGTCCTCGTCGAGGGGGACCGGATCGCCCGCGTGGGTCCGTACGAGGAGCTCGGCGCGGCCCATTCGCACGCCCGGGTCCGCCGCTGGCCCGGGGTGCTCACCCCGGGGCTGCTGGTGCGCGGGGCGGACGAGCTGCTGGAGCGGACGTACTACCCGGACGACCCGTACGAGGTCACGGAGCTCGGCGCGGACCCGATCAGCGGTGCGGAAGCGCTGGACGCTCTGAAGATGACCGAGGCGCGGTGGGGCAACAGCGCACGGCGCGGCTCCCAGCGGCTGCTGGCCCGCGGGGTGGTGGCGGTGTGCGGCCGGTTCACGGTCGCGGCGGTGCGCACGGCGCTGTCCCGGTCGGGCCTGACGATCCTGCCGCCGGCGCCCTACGAGGGGCGGCCGGCCCTGGATCCGTTCGCGGGCCGGGATGCGGCGGCGGAGGCCTTCCACGGGGTGCTGGAGCCGGGCGCGGCGGCGCGCTTCGCGGTGTTCGCGGTGGCGGACGAGGCCGAGCTGCTGGCGCGGGGCGCGACCACGTGCGTGGCCACGGTCATCGGGGGACGGCTGCTCCACCGCCGCCGCTGAGCCGGTCGCCGGGGGACCGGTCGTCACCACGGAGCCCGTCACCACGGAGCCCGTCGCCGCTGGGCCGGTCGCCGAGCCCGTCGCCGCCGAGTCCGTCGCCGCTGAGCCGGTCGCCGGGGGACCGGTCGTCACCACGGAGCCCGTCGCCGAGCCCGCCGCCGCCGAGTCCGTCGGCGGCGGGTGTCCGCTCGCGGGGCGGGAGGCCGGCCGGTCTGCTGCCCTCCCGGGCGAGGGCGGCCAGCAGACAGGCCTGGAGGCGGCTGATCCCGCCGAGCTTGGCCCGTATGTTCACGACGTGGAACTTGACGGTGCTGACGGACAGTTGGAGTTCCCCGGCGAGTTCCCGGTTGGAGGCGCCGGTGGCCAGGCACAGGAACACCGCGGACTCCTGATCGGTCAGCAGCGCCTCGAACGACGGGGCCCCGTGCTGCGCCGGCGGCCCGTCCGGCTCCTCGTACGAGGGGAACCACGGTGGGACGCTGAAGCTGACGACGCGCACGGTTCCACTCCTCGATCCCCCCGGGCGGCCCCTCCGGCGGCCGTCCTTTCCCTAGAGGACGGGCGGACCCGACAGATAGGTTCCGTTCGCGTCGAACGGCCAGGCATTGGACTTGCACCCGCCCAGGCCCTTGATCTGCTGCATCATCGCCGGGGCGGGCTTTCCGGGGCCCGGGCAGCCCTCGTGGCCGCGGCCGATCTCGTGGCCGACCTCGTGGTTGACGATCAGCGCCCGGTACTCCTCCACGGGGCCGCTGAACTGCGGCGAACCCTCCTTCCAGCGCTTGAGGTTCACCACCACGGTGTGGCCGACCCGGCAGTTGGTCTCGCCGATGAGCTCGGGGGTGACCACGTCGCACAGGAGATCGGTGGTCCCGGGCGAGGCGATCTTGACGGTGAAGTCCACGGGCTGGTCCGCTCCCACGAGCTGGAAGCCGTACCGGGGGTCCTTGGTCCAGCCGCGCGGATCGCCGAGGATCGCCTCGACGGAGCGGGCCGCCGCCTCCGGGTCGATTCCGCTGCCGTCCTCGACCTCCAGCCGCCAGCGCCGGGTCGTCCCCTTGCCCTGCACGCCGCCGGAGGCGGTCGACCCGGCGAAGGTGCCGGGCTTGCCGGGCGTCGCGGGGGCACCGGTGGACGGCGAGGGTGAGGGCGAGGCGGGCTGCGGCGGGGGCGCGGCGGGGGACGGCTTGGCCTCGGGGGACTTCGCGCCGCCCTGCGGGAGCGGGTTCCCCTCGGCGTCGGTGCCCTCTCCGTCCGGTGCGTCGGGCCGGGCGGCGGTGCGCCCCTTGGCGGCCGTGGTGGTCTCGTCCTCGGGGAGCAGCGCGTAGGCGGTCGCCGAGACGGCGACGAGTGCCGCCGAGCCGATGAGGATCGTGCGCCGCAGCCGCCTGCGCCGCTCGGCCCGGCGCCTGGCGCGCGGGCCGTCACGGCGGGAACGACCGGTGGAATGGCCTGCCGGCATCGTGAAGCTTCCTGTTCGTGGCGGCCACTGCCGGACCCGCCCACGGTTGCGGTTCTGATCCGGTGGGTGACCCTCACCGGGCCGCACCCTGGCAGTCAACGCGCATGCGACGTAGCAGCGTAACTGTCCTTCGGACCAGTTCTACGGTCGGGTACGGGACCGGCACGGCGCGGTACGGCGGAGCCCGCGCCGCCCGGGCGGGGTATCAGCCCGTGCCGGTGAGTTGTGCGGCCAGCCGCAGCCGCTCCTCCAGCTGCTTCTTCGCCAGGTCCAGGGTCTCGGCGTTCTTCTCGATCAGCCGATTCTGGTAGGCGGTATGCGTGGTGTGCCAGACGCCCACCAGGTTGGTGCGCTCCTTGCAAGCGACGTCCTGCCGCGCCGCTGTGATCGCCTGGGGTGAGTTCTGCGCGGACTGGAACCCGAGGTCATCCTGCGCAGACACCGGGTCGTCGGTCTTGTACCCCTTTTCGGCCATGCAGGCGGACCACTCCGCAGTGACCTTGCGGACCCTGCTGTCCTCGCCGGACCGCAGATAGGAGTCGGTCACCATGTTCTGAGGGAGCATTATGTCGACCGCGTCCTTGGTCGGAGCGTAGAGCTTGAGATAGCTCTCACGGCGACACCCGCCGGCCGGTACCTTCTGCCCGTCGACGTTGATCGCGCCCTGGCCGGTCTGTTCGGCCTCCTCCTGACTCATCGGAACCGGCTTGGAGGGGTCGAAGTCCTTCTCGCCATTCAGGAACAGTGATTCATTGGGGCCGAGCTGCGGTTGCGGGGCGGCTTGCTGTCCGCCGCCTGAAGGGGAGCTGGGGTTCTTGTAGCCGTAGCGAGTCGCCGTCTCGGCGTCCGACACGCCGTACAGCCGGGCCCGGTCATCCGGGAAGGGGTCGCCTCCCCGGCCCACGTACCTGAATCCGTACCGCTTCATGCACTGGTCGATGAGCGTGTTCTGGGCTCGCGTCAGCAATGCGATCCGGTCGCCGCGTGCGATGTACGCATCGAGCGGGAGCTTGAGTCCGGCCGAGTTCAGGACTTGGGGAGTGGCTCCGACCTCGGGTTCGCGGGCGTCGCTGTCGGCGCCGGAATTCGTCGAGGAACACCCGGTCAAGGAGAGCGCGGCGAGCAACCCGATGGTGGTGAGCAGGCGGGGAAGTGTACAGGCGGTGTGTGAGGGGATCACGGGTGCTCCGGGGGCAACAATGGGGCGCGGTACGCCGCCCGCTTGGCGCAGGACCGGTGGGCGGCATACCGATGGCACGCTCTGCCCGTCAGCAGTAGCGGAAGGCGGAGGAGATGCGGTTCTTGAACTTCGCGGAGGCATTGCCCCGGTGACCCTCGGGGATGAAGCCCTTGTCGCCCATCATGTTGGTGTTGGTGTAGACGAAGAAGCCGCAGCTGTTGTTGATGTACGACGCGGTGTTCTCGTTGACCATCTGGCCGGCACAGCTCTTGGACCCCTTGAAGAAGTCGTCGCCGAAGTTCTCGTCACTGGCGGAGAGGTCGAAAACGGAGTTCTTGTAGTCCGACTGACAGAAGAGGCCGAACTCCGTGTTGTCGAGCCACCCGTCCTTCCAGCCCGAGGCGGACGCCGTGCTCATGGTGAGGCCCAGAACGGAGAGGGTGAGGGCGGCGGCGGCGAAGCCACGCAGTACGCTGCGAGTGCGCATGAGAAATGTTCTCCCGTTTGTCAAGTGTGTTGATCTGTGAGATGACCGACGTTCCCAACGTCACTCACAAGTCGCGCGGGCTGTTCGGTTAGAGTTCGAAAAGCCCTGGTCGCGTGCCAGTTAATGCGACATGCATGCATCCTTGCAACCTGATATGGATCGAGTGATGCGGTGCAGAGGTCTGCTCCCGCTGGAAGTTGACACACGGTCACATAAGTGGAGCTGTGCGATCCGGATCGTGGGGGAGTGGAATGAAAGAGTCGGAACTCGTGGTTTCTCAGAAGGCCCCGGCGCCGACCGAACTTTCGCGCCGTCGCCGTTGGATAGGCGCCGTGGCGGGCGGGGCCGTGCTGCTCACCGCGGTCGGTATGGGGTCGTCCTTCGTGATCAAGTCGCCGGCGCAGGCGGCCGCTGAAGCGGGCCCACCCCCGATGGATGTGCTGACGTCCCGGGTCGAGAAGCGAGTGCTCCGTGACACGCTCATAGTCCGGGGTACGGCGAGCGCCACGCAGACGGTCCAGGTCGCCCCCTCCGGAGGAGGTGAAGGTGCCGCGGCGGCGGTGGTGACCAAGCTGCCGCTTACACAGGGGAGTGAGGCCGCTGCGGGCCGGGTGCTCATGGAGGTCTCCGGGCGCCCGCTGTTTGTGCTCCCCGGGAAGACGCCCGTCTACCGCGACCTCAAGCCCGGAGCGACAGGCGACGACGTCGCGCAGCTCCAGCGGGGACTGGCGGCAATGGGCCACAGCAGTGGAGGCGACAAAGCCAGCCAGTTCGGCGCCGGCACGAAGGCCGCGCTGACCGCTTTCTACGCCTCGATCGGGTACGACCCGATACAGGCGGCCGCAGACGGCGGCGAGGCCGTGAACGCGGCGCAGGATGCGGTGAGCGGCGCCGAAAGGGCCCTGCAGGACGCCCGGACGGCTGCCTGGGCCGCGAGCCCCGGAGGCACGGCGGCTGCGGCCTCGGGTACGCCCTCCGGCAAGCCGGCCCCCGCAGGGCCGGATGCGCAACTGACGGCGAGCCGGGCCCAGGAGGACCTGGACAGGGCTCGCCGTCGGCTGGCCGACGTCCAGGCCAAGACGGGGCCGATGCTGCCCGCCGGAGAGGTGGTCTTCCTGGAAGGGCTCCCCGCTCGGGTAGACGCGGTCAACGTGAGTATCGGCAGCAAGATCTCCGGTCCCGCGATGACCCTCTCAGCCGGGGAGCTCGTGGTGCGGGCGCAGCTCAAGGAGCATCAGAAGGGCCTGGTGCGCGCCGGGCAGAAGGTGGAGATCCATTCAGAGGTGAGCCGCATCACCGCGGCCGCACAGGTGCAGTCGGTGGACGACAAGCTGTCCGTCCCCAAGGCAGCCCCGCAGGGCGGCAGAACCGGTCAGGACTCAGACCAGGGGCAGGGGCCCGCAGGGCAATCGGGCTACGCCCTCGTCGTTCGCTCCGACAAGCCGCTGGACCCTTCGCTCGCGGGGCAGGACGTACGCCTGACCATCGAGGCGGCGGCGACGGACGGCGCCGCCCTCGTCGTGCCCGCAAGTGCCGTATCGGCGGGAGCGGACGGCCTCACCAGTGTGACCGTGGTAGACGCCTCCGGCACCCAGAAGCGGGTCGGGGTCAGGGCGGGCACCGTCGGGGACGGTTTCATCGAAGTCGTCCCCAGCGCCCCGGGCACCCTGAGTGAAGGGGACGACGTGGTCACCGGAGTGAAGCAGATTCCGGCAGCACGCGGCGGTAAGGCGGGCAAGCCGTGACGGGCGTGCCGGTCGCCCCGGAGGCTGATGACAAGCCACCCGTCATCGAGTTCCGACAGGTCGGACTCACCTACCCCGGTCCCCCGCCGGTCGAGGCGTTGTGTCCCGGCGATCTCCGTGTGGACGCAGGGGAGTTCGTCACAATCATCGGCCCCTCGGGTTCGGGCAAGTCCACCTTCCTGAATATCGCGGGACTGCTGGACGTGCCCACCTCGGGGACCTACATTCTGGACGGAATCAACACCGGCACCCTCGGAGACGCGGGGCGCACCGCGCTGCGCGGCAGGCGCATCGGGTTCGTCTTCCAGTCCTTCCACCTGCTCTCCCACCGGTCGGCGCAGGAGAATGTGGCCTTGGCCATGCTGTACAACGGGGTTCCGCGTCGTGAACGCCTGTCACGGGCCAGGGAGGTTCTCCAGAGGGTGGGGCTCGGCCATCGCGTCGACGCACTCCCCGCCAGGCTGTCCGGCGGCGAGCGGCAGCGAGTGGCCATCGCACGCGCCCTGGTCGGCAACCCCTCTTTGTTGCTTTGCGACGAGCCGACCGGGAACCTGGACACGGCCAATGCGCAGACGGTCCTGCGTTTGCTAGATGAATTGCACCGCGACGGGATGACCGTCCTCGTCATCACACACGACTCGGAGGTGGCGCAGCGTGGCGGGCGCACCGTCACCATCAGGGACGGCGTTCTGTCCGAGCACGCGGTATGCGTCGAGGCGATCGCATGACGAGTCGCGTTCGAGTCCGAGCCCGCATCCGTGGCTTCCGGTCGGAAGGACCGCCACGAAGCCTCGTACCGCACTCGAGGCTGGCGGCGCGTGACGCGCTTGCCGAGTCCCTGGCCGGAATTCTGCAGCGTCCCGCCCGTTCGATGCTCACGGCCCTGGGCACCGTGCTGGGCGTCGGGTCGTTCGTCGCGATCCTCGGCCTGACCGCGACGACGTCGTCCCAGATCGACGCACGCTTCAACGTGCTGAGTGCCACGGAGGTGACCGTCGAGGACGTGGCACAGAGCCGGAACGAATTCGCGGGCCCGGGCTTCCCCGCGGATGCGGACCGGCGGATCGGCCGCCTGAACGGTGTCAAGGACGCAGGCGTGTACTACGGCGTGCGGCTCCCCCCTGCCGCCATCGTGAGTTCCTCGCCCGTCGGCGCGGACTCCGAGGGCGAGCGGCTCGACGTGGTCGCCGCGTCCCCCGGCGCCCTGCGGGCCGCCGTACCGACGCTGGACCAGGGCAGGCTCTTCGACGACTACCACTCCGAGAGCCGGCAGCGGGTCGCGGTCCTCGGCGCGGCCACCGCCGCCCGGCTCGGGATCACCACGGTCGCAATGCACCCCGCCGTGTTCATCGGCGAGGAGCCGTTCACCGTCGTGGGGATCATCGGCGACGTGGAGCGCAAGGCGGACCTGCTGCTGTCCGTCGTCGTGCCCCGCAGCACGGCCGAGGAGGTGTTCGGGCCTCCCCTGGGCGGTGACGCCAGGATGATCATCGCTACCGAGCTGGGGGCGGCCCGTCAGGTCGCGGAACTGGCCCCGACCGCACTGCGCCCCGACCATCCCGAGTACCTCAAGGCGGTCGCACCGGCAGATCCGAAGAGCCTGCGGACGAACGTGTCCTCGGACCTCGGCCAGCTCTTCCTCGTTCTCGCCGGGATCTGCCTGATCATCGGGGCGGTCGGAATCGCCAACACGACCCTGGTGGCCGTCCTGGAACGAACCGGCGAGATCGGGCTACGCCGCGCGCTGGGCGCCCGCGGGCGTCACATCAGCCTGCAGTTCCTGGCCGAGTCCGGGGCTCTCGGCACCCTGGGCGGGCTCGTGGGTACCTCCCTGGGGAGCGTCACGGTCGTCCTCGTCGCGCTGTTCCGGGAATGGACGCCGGTCATCCACCCTCTGACGGTCCTGGCCGCGCCCGCCATCGGACTGCTGACCGGGGTGCTGGCAGGCTTGTATCCGGCATGGCGTGCTTCCCGGATCGAACCGGCCGAGGCGTTGCGCCGCTGAGCGGGGCGCCCGCCGGGGAGGCGGCACCGGCGGGGCCCGCGCGACCTGAGAGGATGGGGCCGTACCCGCCGATCCGCATCGCAACACGAGGGGCGAACGCCAGTGACAAGGGCCTCCCTGGACAAGCAGCCGCACGAAGTCGCCTCCATGTTCGACAGGGTCGCGGCGAACTACGACCTGACCAACGACGTCCTCTCGCTCGGCCAGGACCGGGTGTGGCGCAAGGAGGTCGCCAAGGCGGTCGACGCGCGCCCCGGACAGAAGGTCCTCGACCTGGCCGCCGGTACGGCGACGTCCTCGCTGCCCTTCGCGGCGACGGGCGCGTACGTGGTCCCGTGCGACTTCTCCCTGGGCATGCTCACGGAGGGCAAGAAGCGCAACGCCTGGCTTCCGCTGACCGCGGGCGACGCGACGAGGCTGCCGTTCAAGGACGACGTCTTCGACACGGTGACGATCTCCTTCGGCCTGCGCAACGTGCAGGACACCGACGCGGCGCTGCGTGAGCTGTACCGGGTGACCAAGCCCGGCGGGCAGGTCGTGATCTGCGAGTTCTCGCAGCCCACCTGGGCACCCTTGCGGACCGTCTACACCGAGTACCTGATGCGGGCGCTGCCGCCCGTCGCCCGCGCCGTGTCGTCCAACCCCGACGCGTACGTGTACCTGGCCGAGTCGATCCGGGAATGGCCCGACCAGCCGGCGCTGGCCGCCCTGCTGCAGAAGGCCGGCTGGTCCAAGGTCGCCTGGCGCAACCTCAGCGGCGGCATCGTCGCGCTGCACAGAGGAACCAAGGACTGACCGCCGTGCCCGACGCCCTGCCGCCCGACGCCGTGCCGCCCGACGCCGTGCCGCCCGGCGCCGTGTCCACGGACTACAAGCCCCTGCTGGAGCGGATCGCCGCCGACATCGCCCCGCTGCTGGGCAGCGGCACGCCCGCGGAGTACATCCCGGCGCTCGCCGCCGTCGACCCGGGGCAGTTCGGGATGGCGATCGCCGATCTCGACGGCAACGTCTTCGGGGTGGGGGACTGGCAGGTGCCCTTCTCCGCCCAGTCGATCACCAAGGTTTTCGCGCTCGCGCTGGCGCTGGCCGAGGGGGGCGACAGCCTGTGGGAGCGGGTCGGCCGGGAGCCCTCGGGCAACCCGTTCAACTCGCTCGTGCAGCTGGAGTACGAGAACGGCATTCCGCGCAATCCGTTCATCAACGCGGGCGCCCTCGTGGTCACCGACCGGCTCCAGACGCTGACGGGCGACGCGAGCAGCGAAGTGCTGCAGTTCCTGCGGCAGGAGAGCCAGAACCCGGACATAGGGTTCGACGCCGACGTGGCCGCCTCCGAGCAGGGCCACGGGGACCGCAACGCGGCCCTGGCTCACTTCATGGCCTCGTACGGGAACATCGACAACCCGGTGCCGGCGCTGCTGGAGCACTACTTCTGGCAGTGCTCCATCGAGACGAGCTGCGCCGACCTGGCCCGCGCCGGACTGTTCCTGGCCCGGCACGGGCTGCGCGCCGACGGCTCGCGGCTGCTGACGCGCAGCGAGGCCAAGCAGGTCAACGCGGTGATGATGACCTGCGGGACGTACGACGCGGCGGGCGAGTTCGCCTACCGCGTCGGACTGCCCGGCAAGAGCGGGGTGGGCGGCGGGATCGTCGCCGTCGTCCCGGGCCGGTGCACCCTCGCGGTGTGGAGTCCGGGCCTGGACGCCCGCGGCAACTCGGTCGCGGGCGTTGCGGCGCTGGACCGCTTCACGACCCTGACGGGCCTGTCCGTCTTCTAGGGGGTGTCCGGCGGGGGAGCGGGCAGGGGCACGGGCGGCCCGGACCCGCTCCCGGTGATCAGGACTGCCGGCCTGCGAGCTGATCGGCGGCGGTCCGGCGCTGCGGCTGGAAGGTGTCCACGAGGACTCCCGATCCCTGGCCGGGGGTGTAGTTCCACTCCCAGATCTTCGCCGCGACCTTGCCGAGCCGTTCGTCGCCGGGCCGCACGTCGATGTAGAAGAGCGACTCGTCCGGCTTTGCGTCGTCGCCGCCCCAGCGCACCACTCCGTCGCAGTCGGCGAGGATGTCGCGCAGGGTCACTTCCTGCAGCGGGTAGAAGCCTCCGCGCGCGCCGACCGGGTAGGAGCCGGAGCGGATCCGCACGGCGGTACCGGACGCGAGGTTCGATTCGGGAAGGCCCTTGCGCACGGAGTCGGGCTGCGCCCAGCCGGTGACGTCGCCGCCGCGGAGGGTTTCGACCTCGTAGTGGAACCGGCGGACCACGTGGACCAGGACGGTCTCAACGTCGGCCATCCGCATCTGGATCCCACCGACGGGGACGCCGGTGACGGGCCGGGTGTAGACGCTGCCGTGGTCGTCGGCGACCTTTTCCATCTCCCACCCGTTCGTCGAGGGGATGCCGGTCTGGACGCGCTTCTCGCGTTCCTGGGCCTTCTTGATCGCGTCCCGGACGTGGGCCGGGTCGGGGGCGGGGCCCACGGCGTGGGCGGGTGTGGCCAGCTGCGAGCCGACCGCGACGCCGACCGCCACGAAGGCGGCGCGCCGCAGGACCGTGCGGCGAGAGATCTTTCCGGTCACTTCTTGTCTCCTCGTACCGATGGTCGGCGTCAGACGTTGCGGGAAATGGAGTTGTACTTCTCCATGATTTGGTAGAGCGCCAGGCGCTTCTTCGCGTGCTCGGTGGCCACCGAGTCCGCGGTCCCCTGGTAGCGGCGCAGGATCTGGTAGATCTCGCTCTCCGTGTAGTCGAGGCTCATGGGCCTCAGGACCGTTTCGGCGGGTGAGTTGCCGGGAGCGCCGCCGGCGTTCCAGAGGTGGACGAGGGGAACGCTCTGGATGGCGAAGGAGTCGTCCTCCCGGAGCTTGTCCCAGAGCTCGAACTTGTCTTTGTCGCTGTCGACGTTGCGGATCGTGCCCGTCGCGTAGCCCTTCTGGATGGCGTAGTTCCATGCCAGGACGGCGGTCCTGCCGAACATCTGGGCGATTCCGGTCGAGCTGTCCTCGAACGAGCTGCCGGCCAGGTACTTGGTGCGGATGGCCGCGTCCACCCCGAGGTCGATGGCGTCGATGTGCCGCATCTCCCAGTAGCACGAGGTCTGAATGAGTGCCTTGCGCATCTTGTACTTGTAGGCGAGCTGGGTGATCACGGTGTCCCACTCGACGACGACCCTGCGGAAGCACGTCTCGTGGCCGTACGTCCTGACCCCGCCGTCGTTGGGGAAGCCGATCGACTCCATGTACTTGCCGACGTCCGTCCGCATCGCCCCGATGACGCTGGAGGCGAGGTTGGTGTCCGGGAGCGCGGTGCGGGGGGTGTTGAAGGAGCTCTGGCCCGTGTCGCGCCCCGACGCGATGTTGACGTCGATGTTGATCGCACCGTCACCGGATCCGATCGTGCGGGTGACGATCTGGTCGTAGGCCCAGTTCGCGGGCATCGGGTAGCCGAAGTTGCCGGAGAAACCGGACGACATGTCGGAGACGAACGAGGCCGAGGCGTGACCGGCCTCGCCCACGCGGGTGCAGACGTTGCGGGGACCGTAGACGCCGACGGCGAAGCGGTTGCCGTCGTCGGCGATGGCGTCCTGGATGCCCTTGAAGTGCGGCAGGACGCTGTTGGACACGTCCTGGTCGAGCGCGTCGAAGTCGACTGCGAAGAAGATCCGGGTCCCCGGCTTGAAGCCGTGGTCCAGCGCTGCGTTGATTGCGGACTGGGCAGCCGCACGGCCCAGGGGGTAGCTGAAGTCGGAGGCGTCGCGGCCGAAGGTCTGGTAGATCGGGAAGCAGCGGAGCCCGTTGTCGGCGATGGTCTTGAGCTCGCCGGGCTGGATCGCCTTGTGGCGCAACGGGTCCTTGTCGTCCTTCGGCGGGACGGGGTTGGTGAGGTACCGGCCCACGTACTTGATTCCCTGGGCCTTCAGCGTGGCGGCTCGGGCGGGCGTGATCAGCGTGATGCCGTCGCACGCCTCGCCGTTGCGGGACTGGTCGCCGTAGGAGACGAGCAGGGAGGCCCAGGTGGAGAAGTCGCCGGCGCCGGTGACGGGCAGCTTCACGAACGACTGGAAGTTGCTGACGGCCGTGGCGAGCGTGCTGGTGAAGCTGGAAGTGAAGGACACGGGGCGCTGGTTGAGGACCATGCCGCCGGAGAACAGCTGGACCCAGGTGCCCGAGGATCCGGTGGAGACGGTGTGGCTCTTCAGTCCGCTCCGGGTGCCGGGTCCGAAGACGCCGTTGGCGGTGCCGTCGGCCATGCCCAGCTCGTACTGTACGGCGAACAGCATGGACTTCGCGACGTCGCGGGAGTGGTGGCCGTCGGCCGGGATGATGAAGAAGTCCCGGCGGTTGACGTAGGAGCCGTTCAGCCACCGCTGGACGGCCCGGATGTTCTCTGAACCGCTGTTGACGGTGACGTAGGCGTCCATGTTGAGCAGGCCCTTGAAGACCTTGGGGACCAAGCCGTCTCCGGGGTAGGTGGAGGCCACCCCCATGTCCTGCTTCAGCTTGGTGACGGCCGCCGACACGCGGGAGCTGAAGACACCGTCGTAGGCGCCCCCGTCGTAGCCCTTGCAGTAGAGGCCGGCCTGGACGATCCAGACGATGTTCTTGTTGGATGTCGCGCTGTTGATGGTCGGGAATTTCGACTGCAGGGTGTTCAGCGTCGTGGGTCCGAAAGTGTCGGACAGGGACGATATCCCGAGCTCGTACTGAAGGGCTCGGGTGAGCGCGAACATCACCTTCCAGCTGGTGATGCCGTTTTCGATGAGCGGCTCGATCCCCAGCTTTCCCCGGTAAGTGGTGTTGAGGTAGCTCTGGGCCCTGAGCACCATTTCGTCGGCCATGCTCGAACTCCTGTCGATGCGCCGCAACCAGGTGGGGCGCCGGCCTGAGCAGCAGTGTGGTCTGAAGGGGCGCGGGCGTGCGCGACGGAGCGCTCATAAGCAAACCGATGCGTTCGTTCCCCCCTGCACCGGTCCGGCGATCTCGGTCGACAGCCGAAAGCGCCCGCACTTGTTGATCAACCTAACCGAAGGGGCGTTCGTGCCCTGCCCGGGGAGGCTGGTTCCGTGAAGATTGGCCGAAAATATCCTATTGCGCATAAGGGGTGAGGCAGGTACCAAGGTGCATTCGGTGGCGGGCAAGGTGCGGAACTGGCTATTCCGGACGGTGGTTGCTACGGGGAGCAGGAAGGGTCGCCCGGAGCGCACTCCATGGCGAACTGCCAGAAGACGTAGACGAGGACGCACACGGCGAGGGACACACCGGTCATGACGGCGAAGCGCTGGCGTGCACGTGGATGGCCCCCTGCATGCGCCAGTACGAGCCCGGCGACGGGAGCAACGACCACACCTGTCAGGGCCAGCCACACCAGGAGGGGGGCGACGGCCGTGAGGCGGTAGCTGGCGATCAGGGCGAGCGGGGACGCGGCCCACCACACCGTCAGCACGGAAGAGGCACGGGTGACGGTGGTGGAGGGACGACTGGGGGCGTCGTGGGACACGGATCGTTCTCTTTCCTTCTACAGGGCGAGCGCGTAGCGGCGGGCCGGGCTGCCGCCCGGGGTGGTGAACTCCTCCGCCAGGGTCATGCCCAGCCGCTCCGCCACGGCCACGGAACGGGCGTTGCCGGCGTGGATCATCGCCACCACCCTAGGGATCCCGGCCTCACGGACCCGCTCCAGGGTGGCCAGCGCCGCGGCGTACGCGTAGCCGCGGCCCCAGGCCGTCCGCCCGAGCCGCCAGCCGATCTCGATCTCCCCGACCGGGCCCCACGCCTTGTCCGCGGGCCAGGGCTGCGCCCCGGTGAAGCCGATCACCTCGTCGTCGCCGTCCAGCAGCGTCCACAGGCAGACGCCGAGCTGTGCGTCGTGCATCCGCTGGCGCGCGGTGAACTCCTCGTACTCCGACAACTCGGCGGGGCCTCCGAGGAACTCCATGACATCGGCGTCGTTGAAGACGCGGTGCCAGGCGTGCGCATCCTCGTCGGTGGGCACGCGCAGCCGCACCGCGGGGAGCGGCGGCCGGGTCGGCGAAGTCGTCATCGGGGCAGCCCTTCGGATCGCGATCACTCTCGCTGCATAGACTGCACGTGTCCGGTGCCGACTGGCACCCTTTATCGAGCCTTCGGGAGACCCCGCAGTGACCGAGCTCCTCTCCGAACACTCCGCGGACGTGATCGTCGTCGGGGCCGGGCCCGCCGGCTCGACCACCGCCTACTACCTCGCCAAGGCCGGATTGGACGTCCTGCTGCTGGAGAAGACGGCGTTCCCGCGCGAGAAGGTGTGCGGCGACGGCCTGACCCCGCGTGCCACCAAGCAGCTGGTGGCGATGGGCATCGACATCTCCGAAGAGGCCGGCTGGCTCCGCAACAAGGGCCTGAGGATCATCGGCGGCGGACAGCGGCTCCAGCTGGACTGGCCGGAACTCGCCTCCTACCCGGATTACGGACTCGTCCGCAAGCGCGACGACTTCGACGAGATCCTGGCCCGCCAGGCGCAGAAGGCCGGCGCCCGGCTGTACGAGCGCTGCAACGTCGGCGAGCCGGTCCGTGACGCCCGCACCGGCCGGATCACCGGGGTGCAGGCGAAGCTGGGCGAGGAGAAGACCCCGGTCACCTTCCACGCCCCGCTGGTCGTCGCCGCCGACGGCAACTCCTCGCGGCTGTCCCTGGCCATGGGCCTGCACCGGCGCGAGGACCGTCCGATGGGCGTCGCGGTGCGCACGTACTTCACCTCGCCGCGGCACGACGACGACTACCTGGAGTCCTGGCTGGAGCTGTGGGACCGGCGTGGTCCGCAGGACCGGCTGCTGCCCGGCTACGGCTGGATCTTCGGCATGGGAGACGGCACGTCCAACGTCGGCCTCGGCATCCTCAACTCCTCCTCCGCCTTCAAGGAGCTGGACTGGCGCGAGGTCCTCAAGGCCTGGTGCGCCTCGATGCCGCAGGACTGGGGCTACACCCCGGAGAACATGACGCAGCCGATCCGCGGTGCCGCGCTGCCGATGGCGTTCAACCGGCAGCCGCACTACACCAAGGGCCTGCTGCTGGTCGGTGACGCGGGCGGCCTCGTCAACCCGTTCAACGGCGAGGGCATCGCGTACGCCATGGAGTCGGGCCGGATCGCGGCCGACGTCATCGTGCAGGCGCACGCCCGGTCCACCCCGGCGCAGCGCGAGCTGGCGCTGCACAACTACCCGAAGGTGCTCAAGGAGACCTACGGCGGCTACTACACGCTGGGCCGCGCCTTCGTGAAGCTGATCGGCAACCCGAAGGTCATGAAGGTCGCCACGCAGCGGGGCCTGACCCACCCGCTGCTGATGAAGTTCACGCTGAAGATGCTGGCCAACCTGACGGATCCGGCGGGCGGCGACGCGATGGACCGCATCATCAACGGCCTCTCGAAGGTGGCCCCGCGTTCGTGATCATTCGACCGGCAACCCCGGTTCGCGCGGGGGTGTGCCGGTGGGGCCCTCGGCCTTGGTCCCTTTCCGCCGTAGACATCCCTCCGCCCGCCAAGCGTGTTCTGCGCTCGGCGGGCGGAGTGCGTTCCGGGTTTACCAGCCGTGTTCGGTGAGGGCCTGGTCGTTGCCTCGCAGGTAGCCGAGCAGGCCGGCGGCGGGGTACTCGATGATGTCTTCGGGCAGCTCGTGCACGGACCACCAGCGCAGATCGAGGCACTTCTCGGGCTCGCGGTTCACCGGCTCGCCGTCCCACTCCGTGGCCTCGAAGAACAGGCCGATACGCTCGACCTCGGGGTTCTGTTTGTGGTGGACGACGTGCACGAGGCGCAGGTGTGCGGGGTCGACCTCGACGCCGGTCTCTTCGCGCAGTTCTCGCGCCGCGCCCACGGTCAACGGCTCGTCGGCGTCGAGCTTGCCCGAGGGGGCGTGCCACCGTCCGTAGCCGTACGGGCCCCCGCGCTGCGACAGCAGCACCTTGTCGCCGCTGCGCAGGATTACGTGCGTGTCGATCACGGGGGTTGCAGGTGCTGCCGCGTTCATGTGCTCACCGTGGGGTCGTCGGGCCGGTTGGGACTGTCGACGCTACCCCTGGGCGGGGTACGGCGTCGGCGATTCGCTTTGCTACGTCCGTAGGGGTGGCGTCGGTGGTGTCGAGCACGAGCACCTCGACGCCGAGGGCCATCAAGGTCTGTGCTGCCTCGCGGTAGAGCTCGACCTCGCGTGCCGGCCCGTTGGGGTCGTCGTGGAAGCGGTGGCGCTTCCCGCGCTTGGCGATGCGGGCCGCGATGCTCTCAGGGTCCGCGGTGAGTATCACGGCGAGATCGGGCAGGAGGACGTGCCGGTTCAGCGCGAGCACGAACGGCTCGGGTACGCCGTCGAGCCGCTGGAGTACGAGGCTCGACGCGAGGTAGCGGTCGCAGACCAGGGTGCAGCCGTCCTTGAGTAGTGGATCGAGCTCGACGTCGATGTGCTCGTACCGATTCGCGGCGACGAGACAGGCGAGGGCCCGTCCGTGGATGTGGTTCGCCTTGGCTCTGGTGAACTCGCCGAGCTCGCTCGTCGAGGGCTCGGTCGTCCGGTGGACCTTGGCTCCCTGCTGCGCGAGCAGTCGGCCGACCTCGGCGGATGTGGTCGACTTGCCAACCCCGCTCGGGCCGTCGAGCGAGACAAACACACCGGGGTGCCGGCTCATGCTGCGACCCCCATCCGGTTGCGGTCGTGCTGCTTACGGGTGATCTCGGCGAGGGTGGCGCGCAGCTTGGGGAGGGGGACCGTGCCGAACTGGATGCCCACGCTGAAGTTGAACTCGTCGCGCTGCCTCATGCCCTCGTTTGCGCCGTCCGCGGTGAGGTCGACGTCGGAGTACGCGAGCAGGGCGTCGGGGTCGTGTCCGGCCTCGGTGAGCGTGTTCCAGACCGGCGTACCGGGGTAGGGCCGGAACTCGAACGCGCTCGCCCGGAATCGGCCGCCTGAGTGCCGGTCCGCGATGTTCCACAGGTTGTGGATGTGGCGCACGGTCGCGTCGAGGTCGGCCTGCTCCTCTCCGGGGTATCCGAGGATGAAATACCCCTTCACTCCGATACCGCGTTGTAGCAGGCGGCCTGCGACGCGCTCGGTCATTTCGGCCGTGATCCGCTTGTCCATGCCGGCGAGCACGCGGTCGCTGCCCGACTCGATCCCGAGGGCGACCTCGCGCAGTCCGTTGGCCTTGAGCGTGTCCAGCATGGTGTCGTCGAGGCGGTCGAGCACGTTGATCCGGCCGGTGGCGTCCCAGACGTACCGGTCGCCGATCTTGTGCCGAGTGAATGCCTCCATCTGGGGAACGATCACGCGTTTCGCGCCGAGGAACAGGTCGTCGACGAATCGGTACGCGGTCGTCCCGTACATGCCGTGCAGGTGGTCGAGCTCGGCAACGATGCCCTCGGGTGAACGGGTCCTGATCTTGACGTCCGGGTTCGCGGAGACCGCGGCGCCGCAGAACGTGCAGTCGTACGGGCACCCACGCGCGCCGACGATGTTCGCCTCGATCCGGCCGTCGTCCGCGAGGTACGGGTCTTGCGGCAGGAACTCGCGGTTCACCAGAGGTAAGGCGTCGATGTCCGGGCTCAACCACGTGGCTGTGTCGCCTCGGGCGATCCCGGCGGCGTGCGTTCCGAGGACGCGGTCGCGCCACATGACCCCGGGCAGCTCGGCGCGGCGGCGCTCGTCGGCGAGCAGCGCGGCGACACGAGTCTCGCCCTCGCCGATCACCAGGGCGCGCAGGTTGCGCATCCGGAGGTCGGCGAGGATGCGGTCGGGCACGGCCTTGGCGTGGTGCCCGCCCACCATGAGGGCGATCCCGTCGTCGAGCTCGGCCGCGATCCGGGCCGACATCTCGTACGTGGGGGCGAGCACGTTCATCCCCACCCATCGGGGCCGCACGTCATTGATCAGGCGGGCGGTTTCGTCGACGCCGAGCCCGTGCGCCTCGGCGTCGAGTACGCCGACGTTGAATCCGGCCTGCTGCGCGTAGGTGGCGATGTACGCCATGCCGAGTACGGGCAGGGTGTAGTCGTTGGTCCGGGGCCGCAGGTTGTAGTCGCGGAGCGGCGCGTTCACGAACAGGGCGTCGAGCACGCGGTCGGGGTCGGCGCCGGCGATCAGATCAGGGGCGGTGCGGTTGTCCTCCGTGGCCGTTGAGGTCATGGCTCCCCCACGTGAGTGTGAACAGGGTCAGGGCGTGCAGTTGGGACCGTGACGGCGCCCATTGGCGCCAAAGGGACTCGAACTCGCGGTCGGTACTCGGGAAGGTGAGATGGGGGGCTGCCTTGCGGGCCCATGTCCGCACGGCGAGGTCGCCGTGCGGGTAGATCGAGAAGTCGCCCGTGTAGTCGGCCGCCGCGGCGGCGGCGGTCCACGGTCCGATACGGGGCACCTCGATGAGCTCGGCGATCAGGCTCTCGGGGTCGAGCGTCGCCCACTTCTCGCCGCAGTCGAGGTACGCCTCGGCGGCGGCGCGCAATGCGCTTTCGTTGAACTTGCACCCGACCGCCGCGTATCCGTCGACTGAGAGCCGCAGCAGCGTCTCGGGGGTCGGTGTGAGGGAGAGGGCGCCCGCTGCCGTGGGGACGGTGCGGCCGTAGGCGGCGTAGAGGCTGTGGTGTCGCTTCCGGGCCTGCTGCGCGGTGACGACTTGCCGGAGGATCGCGGTCACGATCGCGTCCCACAACGAGGGGTTGGTGAGCCGCGCCACGGTGCCGAGGTTCACCAACTCGTCGAACAACGGCTCGGCGTGGTCGGGAGCGGCCGGCAGGTCGATGGGGGATGTGTAGGCGACGGGCGGCTGATCAGCGGCGGCATCGCCCGTGATGGGCCACAACGCGAGGTGCTCGGCCGCCTGGTGCCAGACGACAAGCCACGTGGTGCCCTGGTGCTCGATGAGGCGGGCCTGCTCACCCTCATGGGTGGCTCGCCATGCCGGGTGTTCGGTGGTGATCGTTGTGCTCATGAGCTCAATTCCGGTCGGGAGTAGGTATGTTCGGCAGAGCAGCAGGAACTGATCCGCCGCAGTTCGAGGTATCGCGCGGGGCGCACCTCCCACTCGGCAACCGCTCCGCTTCCGAATACCACGGTGAACCCGCAGTGATGGCCGGAGTTGAGCAACTCGAGGGCGTAGAGCCATCCCGTATCCGCCCACTCGACCGCTCGCGTGATCTCCTGTGGGGTCATTCCGAACACGAGCATGGCGCGTATCGCACTGCTTGTGGAGGGAAAAGCGCGAGGAGTCTCGACCGGTACGGCTTCACCCGAGTTCCGCGACTCGAACCGCACAACGGTGAGGACGAACCCGTGCTCGACTGTGGTGCTCACCGCATCGGCCTGGTTGCGACTGGCCGACGCTTGCAACCTTGGACCTGCGGCGGCCGTGTGAGGGCGTAGCGCCGGCATTCGTACTCCCTGCCACGGCGTCTTGGCTGCTCTCTGCCGGGCCACATTTGGAACGGCAGGCTGGTGCAGCCCTGGGGAGAGACTCGCCCAACCAGTGCAACAGCGGGCGAAGTTAGGTCATGTCAGGCACGGTGCAAGCAATGGCCGCGCCTCACCGTGGTAACGCAGGGATACCGTAGCGCTACACATATTGGGGTTGCAAGGGTGGACCGGTACAAACATGCAGACTGGCCTATGCAAAACCCCCCGTCCCTGGTCAGGTGGGGGGTTGTCGACGCCCGCGGCGCCGAGCGGGCAGGCGTCCTTAGTTGACGAAGTGGTCGAACTCGCCGGCCTTCACGCCCGCGATGAACGCCGCGAGCTTCTCCGGTGACGTGGTGATGATGCTCGCCGGGTCGTCACTCTCGCAGAGCAGGATTGCGCCGTCGTGCCCCTCGGCGACGTGCAGGCACTGTTCGCCGCCGCCCCCGGAGAAGCTCGACTTCTGCCAGTTGAATTCGCTGTTCATCCTGATTTCTCACAGTTCTCTTGCGATGTGGTGAATGAAACTTCGCGACTCGTCGGGGTCGAGTGAGGTCTGCTCGGCGAAGTTGAGCAGGGCTCTATACCGGTCGAGGTCTGCGGCTGTGTCCAGGAAGCGACCGCCGAAAGGCGTGTCGATGTGGACGGTGTCAAGCTGCGGAACGGCGCCGTTCGCGTACATCACGGTCTGCGTGACCTCGATGAAGTCGTCGGCGGTGAAGGGGATCACTCGGAGTGTGATCCACTCCTGCTCGGATACTTGCAGCAGGTGTTCGAGCTGCGCTCGGGCCACCTTCCGACCACCGACCCGCATTCGAAGAGCAGCCTCGTGCACGATTGCCTCGAGCCGTGGAGGCGTGTCGCGGTCGAAGATCGCGCGGCGCTTCATGCGGTGCTCGACTCGGGCGTCTACTTCGTCCCTCGGTACCTGGGGGATGACGCCTGCGAACAGCGCACGCGCGTACTCCTCGGTCTGCAAGACACCAGGGAACGTCATCGGTTGCAGGCATCGGAGCTCTGGCGAGTGGTGTTCGAGTTCGGCGATGTCGAGGAATCCAGGGGCGAGAATGCCGCGGTAGTCGTCCCACCAGTGTGTCCCCCGGCGCTCTCCGGCGATGACGCACAGCGCGGAGAGCAGGGCGCTGTCGTCGCATTGGTAGAAGGTGAACAGCCTGCGAATGCGCTCCTCGCTGATGCCGAGGCGGCCGGCCTCGATGTTGCTGATCCTGGCCGCGTCGGTGGAGAGCAGGCCGCCGGCGTCACGTGCGGTCATGCCAGCGCGCTCGCGCAGCTTCCGCAGCTCAGAGCCCAAACGGATCTGTCGGGCGGTCGGATTGTCCCTCGGCGGCATGTGTCCCTTCCCCTTGTCCTACCTGAGTTTGCCGGTTGCGGGGCCACGGGTCCACCCGCAGGAGTTCTTGACGGTACAGGGTTGTACCGGTCCAACCTTTTACCCTACGGTCCTGGCAGCACCGCGTCGCACGCCAGTAAGACCGAAGTGCAGCCGCTGACGCGCGCCTTGTAGCGAGGCGCAGACGTCACACCCCGGGGGTGGCCATCGCCACGCATGGCGGGCAGCGCGAGTTCAACCGCGTTGGGAGACGAAGTGAACACGAGTGCCTTACCCCTTGCCCGTCCATCCGAGGACGGGGAGCACTACCGCATGACGGCGCCGCGCGCCGCGACCACACCGAAGATCGTCCGTGATTGGCTTGCCCTGCTGCTGGTGGCATTCGGGCACGGCGAGATCGCTGATCAGGCGCGGCTCTGCGCGTCCGAGGCGGTCACGAACGCCTACAGGCACACCCGCTCTGACCGGATCACGGTCGAGGTATCCCTCGGGCCAACCGCCGTCACGGTGTGGGTAGACGATGATCGGCCCGGGTGGCTTCCTCCTTCCCGCCCACTTCCGTCGTGGCGAGAGGAGCAGGGCCGGGGCCTGAACCTGATCAGGGCCCACGCCAGCAACCTGCGCGCCGTCCCGAATGGCGAGCTCGGCAAGCGCGTGCAGTTCATGCTCGCGTACGGGGAGGCAGCGTGAGCCTGCTCGACCTCGACCCGCTGTACGTCCTGGTGGGCGTCGCCGCTCTGATCCTCGCCGGCATCGGCCTGACGGTCGCCCGAAGGTGCTCAAGGAGACCTATGGGCCGCGCCTTCGTGAAGCTGATCGGCAACCCGAAGGTCATGAAGGTCGCCACGCAGCGGGGCCTGACCCACCCGCTGCTGATGAAGTTCACGCTGAAGATGCTGGCCAACCTGACGGATCCGGCGGGCGGCGACGCGATGGACCGCATCATCAACGGCCTCTCGAAGGTCGCTCCGAAAGCGTGATGACTCAAGCCGTTTGACATCCCCGGTCCGTCTGTCTCAGATCTGAGGCAGGAGAACCAGGGGGGCGGTGAGGTCAGGCTCGGCTTGACCCTCAGACATTGATGATCTTCACCTTCGGGGAACCGGGAAGCTCCTCGGCGGCCTTGCACAGGGCCGGGATGTGCGACTTGTCGGAGGTTGCGAGCAGGACCGGGGGCGTGCAGAGCGCGGCCGTGGCGACCACTAGTGCGTCCACGAGGCATTCGTGTCCGTCAAGGCCCGAGGCGTCCAGCAGCTTTGCCGCCGCGTCCGTCACCGCGTCGTTGACCGGTTTCACGTCGAACCGGGACAGCAGGAACTGGAGCCGCTTGGCGGCTTCCCCGGTCCGGCGTACTTCCAGGGGTGTCAGGGCGGACAGCGCCACGCGCCGGCCGCTCTGCTGAGCCACCTCGATGCGCGCTCGCATCCCTTCGTCGCCGTCGACGTGCAGGGAAAGCCCTTGGGCGTCCAGGATGAGCGTGCCCTCGCTCTTGGCTTTGATCTTGAGGCGCTTGCTCACCACTCCTGTTCCGCCTGCCGCCTGGCTTCGGCGGAAACGGGGCCGAAGGCCTTTCGGTCGGCGGCGACGACCTCGCGGAGCTTCTGAGCGGCGAGCCACTCCTCCAGGGCTTCGGCCACAACGGAGGAGAAGCCGTTCTTGCCGGTGCGCTCCTCGACTTCCTTGATCAACGATTGCGCCAGCGACACCGATCTCTTACCGGCCCGCTCGGCGGCCTGGTGGGTTACGTGGCTGCTCATACCTAAAACGTAACACCGTCGGTAGGAAGAATCTCGTGGGTTGCGTGGTCCGCGCAAGGGCCCCCGTTCCGCCGGGCCTGGCGCGGGGTGTCCCGCGAATGGCCTGTAACTCGGCGAGACCACGGTGGCCCCGAAGGCCTGAGGCCGGTGGAGGGTGCTCACGAGGGACGGCGGTCCCCGGTACCCCGGTCTTCCGGGTCGGGGCCGCCGTGCACGCCGCGCACGCACCGGGCCAGCAGGACCAGGCCGCACACCAGCAGGGTGCCCGAGACGGTCCAGCCGGTCGCGAGGAGCAGGGCGTGGCCCGGTTTCTGCCAGGGGCGGGTGGTGTTCAGCAGCAAGCCCCCGACGGCTAGGAGCCCGAGGCCGAGGGCGGCCCGGACCGCGGTGGGGTCGCCGGCCTCGTGGTGCTCGTACGGCTGTGTGCCCACGGGACCACCACCTCCAGGGTCTGACGCTCGGGGCCTGCCCCGCCATCTTCGCAGGGACCGGAACGCCGCGTACCGGCGCCCACGACAACGGCCGGAGGGCCGGTACTCCACCCCCGAGCGGGGGAGTACCGGCCCTCCGGCCGTGTTCTGCTGCCGGTGGCCGAGCGGGACTCGGGAGCGGTCTCAGAGGACGCGGACGGCGCCCGTCGGCTTGTCGTAGCTCAGGCTGCGCTCGACGATGCCCGTGCTGGGGTTCTGCGCGCCGACGAACTTGCCGCCGCCGACGTAGACGGCGACGTGGTACGCGCTGCCCTTGGAGCCCCAGTAGAGGATGTCGCCCGGCTGAAGGGCGTTCAGGGAGACGGACCTGCCGGCCGAGGACTGCGCCTGGGACATGCGCGGCAGGGAGATGCCGGCCTGGCGGTAGGCGGCCTGGACGAGGCCGGAGCAGTCGAAGGAGGACGGGCCGGTGCCACCCATCACGTAGGCCTTGCCGACCTGCGCGCGGGCGAAGTTGACGATGGCGGCGGCGGAGCCGGTGGCCGGGGCCGTCACGGTGCCGGTGCCCTGGGGGGCCTTGGCGGTGGTGGAGGTGGTGGAGGTGCTCTTGAGCGAGGTGCGCTCGGAGTCGCGGGTGGCGCGCTCGGCCTCGGCCTTGCGGTCCGCCTCCTCCTTCGCCTTCTTCTCCGCGGCCTTCTGGGCCGTCTCCTTGGCCTGCTTCGCCTCGGCGGCGGCGCCGGTGCGGGCGCTCTCCTCCTGGGCGGTCAGTTCGCCTTCGACGGCGGCCAGACGGGTGTTCTCGGCGGCCGTGGTGACTGCGGAGGCGACCTCGGCGGCCAGGTCCAGGTTCAGGACCGGCATTTCGAGCGTCGTCTCGGCCACGGGCTCGGACGGGGACGCGCTCGCGGTGCCGGCCATGGCCAGGGTGCTGAGGACGCCACCGGCAACTCCGGCGCGGACCGCGAGCTTCGAGGCGCTGCGGCGGGGCTTCCGGTGGCTGGGTATGTGAGCGGTGTGGGACATGAGAACAACCGCTATCAGGGCGTCAGGGGTCCCTTCAAGAAACGTGGGGTGCGCCACAGTTGCGCGCGAAGGGCGCGAACCGGGCGCGTCACGCTTCTTATTGACGCCGTAACGGGCGAAACGGACACGCCTTCACAAGGCTGTGATCATGGGGTTTCAGAATTAAGTCCGAATTGATCCGCGGACTACCATCCCCCCGCACAGATGGCCAAGCCCGCTTTCGGAAGGTCTGATTCAGAGTGGCGCAGGTCACAGGAGGATCACGCCATGCGGACGCTGTGGCCGGTCCGTGACCTTCCTGTGAAGCGGGCGCTCTCGCGCCGCCGGGAAGTTCGTGAACGGATGCACGCACTCGGTGCCCCGCCGCACCCTCGTGTGCCCCGTGTCCACCTCCGTACGCGCGGACCCCCCGACCGGGCGACACGGATCCCCTTACCATCAGCGTCGCTTCCAGGCCAATTTGCCTGCAGCCACCATCGTTTGATAGGGCGATGCGCCGCTCACCTGCGAGAACGGGCTCGAATGTCACCTTTGGTGATCATGCGGATGCTTCGCGTATGAAGATCACCACTCATCGGACTTCATGATCGTTCGTCAGGTGGTGGAGATCACAAACACGGTGTTGTTACCCGTGTCGCAGATCACAGAGGAGCAGGCATAAGATGCGCACCAGTCCGGCTTGTGAACTGCCTCACATGTGCACGATCTTCGCGAGGCGGGGCACGTCCCCCGCTCCCACCGGGAGGGGCTCCGGCCGGCGGCGGTCCAACGGTCAAGGACGACTGGAAGGAGCGAGGAGCGTGAATGCGTACGCGCCCATCCTCGTGCTCGGCGCCCTCGGCGCAGGGTTTGCGATCTTCTCCGTGGTCATGGCCACGCTGATCGGTCCAAAACGGTACAACCGGGCGAAGCTCGACGCCTACGAGTGCGGCATCGAGCCGACACCGACGCCGGCCGGCGGCGGCCGCTTCCCCATCAAGTACTACCTGACGGCGATGCTCTTCATCGTCTTCGACATCGAGGTTGTCTTCCTCTACCCCTGGGCCGTCACCTTCGACGCCCTGGGGATCTTCGGGCTCGTCGAGATGCTGCTCTTCGTGCTCACCGTCTTCGTCGCCTACGCCTACGTCTGGCGCCGCGGCGGCCTGGAATGGGACTGAGGGGCTGAATTTCCCATGGGACTGGAAGAGAAGCTGCCGAGCGGCTTTCTGCTGACCACCGTCGAACAGGCCGCGGGGTGGGTGCGCAAGTCGTCCGTCTTCCCGGCGACCTTCGGCCTCGCCTGCTGCGCCATCGAGATGATGACGACCGGAGCGGGCCGGTACGACCTGGCCCGCTTCGGCATGGAGGTCTTCCGAGGCTCCCCGCGCCAGGCCGACCTGATGATCGTGGCCGGACGGGTCAGCCAGAAGATGGCGCCGGTGCTGCGCCAGGTGTACGACCAGATGCCCGCTCCCAAATGGGTCATCTCCATGGGGGTTTGTGCATCTTCAGGCGGAATGTTCAACAACTACGCGATCGTCCAGGGCGTCGACCACATCGTCCCGGTGGACATCTACCTCCCCGGCTGCCCGCCCCGCCCCGAGATGCTGATGGACGCCATCCTCAAGCTCCACCAGAAGATCCAGGGCGGAAAGCTCGGAGTGAACCGGGAGGAAGCGGCCCGCGAGGCGGAGGCGGCTGCCCTCAAGGCCCTCCCCACCATTGAGATGAAGGGGCTGCTCCGGTGAGCGAGACCCAAGAGCCGGACCACGGCAACGAAACCGGCGCGGACGGCGCGGACGGCAACGGCCTTCCCGCGCCGCGCGCCCAGGGCCCCGAGGTCATCGGCGTCCGCAAGGGCATGTTCGGCGCCGAGAAGGGCGGCGACACCAGCGGATACGGCGGACTCGTCCGCACCGTGGCCCTGCCCGGCGCGAGCGCCCGCCCGTACGGTTCGTACTTCGACGAGGTGGCCGACGAACTCGAAGGCGCCCTGGAGGAACAGGACCTCGTCCCCGAGAACGCCATCGAGAAGACGGTGGTCGACCGGGGCGAGCTCACCTTCCACATCGCCCGCGAGCACCTCGTACGGGTCGCGCGCACCCTGCGCGACGACCCCGCCCTGCGCTTCGAGCTCTGCACCGGAGTCTGCGGGGTCCACTTCCCCGGGGACAAGGGCCGCGAACTGCACGCCGTCTACCACCTGCGCTCGCTGACCCACGGCCGGATCCTGCGCCTGGAGGTGTCCGTCCCGGACGCCGACCCGCACGTCCCCTCGCTCGTCTCCGTCTACCCGACCAACGACTGGCACGAGCGCGAGGCGTACGACTTCTTCGGCCTGGTCTTCGACGGGCACCCGGCCCTCACCCGGATCATGATGCCGGACGACTGGCAGGGCTTCCCGCAGCGCAAGGACTACCCGCTCGGCGGCATCCCCGTCGAGTACAAGGGCGCCCAGATCCCGGCTCCCGACCAGCGGAGGTCGTACAGCTGATGTCCCCCATCACGAATGAAGAAGCAGGCAACCACTCCTCCGCCCGCGAGACCACCGAGGGCACCGTCTACACCGTCACCGGCGGCGACTGGGACGAGATCGTCCAGTCGGCGGCCAGGGCCGACGACGAGCGGATCGTCGTCAACATGGGCCCGCAGCACCCGTCCACCCACGGTGTGCTCCGGCTGATCCTGGAGATCGACGGCGAGACCGTCACCGAGGCCCGCTGCGGCATCGGCTACCTCCACACCGGAATCGAGAAGAACCTCGAATTCCGCAACTGGACGCAGGGCACCACCTTCGTCACGCGCATGGACTACCTGACGCCGTTCTTCAACGAGACGGCGTACTGCCTCGGCGTGGAGAAGCTGCTCGGCATCACCGACCAGATCCCCGACCGCGCCACCGTCATCCGCGTCCTGCTGATGGAGCTGAACCGGCTCTCCTCCCACCTGGTGTGCATCGCCACCGGCGGCATGGAGCTGGGCGCGACCACGATCATGATCTACGGCTTCCGCGACCGCGAGCTGATCCTCGACATCTTCGAGCTGATCACCGGACTGCGCATGAACCACGCGTTCATCCGCCCCGGCGGCCTCGCGCAGGACCTCCCCCCGGGCGCCGTCGACCAGCTGCGCGAGTTCGTGAAGACCATGAAGAAGAACCTGCCGGAATACGACAAGCTCGCCACCGGCAACCCCATCTTCAAGGCCCGCATGCAGGACGTCGGCCACCTCGACCTCGCCGGCTGCATGGCGCTCGGCGCCACCGGCCCGATCCTGCGCTCCGCCGGCCTGCCGCACGACCTGCGCAAGTCGGACCCGTACTGCGGCTACGAGGACTACGAGTTCGACGTACCGACCACCGAGACCTGCGACTCCTACGGGCGGTTCCTGATCCGGCTGGAGGAGATGCGCCAGTCCCTGCGGATCGTCGAGCAGTGCCTGGAGCGGCTGGAGCCCGGCCCGGTCATGGTCGCCGACAAGAAGATCGCCTGGCCGGCGCAGCTGGCCATGGGCCCCGACGGCCTCGGCAACTCCCTCGACCACATCAGGAACATCATGGGCACCTCCATGGAGGCCCTCATCCACCACTTCAAGCTGGTGACCGAGGGCTTCCGGGTGCCGGCCGGGCAGGCCTACGCGGCGGTCGAGTCGCCCAAGGGCGAGCTCGGCGTCCACGTCGTCTCCGACGGCGGAACCCGCCCCTACCGGGTCCACTTCCGCGATCCGTCCTTCACCAACCTGCAGGCCATGGCCGCGATGTGCGAGGGCGGCCAGGTCGCCGACGTCATCGTCGCCGTCGCCTCCATCGACCCCGTGATGGGAGGCGTCGACCGATGACCACCAGTCCTCAGAACCGAGGGGTCCAGCTGGGCATGCCCCAGCTGCCCGCCCCCGACTTCCCGGCGGAGGTACGCGCGCGCCTCGCAGCGGACGCGAAGGAGGTCGTCGCCCGCTACCCCGACAGCCGCTCGGCACTGCTCCCGCTGCTGCACCTGTGCCAGTCGCAGGAGGGCCACGTCTCCAGGACCGGCATCCGCTTCTGCGCCGAGACGCTCGGCCTGACCACGGCCGAGGTCACCGCCGTCGCCACCTTCTACACGATGTACCGGCGCAGGCCCTCGGGCGACTACCAGGTCGGCGTCTGCACCAACACCCTGTGCGCGGTCATGGGCGGCGACGCCATCTTCGAGGAGCTCAAGGAGCACCTCGGGGTCGGCAACAACGAGACCACCCCCGACGGCAAGGTCACCCTCGAACACATCGAGTGCAACGCGGCCTGCGACTACGCCCCCGTGGTGATGGTGAACTGGGAGTTCTTCGACAACCAGACCCCCGAGTCCGCCAAGGCCATGGTCGACGACCTGCTGGCCGGCCGAGAGGTCTCGCCGACCCGGGGCGCGCCGCTGTGCACCTACAAGGAGACCGCCCGGATCCTCGCCGGATTCCCGGACGAGCGGGCCGGCGCGGTCGAGGCCACCGGCGGCGCCGGACCGGCCTCCCTGATCGGCCTGCGCATCGCCCGGGGTGAGCCCCCGCACACCCCGATCGTCCACCCGCGCGGCGAGAGCACCACCGAGGGAGGGGAGTGATGTCCGTGTCATCCAAGGAAAGTCAGGGGGGCACCTCCCAGCCGGAGGCCGGGGGAGGGACCAGCCCGGAGAAGCTCCTGGCCCCCGTCCTGTCGGCCTTCTGGGACGAACCCGCATCGTGGACGCTGGAGACCTACCGGCGCCACGAGGGCTACGAGGGCCTGCGCAAGGCGCTCGCGATGACCCCGGACGACCTCATCGCCTACGTGAAGGACTCCGGTCTGCGCGGACGCGGCGGCGCCGGCTTCCCCACCGGAATGAAGTGGCAGTTCATCCCGCAGGGCGACGGCAAGCCGCACTACCTCGTCGTGAACGCCGACGAGTCGGAGCCGGGAACCTGCAAGGACATCCCCCTGCTCTTCGCCAACCCGCACTCCCTCATCGAGGGAATGATCATCGCCTGCTACGCGATCCGCTCCGAGCACGCCTTCATCTACCTGCGCGGCGAGACGGTGCCCGTCCTGCGACGCCTGCACGAGGCCGTGCGCGAGGCGTACGCGGCCGGTTACCTCGGCAAGGACATCGACGGCACCGGACGCAACCTCGACATCACCGTGCACGCGGGCGCGGGCGCGTACATCTGCGGGGAGGAGACGGCGCTGCTCGACTCCCTCGAAGGACGGCGCGGCCAGCCCCGGCTGCGGCCCCCCTTCCCCGCGGTCGAGGGGCTCTACGCCTGCCCCACTGTCGTGAACAACGTGGAGTCCATCGCCTCGGTTCCCGCGATCCTGAACCGGGGCAAGGACTGGTTCAAGTCGATGGGGACCGAGAAGTCCCCCGGCTTCACCCTCTACTCCCTCTCCGGGCACGTCGCCGGCCCCGGCCAGTACGAGGCCCCGCTCGGCATCACCCTGCGCCAGCTCCTCGACATGAGCGGCGGGATGCGACCCGGACACCGGCTGAAGTTCTGGACCCCCGGCGGCTCCTCCACCCCGATGTTCACCGACGAGCACCTCGACGTCCCCCTGGACTACGAGGGCGTGGGCGCCGCCGGCTCGATGCTCGGCACCAAGGCCCTCCAGTGCTTCGACGAGACCACCTGCGTGGTGCGGGCCGTCACCCGGTGGACCGAGTTCTACGCCCACGAGTCATGCGGCAAGTGCACGCCCTGCCGCGAGGGCACCTACTGGCTGGTCCAACTGCTGCGCGACATCGAGGCCGGCAAGGGCGTCATGTCCGACCTCGACAAGCTGAACGACATCGCCGACAACATCAACGGCAAGTCCTTCTGCGCGCTCGGCGACGGCGCGGCCAGCCCGATCTTCTCCTCGCTCAAGTACTTCCGCGAGGAGTACGAGCAGCACATCACGGGCAAGGGCTGCCCCTTCGACCCCAGGAAGTCGACCCTCTGGGCCGACACGGAGGTGAACGCATGACCGTCACCACTACGGCCGCCTCCGGGGGAGGATCGGCCGTCCCGCCGGAGGACCTGGTCTCGCTGACCATCGACGGGGTCGAGCTCTCGGTGCCCAAGGGCACCCTCGTCATCCGCGCCGCCGAACAGCTCGGCATCGAGATCCCCCGGTTCTGCGACCACCCCCTCCTGCCCCCGGCCGGCGCCTGCCGCCAGTGCATCGTCGAGGTCGAGGGCCAGCGCAAGCCGATGGCCTCCTGCACCATCACCTGCACCGACGGCATGGTCGTCAAGACCCAGCTGACCTCCGAGGTCGCCGACAAGGCCCAGCGCGGGGTGATGGAGCTGCTGCTCATCAACCACCCGCTGGACTGCCCCGTCTGCGACAAGGGCGGCGAATGCCCGCTGCAGAACCAGGCGATGTCCCACGGCAACGCCGAATCCCGCTTCGAGGGCCGCAAACGGACCTACGAGAAGCCCGTCCCGATCTCCACCCAGGTCCTGCTGGACCGGGAGCGGTGCGTGCTGTGCGCCCGCTGCACCCGCTTCTCCAACGAGATCGCCGGCGACCCGATGATCGAGCTGCTGGAACGCGGTGCGCTCCAGCAGGTCGGCACCGGCGAGGGCGACCCCTTCGAGTCGTACTTCTCCGGCAACACCATCCAGATCTGCCCGGTCGGCGCCCTCACCTCCGCCGCGTACCGGTTCCGCTCCCGCCCCTTCGACCTCGTCTCCTCCCCGAGCGTGTGCGAGCACTGCGCGGGCGGCTGCGCGACCCGTACCGACCACCGCCGCGGCAAGGTGCTGCGGCGCCTCGCCGCGGAGGACCCCGAGGTCAACGAGGAGTGGGTCTGCGACAAGGGCCGCTTCGCCTTCCGCTACGCGCAGCGCCCGGACCGGCTGACCACCCCCCTGGTGCGGAGCGCCGCCGGAGTCCTGGAGCCGGCGAGCTGGCCCGAGGCCCTGGAGGCCGCGGCGAACGGGCTCGCCGCCGCGCGCGGCCGGGCCGGGGTGCTCACCGGAGGGCGGCTCACCGTCGAGGACGCCTACGCGTACGCCAAGTTCGCCCGGGTCGTGCTCGACACCAACGACATCGACTTCCGGGCCCGCGTGCACAGCGCGGAGGAGGCCGACTTCCTGGCCGCCACCGTCGCCGGTACCGGCAAGGACCTCGACGGCGACGGCGTCACCCACACCTCGCTGGAGGCGGCGCCCGCGGTGCTGCTCGCCGGCATCGAGGCCGAGGAGGAGGCCCCCGGCGTCTTCCTGCGGCTGCGCAAGGCCCACCGCAGGTCCAAGCAGCGGACCTTCGCCCTCGCACCCTTCGCCACCCGCGGACTGCACAAGGCCGGAGGCACCCTGCTCGCGGCCGCCCCCGGCACCGAGCCCGACTGGCTGGACGCGCTGTCCTCACGGAGCGGCCTGGAATCGGGCGGCGCCGAAGCCGCCGAGGCGCTGCGCGCGCCGGGCGCCGTCATCGTCGTCGGGGAACGCCTCGCCGGCGTGCCCGGCGCGCTGACCGCCGCCGTCCGGGCGGCCGCCGCGACCGGGGCGAAGCTGGTGTGGATCCCGCGCCGGGCCGGGGAACGGGCGGCCGTCGAGGCCGGCGCCCTGCCGTCCCTGCTGCCGGGCGGCCGTCCGGCCACCGACCCGCGGGCCCGCGACGAGGTCGCCACCGCCTGGGGCCTGGACGAACTCCCGCACCGCTACGGCCGCGACACCGGCCAGATCGTCGAGGCCGCGGCCACCCGGGAACTGTCCGCCCTGCTGGTCGCCGGCGTAGAGGTCACCGACCTGCCGGACCCGGCCCGCGCGCGGACCGCCCTGCAGGAGGCCTTCGTGGTCTCCCTGGAGCTGCGGCCCTCCGAGGTCACCGACCACGCGGACGTGGTCCTGCCGGTCGCCGCGGTCGCCGAGAAGGCGGGCGCGTTCATCAACTGGGAGGGCCGGGTCAGGCCGTTCGAGGCCGCGCTCAAGCCCGACCAGATGACCCGCCGGCTCGCCCCGGCCGACGCCCGCGTGCTGCACATGCTGGCCGACGCCGCCGACCGGCCGATCGCCCTGCCCGACGTGCACGCCGTACGCCGGGAACTGGAGCGGCTCGGCCCCTGGGAGGGCGGGCTCGCCGCCGAGCAGTCCACCGACCCGGTGCCGCTGCCCCGCCCGGGCGCCGGTGAGGCGGTCCTCGCGGGCCACCGGCTCCTCCTCGACCAGGGCCGGCTCCAGGACGGCGACGAGGCCCTGGCCGGCACCCGCCACGAGGCGAGCGCCCGGCTGTCGGCCGCCACGGCCGCCGAGACGGGCGTCAAGGACGGCGACGTCCTCGCGGTCACCGGCCCCGCCGGCACCGTGGAACTCCCGCTGCGGATCACCGAGATGCCCGACCGCGTCGTCTGGCTCCCGCTGAACTCCACCGGCTCCGGCGTCCTCGCCGACGCCGGAGCCCGCCCGGGCACCCTCGTACGCATCGGCCCGGCGACCCCGGCCGGTGCAGGCGACACCACTGCGGAGGTGGGCGCGTGAACACCGTTCAACTCGCTGCCGAGGACCTGTCCCTCTTCGGACGGGACGTCTGGTGGCTCGTCGTTATCAAGGCGGTGTTCTGCTTCGCCTTCCTGATGGTGACGGTGCTGTTCTCCATCGTGTGGGAGCGCAAGGTCGTCGCCTGGATGCAGCTGCGCATCGGCCCCAACCGGCACGGCCCCTGGGGCATGCTCCAGTCGCTCGCCGACGGCGTGAAGCTGATGCTCAAGGAAGACATCGTCGTCAAGCGGGCCGACAAGGTGGTGTACGTCCTGGCCCCGATCATCGCGGCGATCCCGGCCTTCATGGCCATCGCGGTGATCCCCTTCGGACCGGCGGGCAACGAGGTCTCCATCTTCGGCCAGCGCACCTCGATGCAGCTGACCGACCTGCCCATCGCGATGCTCTACATCCTCGCGGTGGCCTCGGTCGGCATCTACGGCATCGTGCTGGCGGGCTGGTCCTCCGGCTCCACGTACCCGCTCCTGGGCGGTCTGCGCTCCTGCGCGCAGATGATCTCCTACGAGATCGCGATGGGCGCGGCCTTCGCCTCGGTCTTCCTCTACTCCGGGTCGATGTCGACCTCGGCGATCGTGGAGGCCCAGCAGGACCGCTGGTTCATCGTGCTGCTGCCGGTGTCCTTCATCATCTACGTCGTCACGATGGTCGGCGAGACGAACCGCGCCCCCTTCGACATGCCGGAGTCCGAGGGCGACCTCGTCGGCGGCTTCAACACCGAGTACTCGTCCATCAAGTTCGCGCTGTTCATGCTCGCCGAGTACGTCAACATGGTCACCGTCTCGGCGGTCTCGGTCACCCTCTTCCTCGGCGGCTGGCGGGCCCCGTACCCGATCAGCACCTTCTGGGAGGGCGCCAACCACGGCTGGTGGCCGCTGCTCTGGTTCGTCCTCAAGGTCCAGCTGCTCCTCTTCTTCTTCATCTGGCTGCGCGGCACGCTGCCGCGCGTGCGCTACGACCAGCTGATGAAGCTCGGCTGGAAGGTCCTGATCCCGGTCTCCCTGGTCTGGCTGATGATGGTCGCCACCGTCCGGGCCCTGCGCAACGAGTCGTACGAGATCGCGGACATCGCCCTCTACGTCGGCGGTGCCGTCGTGGCGATCCTGCTGCTCTCCTTCGTCGCCGACGTCTTCCGCGACAAGCGCGAGAAGGCGGCGGCCGCGGACGCCGCCAAGGACACCGCGCCCTTCGATCCGCTGGCGGGCGGCTTCCCCGTACCGCCCAAGCCCGGCCAGCACCTGGCACCCGTACCGCGCCGGCGGCCCCGCAGCGAGCGGGAGCTGATCGCCAGTGGCGCGGCGAACACCGACAAGGACCGAGAGGAGGCTTGAGAGATGTCTGACGAGAAGTGGCAGAACCCGGTGGCCGGCTTCGGCGTGACCTTCAAGGCCATGTTCAAGAAGCGCCTCACCGAGCAGTACCCGGAGCAGCAGAAGACGACCGCTCCGCGCTTCCACGGACGGCACCAGCTCAACCGGCACCCCGACGGTCTGGAGAAGTGCATCGGGTGCGAGCTGTGCGCCTGGGCCTGTCCCGCCGACGCCATCTACGTGGAGGGCGCGGACAACACCGAGGAGGAGCGCTACTCCCCGGGTGAGCGCTACGGCCGGGTCTACCAGATCAACTACGCCCGCTGCATCCTGTGCGGGCTGTGCGTGGAGGCCTGCCCGACGCGCGCGCTGACGATGACGAACGAGTTCGAACTGGCCGACGCCAGCCGCGAGTCGCTCATCTACACCAAGGAGCAGCTGCTCGCGGGCCTGAGCGAGGGCATGGTCGAGGCCCCGCACTCGATCTTCCCCGGCACCGACGAGCAGGACTACTACCGCGGGCTGGTGACGGGCGCCGCCCCGGGCACCGTCCGGCAGGTGGCGGTCTCCAAGGGCGAGCAGCCGGCCGGCTCCGACGGCGGGAACAGCGCGGAGGTGGGGGCATGAGCGCCATGGCCGCGACCGTCACCTCCACCGGTGAGGCCGTGCAGTTCTGGATCCTCGGAACGGTCGCCGTCATCGGCGCGCTGGCCACGATCCTGATGAAGAAGGCCGTGCACAGCGCACTCAGCCTCGCCGGGACGATGATCATCCTGGCCGTCTTCTACCTCGCCAACGGGGCGTACTTCCTGGGCGTCGTCCAGATCATCGTCTACACCGGCGCGATCATGATGCTCTTCCTCTTCGTGGTCATGCTCGTCGGCGTCACCGCCGCGGACTCCCTGAAGGAGACCATCAAGGGGCAGCGCTGGATGGCCCTGTTGTGCGGGCTCGGCTTCGGCATCCTGCTGTTCGCCGGCATCGGCCACGCCGGGCTGAACCACTTCAACGGGCTCGGCCGGATCAACTCCGGCGGCAACGTCGAGGGCCTGGCGCAGCTGATCTTCACCCGGTACGTCTTCGCCTTCGAGGTCACCGGCGCGCTGCTGATCACCGCGGCCGTCGGCGCGATGGTGCTCACCCACCGGGAGCGCACCGAACGGGCCGCGACCCAGCGCGAGCTGGCCGAGCGCCGCGTGCGCGAGGGCGTGCAGCTCCCGCCGCTGCCCGCACCCGGCGTCTACGCCCGGCACAACGCGGTGGACGTTCCCGGTCTGCTGCCGGACGGAACCCCGTCCGAGCTGACGGTCAGCAGGACGCTGCGCGCCCGGGGCCAGATCCGCGACGTCTCCGGCGAGGCGCTCGACGACCTCAAGGCGCTGGAACAGCGTTCCGCGGAGCGCCTCGGCCGTGAGGAGGCCTCGCAGTGAATCCGGTCAACTACCTGTACCTGGCGGCCCTGCTGTTCACCATCGGCGCCGTCGGTGTGCTCATCCGCAAGAACGCGATCGTGCTGTTCATGTGCATCGAGCTGATGCTCAACGCCTGCAACCTCGCCTTCGTCGCGTTCTCCCGGATGCACGGCAACCTCGACGGCCAGATCATCGCCTTCTTCACCATGGTCGTCGCCGCCGCGGAGGTCGTGGTCGGCCTGGCGATCATCGTGTCGCTGTTCCGTACCCGCCACTCGGCCTCGGTCGACGACGCCAGCCTGATGAAGCTGTAAGGGGTCGCTGTGGAGAACCTGATTGCGCTGCTGATCGCGGCGCCCCTGCTCGGAGCGGTGGTGCTGCTCTGCGGCGGCCGCCGCCTGGACAGGACCGGCCACTGGATCGGGACGCTGCTCGCGGCCGTCTCGTTCGGCATCGGCGTCGTACTGTTCGCCGACATGCTGGGGCGCAGCGCCGACGACCGGACGCTGACGCAGAACCTGTACACCTGGATCCCCGTCGAGGGCTTCCAGGCGGACATGGCCTTCCAGCTGGACCAGCTGTCCATGACCTTCGTCCTGCTGATCTCCGGCGTCGGCACGCTCATCCACGTGTACTCGATCGGGTACATGGAGCACGACGAGCGCCGCCGCCGTTTCTTCGGCTACCTCAACCTGTTCGTCGCGGCCATGCTGCTGCTGGTCCTCGCCGACAACTACCTGCTGCTGTACTTCGGCTGGGAGGGCGTGGGCCTCGCCTCGTACCTGCTGATCGGCTTCTGGCAGCACAAGCCCAGCGCCGCCACGGCGGCCAAGAAGGCCTTCCTGGTCAACCGCGTCGGCGACATGGGCCTGTCGATCGCGATCATGCTGATGTTCACCACGTTCGGGACCTTCGCCTTCGAGCCGGTGTTCGGCGCGGTGGGTGAGGCCTCCGAGGGCATGCTCACCGCCATCGGCCTGATGCTGCTGCTGGCGGCCTGCGGCAAGTCCGCGCAGGTGCCGCTGCAGTCCTGGCTCGGGGACGCGATGGAGGGCCCGACCCCGGTCTCGGCCCTGATCCACGCGGCGACGATGGTGACCGCCGGCGTCTACCTGATCGTCCGTTCCGGCGCCGTCTTCAACGCGGCGCCCGACGCCCAGCTGGTCGTGGTCGTCGTGGGCGCGGTCACGCTGCTCTTCGGTGCGATCGTCGGTTGCGCGAAGGACGACATCAAGAAGGCCCTGGCGGGCTCGACGATGTCGCAGATCGGCTACATGATCCTCGCCGCGGGCCTCGGCCCGATCGGCTACGTCTTCGCGATCATGCACCTGGTGACGCACGGCTTCTTCAAGGCCGGTCTCTTCCTCGGTGCGGGTTCCGTGATGCACGGGATGAACGACGAGGTCGACATGCGCAAGTACGGGGCCTTGAGGAAGTACATGCCGGTCACCTTCGTCACCTTCGGCCTCGGCTACCTGGCGATCATCGGCTTCCCGGGCCTGTCCGGCTTCTTCTCCAAGGACATGATCATCGAGGCGGCGTTCGCGAAGGGCGGCACCGAGGGCTGGATCCTCGGCGGGGTCACCCTGCTGGGCGCCGGCATCACCGCCTTCTACATGACCCGCGTCATGCTCCTCACCTTCTTCGGTGAGAAGCGCTGGCAGCCGGATGCGGAGGGCCACGAGCCGCACCCGCACGAGTCCCCCAAGTCCATGACGATCCCGATGGTCATCCTCGCCCTCGGCTCGGTCTTCGCCGGCGCCTTCTTCGAGATCGGCGAGCGCTTCCTGACCTGGCTGGAGCCCGTCACCGGCTACGAGCACGGCAACCCGCCGGTCAGTGCCATGACGGTCACCGCGGCCACCATGGTGATGCTCCTCGTCGGCGTCGGCATCGCCTGGGGGATGTACGGGCGCAGGCCCGTACCGGTCCTCGCCCCGCGCGGCTCCTTCCTCACCCGGGCGGCCCGCCGCGACCTCTACCAGGACGACTTCAACCACGTCGTGCTGGTGCGCGGCGGGGAGCACCTGACCCGCTCCCTCGTGTACGTCGACCACAGCCTGGTCGACGGCGTGGTCAACGGGACCGCCGCCTCGGTCGGCGGCCTCTCGGGCCGGCTGCGCAAGCTGCAGAACGGCTACGCCCGCAGCTACGCGGTCTCGATGTTCGGGGGGACGGCGATCCTCGTCGCCGCGACCCTGCTGATGAGGGCGGTGTGACATGAACTTCCCGCTTCTGACGGTCACGGCCGCGGTGCCCGCGGTCGGCGCGATCCTCACGGCGGCCGTCCCGGCCGCCCGCCGGACCGCCGCCAAGTGGCTCGCGCTGCTCTTCTCACTGGCGACACTGGCCCTGGCCGTGCTCATCGCCATCCGCTTCGAACCCGGTGGCGACCGCTACCAGCTCACCGAATCCCGGCCCTGGATCGCCGCCTTCGGCGTCCGCTACGAGCTGGGCGTGGACGGGATCGGCGTGGTCCTCATCGGACTCACCGCGCTCCTGATCCCCTTCGTGATCGCGGCCGGCTGGCACGACGCCGACCCGCTGGAGACGAGCTCCAAGCGCTGGCGTCCGACCCAGGGCTTCTTCGCCCTGATCCTCATGGTCGAGGCGATGGTGATCATCTCCTTCGAGGCCACCGACGTCTTCCTCTTCTACATCTTCTTCGAAGCCATGCTCATCCCGATGTACTTCCTCATCGGCGGCTTCGGGGACCGGGCGCACTCGGGCAGTGACGAGAACGCGGCCGCGCAGCGCAGCTACGCGGCGGTCAAGTTCCTCCTCTACAACCTGGTCGGCGGTCTGATCATGCTGGCCGCCGTCATCGGCCTGTACGTGGTCGCCGGGAACTTCTCGCTCCAGGAGATCACCGCCGCCCGGGCCGCGGGCACCCTCGACATGGCGACCAACACCGAGCGGCTGCTGTTCCTCGGCTTCTTCTTCGCCTTCGCGGTGAAGGCCCCGCTGTGGCCGCTGCACACCTGGCTGCCGAACGCGATGGGCGAGTCCACCGCCCCGGTCGCCGTACTGATCACCGCGGTCGTCGACAAGGTCGGCACCTTCGCGATGCTCCGCTTCTGCCTCGGGCTCTTCCCCGACGCCAGCAAGTGGGCCACGCCGGTGATCCTCGTACTCGCCCTGATCTCCATCGTCTACGGGGCCCTCGTGGCCGTGGGCCAGCGGGACATCAAGCGGCTGGTGGCCTACGCCTCCATCTCGCACTTCGGCTTCATCGTCCTGGGCATCTTCGCGATGACCTCCCAGGGCCAGTCCGGCGCCACCCTCTACATGGTCAACCACGGCCTGTCGACGGCGGCGCTGATGCTGGTGGCCGGCTTCCTGATCTCGCGGCGCGGCTCGCGGCTCATCGCCGACTACGGCGGCGTCCAGAAGGTGGCCCCGGTCCTCGCCGGGACCTTCCTCATCGGCGGCCTCGCCACCCTCTCGCTGCCCGGCCTCGCACCCTTCGTCAGTGAATTCCTGGTCCTGGTGGGCACGTTCGCCCGCTACCCGGTCATCGGGATCATCGCCACGATCGGCATCGTGCTGGCCGCGCTCTACACGCTCGTCCTCTACCAGCGCACGATGACCGGCCCCGTGAAGGAGGAGGTCCGCACCATGCCGGACCTGCGCCCGCGCGAGATGCTCGTGGTCGCCCCGCTGATCGCGCTGCTGATCGGGCTGGGCGTCTACCCGAAGGTCCTGACCGACATCGTCAACCCGGCGGTGGAACACACCATGTCGGACGTGCAGCAGACGGACCCGAAGCCCGAGGTCGCCGTCGAAGCCAAGAACGGGGAGGAGGCGAAGTGAGCACACTGACGTCCGCCCACAGCCTGTGGACACTGGCGGCCGACACACCGGCCGACCGGATCCCGGCGCCGACCATCGAGTACGCGCAGCTCGCTCCCATCCTGATCGTGGTGGGCGCGGCGGTCGTCGGGATCCTCGTGGAGGCCTTCGTGCCCCGCAGGTCCCGCTACTACGTACAGGTGTTCCTGGCGTTGGCCGCGCTGGCCTCGGCCTTCGCCGCGGTGGTCGGCCTGGCCGCGGGCGGGTACGGCTCGGCCAAGGCACAGGTCGCCGCGATGGGCGCCATCGCCGTGGACGGCCCCGCGCTCTTCCTGCAGGGCACCATCCTGCTGGCCTCGGTCGTCGCGGTCTTCACCCTCGCCGAGCGGCGCCTGGACCCGGCCGCGCACGGCAACCGGGTGGACTCCTTCGCCGCCCAGGCGGCGTCGGTACCGGGCAGCGACAGTGAGAAGGCCGCCGTCAAGGCCGGGTTCACCACCACCGAGGTGTTCCCGCTGGCCCTGTTCGCGATCGCCGGCATGCTGATCTTCCCGGCGGCCAACGACCTGCTGACCCTGTTTGTCGCCCTGGAGGTCTTCTCCCTCCCGCTCTACCTGCTCTGCGCCGTCGCCCGCCGCCAGCGGCTGATGTCGCAGGAGGCCGCGGTGAAGTACTTCCTGCTGGGCGCCTTCTCCTCCGCCTTCCTCCTCTTCGGCATCGCCCTGCTCTACGGTTACGCGGGCTCCATGTCCTACGCGGTGATCGCCGACGTGGTGGACGGCACGATCGCGAAGATCGACCCGGCGCTGGCCGGCACCATGGGCAACGACGTGCTGCTGCTCATGGGCGGTGCGCTGGTCCTGACTGGCCTGCTGTTCAAGGTCGGTGCGGTGCCGTTCCACATGTGGACCCCGGACGTCTACCAGGGCGCCCCGACCCCGGTCACCGGCTTCATGGCGGCGGCGACCAAGGTGGCCGCCTTCGGCGCCCTGCTGCGGCTGCTGTACGTGGTCCTGCCGGGGCTGCGCTGGGACTGGCGCCCGGTGATGTGGGCCGTGGCCATCGTCACGATGCTGGCGGGTGCGGTGATCGCCGTGACCCAGACGGACGTCAAGCGGCTCCTGGCGTACTCCTCCGTCGCGCATGCCGGTTTCATTCTGGCCGGTGTGATCGCGACGTCGGCTGAGGGCGTGCAGTCCGTCCTCTTCTACCTGGCCGCCTACTCCTTCGTGACGATCGGCGCGTTCGCGGTGGTCACGCTGGTGCGCGACGCGGGCGGGGAGGCGACGCACCTGTCCAAGTGGGCGGGCCTGGGGCGGCGTTCACCGCTGGCCGCGGCCGTGTTCGCGGTGTTCCTGCTGGCCTTCGCGGGCATTCCGCTGACGTCGGGCTTCACGGGCAAGTTCGCGGTGTTCTCGGCCGCTGCCGAGGGCGGCGCCGGGGCGCTGGTCGTGATCGGCGTCCTCTCCTCCGCGATCGCCGCGTTCTTCTACATCCGGGTGATCGTCCTGATGTTCTTCAGCGAGCCGAAGGCCGACGGTCCGACCGTGGCCGTGCCCTCGCCGCTGACGATGACCACCATCGCGGTGGGCGTCGCGGTCACCCTGGTCCTGGGCCTGGCGCCGCAGTACTTCCTGGACCTGGCGGGCCAGGCGAGCACCTTCGTCCGCTGACCGCTCCACCGCTCCACCGCACGGCCGTGGGCCCGGCCCCCCGAGGAAGGGGGCCGGGCCCACGGCCGTGTGCGGGGCTACTCGGCGGTGCGCGGTGTGCGGGTGATGGATGTCAGGTCGAGGTCGATGTCGAAGGGGGACGAGACCTTGAGGCGGTCGTGGAAGATCCCCGCAGTCCCGTAGCTCCGGGTCGACGGGTCCAGTTCGTACACGTAGATCACGGCCCGGCCGTCCTTGTTCTCCACCCGCCAGAAGTGGACGATGCCTGCTTCTGCGTACTTGACCGGCTTGACGCCACGGTCGCGGCCGACGGATTCGGGCGAGACCACTTCGACGGCCAGGTGAACGGATTCCACCGGCAGCCGGGTCTGGTCCAGATCGCCCACGGCGCTCTCGTCGACGACGATGAGATCGGGTTCGGGACGGTTGTGACGGTCGATGTCGATGGTGAACTCGCGGAAGACCTCCAAGCCCGCCGGCTGCTGATCCGTGAGGTGTCGGGTGAGGAAGTTGACCGCACGCATGTGAAATCGAGTCTGCGGACTCACGAAGACCAGGCTCCCGTCGATCAGCTCCGTGTGCGGAGGCAGATTCGGAAGCGTGTCCAGGTCGTCCGCAGTCCAGCCGCCCGGCGGTGGGATCGGCCAGCTGTGTTCCGGGTTCATCAGTGCTCCCATGAGCCGGAGTCTCGCGAGTGCCACCAGCGTATCGCCGGGGATCCGCCGAACATCGCCCTCATGAGTGAGTCATATGCGCGGAGCACTTGACCGGACCCGTGGCCGCGGCTAGTGGCCGTGGGCGTGGGAGGTGGCCGGCTTGCCCGGGGTGGGGGCCTTCTTCGGGCAGGTCAGCGCCGTGTTCCAGTTGTGGAAGCGGCCCGCCGGGTTCTCCTTGTACGCCCACAGGTGCAGGTCGTAGTGCTTGGGCATGCCTGCCCAGTGGCCCGGCATGGGCCCGTCGAAGGGCAGCCCGAACATGCTCGGCCGGTCGTCGGCGGTCTTCAGGTCCTGGTCCCGGTCGGTGGACATCCACTCCACCGTCTCCAGCCGGCGCCGGCCGTTCTTGTCCTTCTCCCGGCTGTAGAGGAGCGCGGTGGGCCTCGCCGGGTCCTTCGAACCCCAGTTGGCCTGCTTGACGTAGTGGTAGTTCATGGCGCCCGCCCCGAACGGGTTCGTCATGCACTCCTCGCCCATCGGGACGTACCCGTCCTTGAGGGCCTGCCGCTCGTCCGCGTACTTGGCGGTCGCCGCCATCGCCGTCGCCAGGTCCCGCATGGCCTTCGCGTTGCGCGGGTCGGGCGCCGGACCCTCGACCCCGTGGGCCGGGGCCACGGCGGTCAGGCCGAGCGTCACGGCGGCCGCGCAGGTGACGAGGGTCCTCGGGCTGCGTACGGTCATGGCGGCGGCTCCTCGCGGTGGGGGTACCGGGCACGGGTTCCCGCTTCCGGTCGTCCGTCCACCATCCCGGCGCGCCGGGCGCGCCGCACGCGGCGCGCCTCCGAACGGGGGTCGGGCCCGTCCGGAGGCGCGGGGGGTGCCGAGGGCCGCTACGCGGCGCCCGTGATGCGGCCGGTGACCTCGCCGAGGCCGACGCGCGTGCCGTCCGGGCCCGGGGCCCAGGCGGTGAGGGTGACGGTGTCCCCGTCCTCCAGGAAGGTGCGCTTGCCGTCGGAGAGCTCGATGGCGTCGCGGCCGTTCCAGGTGAGCTCCAGCAGCGAGCCGCGCTGGCCGACCTCGGGGCCGCTGACGGTGCCCGAGCCGAAGACGTCGCCGGTGCGCAGGGAGGCGCCGTTGACGGTCATGTGCGCGAGCTGCTGGGCGGCCGTCCAGTACATCGTCGAGAACGGCGGCTGCGCCACCTCCTGGCCGTTGATGGACACCGTGATGTGCAGGTCGAAGCCGCCGGGGCGGTCGACGACGGAGTCGTCCAGGTAGGGCAGGAGCGGGAAGTCCCGGGCGGGCGGGGTGACGCGGGCGGCGTCCAGGGCCTCCAGGGGGGTGACCCAGGCCGAGACGGAGGTCGCGAAGGACTTGCCGAGGAAGGGGCCGAGCGGCACGTACTCCCAGGCCTGGATGTCCCGCGCCGACCAGTCGTTGAGCAGGAACAGCCCGAAGACGTGGTCCTCGAACGCGCCCAGCGGCACCGGGCGGCCCAGCTCGGACGGGGCGCCGACGACGAAGCCGACCTCGGCCTCGATGTCGAGCTTGACGGAGGGGCCGAAGACGGGCGCCGGGTCGGTGGGCGCCTTGCGCTGCCCGCAGGGGCGTACGACATCGGTGCCGGAGACCACGACGGTGCCGGAGCGGCCGTGGTAACCGATGGGCAGGTGCTTCCAGTTGGGCGTCAGCGCGTCACCGTCCGGGCGGAACATCCTGCCCACGTTGGTGGCGTGGTGCTCGCTCGCGTAGAAGTCGACGTAGTCGGCGACCTCGTACGGCAGGTGCAGGGTGACCTCGTCCAGCGGCAGCAGGTGCGGCTCGACCGTGGGGCGGTGGCCGGGGTCGGTGACCCAGGCGGTCAGCGCACGGCGCACGTCGCGCCAGGTGGTGCGCCCGGCGGCCAGCAGCGGGTTGAGGGAGGACCGGCCGAGCAGCCCGGCGTACGGGGAGCCGAGCGCGACTGCGGCCGCCCCGGCGTCCAGCACGTGCCCGCCGATGCGTACGCCGATCCGGCGGCGTTCCTCGCCGGCGTTCGAGAAGACGCCGTAGGGGAGGTTGTGCGGCCCGAACGGGTCGCCCTCGGGGACATCGAGGGGGCTCTGCTGGGGCATGGGGTACTGCCTCGCTTTCGACGCGGTCCGGGGGTGTCCCGGGGGCTGGTTGACACGTTACGTGGCTGAAGGGGCGCGTGGGAGGCCGGATTCGCGCTCTATTTGTAGGACTTGTCCACTGGGGTCCGTATCCTTGGCGCCGTGACTTCCGCGCCGCTTCCGGCCCTCCCTTATGCCTTGATCGCCACAGACCTGGACGGGACTCTGCTGAGTTCCGGGGACAGCGTCTCAGCCCGCTCCACTGCGGCGCTCGCGGCGGCCCGCGCGGCCGGCGCCCGGCACATCATCGTCACCGGCCGCCCCGTCCCTCAGGTCCGGCACGTTCTCGCCGGACTGGGCTACACGGGGCTCGCGGTGTGCGCGCAGGGCGCGCAGGTGTACGACGCGGCGCACGGCCGACTGCTGCACTCCGTCTCCATGGACCGGGAGCTGGCGGAGGTCGCCCTCGGCAAGATCGAGGCGGAGGTCGGCGAGGTCTACGCGGCGGTCAACCAGGAGGGCCTGGACGCGGAGATGCTGATGGGGCCGGGCTACCGGATGTGGCACCCGCACCTGCCGACGGTGCGGGTGGCCCGGCGGTCGGGTCTGTGGTCGGCTCCGATCAGCAAGGTGCTGCTCCAGCACCCGGAGCTGGACGACGACGAGCTGACGCGGGTGGCGCGGTCGGTGGTCGGCGACCTGGTGAACGTCACGATGGCGGGCGAGTACACCGTGGAGCTGCAGCCGCTGGGGGTCGACAAGGCGTACGGCCTCGCCCGGGCCGCGGCCGTACTGGGCGCGTCCCCGGCCGCGACGATCGCCTTCGGGGACATGCCGAACGACATCCCGATGTTCGCGTGGGCGGCCCACGGGGTGGCCATGGCCAACTCCCACCCCGAGCTGGTCGCGGTGGCCGACGAGGTGACGCTTTCCAACGCGGCCGACGGCATCGCGGTGGTCCTGGAGCGTCTGTTCGGCTGACCGCCGCCCGCCACCCCGGCGCCCGCCGCCCGGCGCCCGCCGCCCGCTGGCCGCCGGCCGCTGGCCGCCGGCCGCTGGCCGCCGGCCGCTGGCCGCCGGCCGCTGGCCGCCGGCCGCTGGCTGCTGGCCGCTGGCCGCCGCCCGCTGGCTGCTGGCCGCCGCCCGCCGCCCGCCGCCCGCTGGCCGCCGCCCGCTGGCTGCTGGCCGCCGACCGCTGTTCGGCTGACCTCCGGCCCTCCGGCCCCCGGGCGCTGGCCCCCGGCCCCCGGGCCGCCGGGCGCTGGCCGCCGGGCCCCGGGCCGCGGGCCGCGGGCCACCGGGGCGCCTCCCCGGGGGACGGCCGCCCGCCCCGGCCCCTGGCCCGTCCCCGTCCCCGGACCCTGGCCCGTCCCCTGGCCCCGGCCACCCGGCCACCGGGCCCCTGGCCCGCCCCCGGGCCGCCGGGCCCGGGGCGGCGCGGTGCGGTCAGCTCGCCCCGCGCGGGAGGCGGCGCTCCCAGGTGCGGTGGAAGACCACCTCGTCGCCCTCCCGGCACACCACCTCGTTCGACGTCATGAAGCCGCCCTCGTCGCAGGTGATCTCCGAGCGCGTCTCCACCCGCACGTCCCACCCCGGTTCCGGCCGGTGGAGCCGGATCCGCCACTGGGAGCGGGTCCGGGCCGACAACGGGTCACCGTCCTGGATCTCGTACACCTCCGTCGCGTCCTCGCCGTACTCCAGGCCGTCGGGGTAGACCCTGGTGCCCCCGTGGCGCGGGTCCACCTCCAGCCGCCAGGTCCCGCGCGCGACGTCCCGGACGACCAGGCGCTCCGGGCGCGGCTCGTCCAGGGTGGCCGGGTGGGAGACGCCGAGCGGCTCCGACTGCTCCGGGGCCTCGAAGACGATCCCGTCGTCCCCGGCCGGGGAGGCCGCCCGCACCGGCAGGGTCGCCGAACTGCCCGCCGGGTCCAGCGTCCAGCCGGCCTCCGATCCGGCCCGCGGCCAGATCCACGGCCAGTAGGCGGAGGAGACGGCGAGGCGGATCCGGTGCCCGGGCGGGAAGGCGTGGCCGATGCCGTTCAGCTCGAAGGTGACGTCCTCGTAGGAGCCCACCGGCCACGGGACGGCCCGGTCGCGCCCCCGGCGGGCGGAGAGGTTCAGCGCGCCCCGCGTGACCAGCGTCGAGGACCCGTCCGGGGCGACGTCGCACAGCCGGGCCACGACCTGCCCGTACGGCACGTCGAGCCGCAGCCGCAGGGTCACCGACGGCCGGCCCAGGATCTCCACCGGTTCCGTGCCGCCCACCGGGAACTCGAAGCAGGCCGACTTCGCGTCCTCCTCCCGCTGGTCGGGCGGCAGGTCGGCGTCGTTGCCGGAGGGGACGAAGCGGCCCGCGTCCAGCCCGGTGTGCTGCGGGGAGGCGACGGCCACCGGTGCGCCCTGGAACACGTACGGGACGGGGATCACGGACGGCGACGGCCAGGCCTTCTCGGCGACCCAGCGGCCCGGCAGTTCCTCGTACCCGGTCGCCGGCGGATGCGCTTCGCTGATCCAGGCGCGGAGCAGCGGTTCGTCCATCACCCCGTTGTCGGCGCCCTTCAGCCAGTGGTCCCACCAGCGCAGGGTCTCCTGGAGGAAGCCGATCGCGGGCCCCGGCGGCAGCCCGCGGTCCGGGTACTGGTGCGACCAGGGGCCGATCAGGCCCCGTACGCGCGCCTTCGGCAGGTGCTCGACCAGCCGCAGCACGGTGTCCCGGTACGGGTCGTGCCAGCCGCCGACGGCGAGTACGGCCGCGCCGATCGCCCCGTAGTCCTCGCAGACGCTGCCGTGGCGCCAGTAGGCGTCGCGGGTCTGGTGTGAGAGCCAGGTGTGGATCAGCGGTTCCACCGCCTCCAGCCGGTCCAGCCACTGCTGCCGCCAGCCGTCGCCGGCGTACCGCGGGTCCGGCGGCCGGGAGGCGAAGGCCAGCATGGCCGCCGCCCGGGCGTGCATGTCCACGGCGAGCACCGAGCCGCCCATGTAGTGCACGTCGTTGTCGTAGCGGTCGTCCGTGGAGCAGACGGTGACGACGGCCTTCAGGGGTTCGGGGGCGAGGGCGGCGATCTGGAGGGAGTTGCACCCGCCCCAGGAGATCCCGAACATCCCCACCGATCCCGTGCACCATTCCTGTGCCGCCAGCCACTCCACCACCGCGACCCCGTCGGCGAGCTCGCGGGCGTCGTACTCGTCGCCGGGCAGACCGCCGCTGCACCCGTGTCCGCGCACGTCCACCCGTACGGAGGCGTAGCCGTGCCCGGCGTACCAGGGGTGGCGCTGCCAGTCGCGCGGCGCGGTCCAGTCGGTGAGCCGGTGCGGGAGGTACTCCAGCAGGGCCGGGACGGGATCGTCGGTCACGGGGCGCCAGATCCGGGCGTACAGCTCCACTCCGTCGGGGAGCGGGATCCGGACATCCTCGTGGGTGGATCCGTACGGGAACTCGGTGCGGATGGTCATCGGTTCTGCCACCAATCGCCTCGGCCGGAGCCTCAGTGGACGGGGTGCACCGTGCGCCGCGGCCACGGCGCCGGTGCGATCACGATCAGGCCGGCCGCCACGGCGACGGCGCCGCGGGCGCCGAAGCGGTCCGTCGTCAACCGGCCGACGACCGCCGGAAGAGTGGCGAGCGCGGCGGCCGTGAGCAGCCCGCCGGTGATCCACCGCACGGCGCGGCGCATCGCGTCGGGTGCGGGGGCTCGTCCGTCTCGGTCGTCGTTCTGCGCAAAACGTACTCTCCGGTTGTTTCGGCTCCTCCCGAACATACCGGGGCTCATCGGGCAGTGTGGGGAGGGTGGCCGGGAAGGCCCTCTCGGTGATCGAAAACAGACCCGATACGCTGGCTTGAGTGATGGCAGCGACACATCGACAATCCATGTGATCGTCAGCGTGATCGTCAGCAGACAGGAGTACCCCTCGTGACCGTCGTCGGGCCGTTCGGACTGAGCGTGCGGGACCAGGCTCTTGAGACCGATGTCCAGGCCGGACTGGCCGCCGTCGAGGCGGGTCTGCTGGAAGCCACCAAGAGCGAAGTCCCCTTCATCACCGAGGCCGCACAGCACCTGGTCCGGGCCGGCGGCAAGCGGTTCCGGCCGCTGCTGGTCATGCTCGCGTCCCGTTTCGGCGACCCCTACGCGCCCGGGATCGTCCCGTCCGCGGTGGTGGTCGAGCTCACCCATCTGGCGACGCTCTACCACGACGACGTCATGGACGAGGCGGACGTGCGCCGGGGCGTGGAGAGCGCCAACGCCCGCTGGGGCAACTCGGTGGCCGTTCTCACGGGTGACTTCCTCTTCGCCCGTGCCTCGCACATCCTGGCCGACCTCGGACCCGAGGCCGTACGCATCCAGGCGGAGGCCTTCGAGCGGCTCGTGACGGGCCAGATCCTGGAGACGGCCGGTCCGCGCGACGGCCGCGACCCCGTCGCCCACTACCTTGACGTCATCGCCGGCAAGACCGGCTCGCTGATCGCGGTCTCCGGCCGCTTCGGCGCGCTGATGTCCGGCGCCGACGAGTCCGTCGTCGACATCCTGACCCAGTACGGGGAGCGGCTCGGCACCGCCTTCCAGCTCGCCGACGACGTCCTCGACATCGCCTCCGACGCCCACGAGTCCGGCAAGACCCCCGGCACCGACCTGCGCGAGGGCATCCCGACGCTGCCCGTGCTGCGGCTGCGCGAGATGGCCGCGCGGGAGGGGCGTCCGGAGGACCTGGAGCTCGTCGCCCTCCTGGATGGCGACCTGACGGACGACGCCCGCCACGCCGAGGCGCTCACCCGGCTGCGGGCGCACCCCGCCCTGGAGCAGGCCCGCCGCGACACCGTCCGGTACGCGGAGGACGCGCGGGCCATGCTCGCGCCGCTCCCGGAGTGCTTCGCGAAGGCGGCTCTGGAGGAGCTGTGCGACGCGGTGGTGCACCGCGCCGGCTGAGGTTTCCCGTGGGCGGCCGCGCCCGACGGCACCGGACGGGCCCCCGCTCGCCGACCCCTACGGGTCGGCGAGCGGGGGCCCGTTCCGTGTCATCCCACGGTCGTACGTCCAGTTGCTTCCGGGGACTGACGCCCCGGCGACGCCGATTTGGTCAGATGGAGTCATCAACCCCACCAGATCGGGTGAGCGCGGCGACACGCGGATCGTCGCAGTCGACACAGAGGGCAGGGCACTGACATGGCAGCGAACACGAAGACTTCTCGCAGGGTCGCCCGGTACGCCGTACCGGTGGCGGTGGCGGGTGTTGCCGCGGCGACCGTGGCGATGGTCCCCGCCTTCGCCAACGCCGGCGGGCCCGACCTGCCCAAGGTGACGGCGCAGCAGCTGATCGAGAAGATCGCCGCCTCGGACGTGGAGCAGCTGTCGGGCACGGCGAAGATCAGCACCGACCTGGGCCTGCCGAAGATCGCGTCCGGGCTGCTCGGCGGCGGTGGCGTCACGGGCGGCTCCGCCGACCCGGAGGACAAGGTCGCGCAGCTCGCGAACGGCACGCACACCCTGCGGGTCGCGGCCGACGGCGAGGACCGCCAGAAGGTCACCTTCCTGGACGGCAAGGACGAGTACAGCCTCATCCACAACGGCGACGACGTGTGGGGTTACGACTCCAAGTCCAACGAGGTCTTCCACGAGAAGGCCGCCCCGTCGGAAGTGGCGGCCGGCAAGGGCGCGGGCAAGGAGCACAAGACCGGCGACCGGCTGAACGCCTCCCCGCAGAAGCTGGCCGAGGAGGTCCTCGCGGCCGCCGGCCCCACGACGGACGTCAGCGTCGGCGAGACCGCGCAGGTGGCCGGGCGCGACGCCTACCAGCTGGTGCTCAAGCCCAAGCAGGCCGGCTCGACCGTCGGTTCGGTGCAGATCGCGGTGGACGCCAAGAACGGCGTGCCGCTGCGCGTGCAGCTGCTCTCGTCCCAGGGCGGCAAGCCGATCGTGGACGCCGGCTTCACCAAGGTGGACTTCGCCAAGCCGTCCGCCGACACCTTCGCCTTCACCCCGCCCAAGGGCGCCAAGGTGACCGAGGGCGCGGACGGACACGGCAAGGGCGACAAGGACGGTGCGTTCAAGGCGCTGGAGTCCTTCCCGGGCCTGGACGGGCTGGCCGGCGGTCCGGGCGGCAAGGGCGATGTGAAGGTCCTCGGCGAGGGCTGGACGACGATCGCGCGGATCGACTCGGGTGCGGGCAAGGGCCTGGGGGAGCTGGAGAACGACAAGAACGCGCCGAAGGAGGCCAAGCAGTTCCTCGACTCCCTCGGGGACAAGGTGAGCGGCAGCTTCGGCGAGGGCCGGGTCATGTCGACCCGCCTGTTCAACGTCCTGGTCACCGATGACGGCAAGGTCTACGCCGGCGCCGTCACCAAGGACGCGCTGGTGAAGGCGGCCGACGCCAACAAGTAGGACGCGCAGCCACTGCGGTGGCGGGTGCCGCACGGGTGGACGGGGGTGAAAGCTGCTACAGATTTTCTAGTCATTCGTAGTCATTTCTAGTCGTGCATCCCGGATATCTTGATCTTGTGAAGCTTTCGGAGTGGGCGCGGCAGCAGGGCGTGAGTTACCAGACCGCCTGGCGATGGGTGAAGGACGGCAAGATGCCCGTTCCCGTCACCCAGGCGCCGTCCGGGACGTGGCTGGTCGCCGAGCCCGCTCCGGATGCCTCCGCGGTGTCGGGGCGGGTGGTGGCGTACTGCCGTGTCTCGTCAGCCGAGCAGAAAGCCGACTTGGACCGGCAGGCATCACGGGTGGTGGACGGGGCGAACGGGCTTGGCCTGCCGGTCGCTGAAGTCGTGACCGAGGTCGGCTCGGGGCTGAACGGGCGGCGGCGCAAGCTGCACCAGGTGCTGTCCGACCCGCAGGCCGCGGTGATCGTGGTCGAGCACCGCGACCGGCTTGCACGGTTCGGTGTCGAGCACCTCGAAGCGGTCCTGTCGGCGTCCGGGCGGCGCCTGGTCGTCCTCGACCCCACCGAGACCGCCGACGACCTCGTACGGGACATCACCGAAGTCCTCACGTCGATGTGCGCCCGCTTGTACGGGCGCCGCGCGGCGAAGAACCGGGCCGCTCGCGCGGTGGCCGTGGCGACCGGCGAGGACGCCGGGTGAAGAAGTTCCGCCCGCAGCCCGGGTTCGTGGTGCAGGCGTTCCGGTTCGCCCTGGACCCGGGCGCCTCCCAGGAGACGGCGCTGCGTTCGCACTGCGGTGCCGCGCGGGCCGCGTACAACTGGGCTGTGGGCTGGGTGACGGCGTCGTGGTGGCAGCGCCGCGCGGAGGAGACCTACGGGATCCCCGAGGAGTCGCTGACCGGGTGGCGGCCATGGTCGCTTCCGTCGCTGCGGAAGGCGTTCAACGAGGCCAAGCACACCGATCCGAGGTTCTCCGCCTGGTGGGAGGAGAACTCCAAGGAGGCGTACTCCACCGGCCTCGCGAACGCGTCGTCCGCGTTCGATAACTACGCGAAGTCGAAGAACGGCAAGCGGAAGGGCGCCCGGATGGGCGTCCCCCGGTTCAAGTCGAAGCGGAAGGTGCGTCTTGCCTGCCGGTTCACCACGGGCACCATCCGTGTGGACGCCGACGGCCGGCACGTCACCCTCCCCCGCCTCGGGACGATCCGCACCCACGAGCCGACGGTGAAGCTCCTCGGCCGCGTCCAGGCCGGGACAGCCCGGATTCTGTCCGCGACCGTGCGGCACGAACGCGGACGCTGGTTCGCCTCGTTCCAGGTCGAGGTCAAGCGCGACATCGTGCGCGTGGCTCGCCCGGATGTGGCGGTCGGCATCGACCTCGGTGTGAAGACCCTCGCCGTGATGGCCGACAGCACCGGCGAGATCCGCACCGTCGCGAACCCGGGCCACTACGACGCCGCCCGTAAGCGGCTGCGGCGCGCCTCCCGGACCGTGTCCCGGCGTCAGGGCCCCGACCGGCGCACCGGGCAGAAGCCGTCCCGCCGCTGGGAGAAGGCCAACGCGGCCCGCAACCGCGTGCACCACCGGGTGGCGAACCTCCGCGAGGACGCCCTGCACAAGCTCACCACCGCCGTGGCCGCCGAGTACGGCACCGTCGTGGTCGAGGACCTCAACGTCGCCGGAATGCTCCGCAACCGGCCCCTGGCCCGACGCATCGCCGATGCCGGGTTCGGGGAGATCCGCCGCCAGCTCGCGTACAAGACCGGCCAGCGCCACGCCACCCGCCTCGTGGCAGCCGACCGCTGGTACCCCTCCTCCAAGACCTGTTCCGGGTGCGGCGCGGTGAAAGCCAAGCTGCCGCTGCACGTCCGGACCTTCGAATGCGATGCCTGCGGCCTGGTCACCGGCCGGGACGACAACGCCGCACTCAACCTCGCCGCCCTCGCGGCGGCCTGCACCACTGGTACCGGAGTGGCCGGAGACCAGGACACCGCCCCGGCGGCGTCGAAGCCTCGTGGAGCCGACCGTAAGACCCGCGCCACCCGCCCCCGCCGCACGGCGGAGGCGGGGCGGGCAGGTGGCGCAACCCTGCCGCACCAGCGGCAGACAGAAACGAGAGACCGTACTCAAGCCGAAGCCCTCACGCTCTGGTGATGTGACGGACCTTCCGGGCCGAAATGCCCGGAATGCTGAGACCTGACTACGGTCTCGGCAACGGACTGTGTCCCTGCCCACCCTTGCGGCTTTTCCGCTGCCTGTACAGCGCGTTCGCTGTACGGTGTTGGGCATGTCGAGACACGTCACCATCCGCCTGGACGAAGAGTTCCACGAGCGCCTCAAGGCACGCGCGGCGGCGCTGGGGACGACGGTCACCGCGCTGATCACAGAGGTCACGGAGCGCGAACTCGACGAGGACCGGAAGAACTTCCTCTCCGGTATCGAGGAGTTCGCCGATCACTGGGGCTACTTCCAGGAGCGGTTCGGCCATTGAAGATCACCATGGAGTGGGCCTGGACCGCTCTGGCCCACCATCTCCCGTCGGATCCCGCCGTGTGGGATCCCTCCGGGGTGGCCGCCGCCGTCGCCCGTCACCAGAACGACCTGGTCCTGGTGCCAGAACAGCCCGCCCCGGACACCGCGTGGCGGGCCGCCGCGTTTCTGCACACCCTCGCGGTCTGCCCGGCGCTGGAATCGCCGATGAACGAGTTCTACGCGGCCGCGGCGACCCGCTCGTACCTGCGCGTGGCCGGGGCCACGAAACTGCCCACGCCGGAGGAGCTCGGCGATCTGGTCGAGGCGGCGAAGCTGGGCCTCGCGGACGTCGCGGCCGTGGCCGAGGAACTGCGGGCCCGGATGAGGGAGCCGCTGGAGGCCTCCTCCCAGGCCCGCGCCGAGGACGGCTGAGCCCCGGCGCGACCCGGGAGGGACCGTGCCGGGGCCCTGCGAGGACTGCGGGACCACCGTCGCCGTCGCCTAGAAGGTGATCCTCCAGCTGTTGATGTAGCCGACGTCCTGCGCGGCCAGGTCCTTGACCCGGAGGTTCCAGACCCCGTTCGCGACCTCGCTGGAGGCGTTGACGGTGTACGAACCCACGATGTTGTCGGCGCTGCCGCCGGAGCGGTTGTGCAGGTTGTAGACCGTGCCGTCCGGGGCGACCAGGTCGACCACCAGGTCACCGCGGTAGGTGTGGACGATGTTCACGTCCACCTTGGTGGTGGCCGGCGCGTTGCCCGCGACGCCCGAGACCGTGATCGGCGAGCTGACCGCGGCGCCGGGGGAGTCCGGGATGTTCACGTCCGTGGTGTTCTCGAAGGACGGGCCGGGCGGGACCGGGGTGGACGCGCCCAGGGTCCAGATCGCGTACGCGGCGGCGTCCGTGTTGCGGTCCAGGGCGGTGTCGCTGATGTTCGCGGTGTTGTCGCAGGAAGAGTGGTAGCAGCGGTCGAACGCCTGGCCGGCGGTGCCGCCCCACTTCTGCGCCTGCGCCGAGGTCTTGCGGTTGCTCGCCCCGGTGAACAGGCCGCCGACCGGTATGCCCACGTTCTTGAAGGAGGCGTGGTCGGAGCGGCCGTCGCCCTCCGTCTCGATCTCGGTCGGGACACCGATGCCCGAGAAGTAGTTCTTGAAGGTCTGCTCGATCACCGGGTCGTCGTCGTAGACGAAGTAGCCCGGGTTCGGCGAGCCGATCATGTCGAAGTTCAGGTAACCGGAGAACTTCGCGCGCTCGGCGGTCGGCAGGTTGTTGACGTAGTACCTCGACCCGACCAGGCCCAGCTCCTCCGCGCCCCACCAGCCGAAGCGCAGGTGTTTGGTGGGCTGCAGCCCGGCCCGGGAGACGGCGAGGGCGGTCTCCAGGACGGCGGCGCTGCCGGAGCCGTTGTCGTTGATGCCCGCGCCCGAGGAGACGGAGTCGAGGTGCGCGCCGGCCATGAGGACCGAGTTCGGGTCGCCGCCCGGCCAGTCGGCGATCAGGTTGTAGCCGGTGGCGCCGCTGGAGGTGAAGGTCTGCAGGGTCGTGGTGAAGCCCGCCGCGTCGAGCTTGGCCTTCACGTAGTCGATCGAGGCCTTGTAGCCGGTCCGGCCGTGGGCGCGGTTGCCGCCGTTGTTGGCGGCGATCGTCGAGAACTGCGACAGGTGGGCCTTGACGTTGGCGAGCGGGATGTCGGGGGGTGTCGGTGCCGCGGCGACCGCCGTGGGGGCGGCGAGTGCGGCGGGGGCGGCGGAGGCGAACAGGCCGGCGACCGCGAACGCGGTCACGGCAGCGAGGCGCCGGGAGACGGACAGGCTCATGTGGGGGCTCCGGGATTCCGCTGGGGATATGACGGAACGAGCGAGATAGAGCTGGTGAGCTTTAGTGCGTCAGTGCGAGCCTGATGGTCAGCGAGGATGTGACTGTCCGTCAAGACCATAATTCGGTCAGGGCAGTTCGGAAAACGGACGATCCCCGGTACGGAGGGTCCGTACCGGGGATCGTGGGGCCCGGGGCGTTTGCTGGTGCGCGCTCCGCGGGGCGGTCGTTACGCGGGTTCGCGGGCCGGCGCCGGGGCGACCACCGGGGCCGCCTCCAGCCGGGCGCGGGAGCGCCGCGCCGTCCGCAGGGCGTCCCAGGTCAGGATCGCCAGCGCGGCCCAGACCAGGGAGAAGCCGGCCCAGCGCTCGGGCGGCATGGCCTCGTGGAAGTACAGGACGCCGAGCCCGAACTGGAACACCGGGGCCATGTACTGCAGCAGCCCGAGGGTGGACAGCGGGACCCGGATGGCGGCTGCCCCGAAGAAGACCAGCGGTATCGCCGTGACCAGGCCGGTCGCGGCCAGCAGCAGCGCGTGGCCGACGCCCTGCGAGGCGAAGGTGGACCGGCCCTGCGCGCCCAGCCACAGCAGGTAGCCGAGGGCAGGCAGGAACAGCATGGCCGTCTCGGCGGCCAGCGACTCCAGCCCGCCCATGTTGAGCTTCTTCTTGATCAGCCCGTACGTCGCGAAGGAGCAGGCCAGGACCAGCGAGATCCACGGCGGCCGCCCGTAGCCGACGGCGAGCACGAGGACGGCGAGGAAGCTGAGGCCGACGGCCACCCACTGGGCGCGGCGCAGCCGCTCACCCAGCACCAGCACGCCCATCGCGATGCTGACCAGCGGGTTGATGAAGTACCCGAGGCTCGACTCGACCACGTGGCCGTTGTTGACCGACCAGATGTACAGACCCCAGTTCACGCTGATCACCGACGCGGCCAGTGCGGTCAGGCCCAGCTTGCGCGGTTGGCGCAGCAACTCCCGTATCCAGCCCCAGCGACGGACGGCGAGCAGGGCCAGCCCGACCACGGCCAGGGACCACGTCATGCGGTGGGCGAGGATCTCGACGGCTCCGGCGGGCATCAGAAGTGGCCAGAAGAGGGGTACCAGCCCCCACATCCCGTAGGCGCCGAATCCGTAGAGCAAACCCGCGCGCTGCTCGTTCTGTGCCTTCACGGGGCCTCCTGTGCGACTTCCAGCCAACTTCACGACGGTATCGCCGCGCGGCCCGGATGTCATGCCCGTAATTACGAGATACTCATGACACCTTCCGTGAGCCGTGCGTCCGGGCGCATCCGCGCCTCCGCGCCTCCGCGTGACCGCGTGTCCGCGCCTCCGCGCGGACGGCCGGAACCCGCGCCGTCAGGCCGGCGCGGCGCCGACGGCCCGCTCGGTGGCGGTGTGCTCGGCGGTCAGTGCGAAGTCCGCCTCGGGGCCGCCGAGGGTGCCCGTGTAGGCGAGCAGCGCCACGCCCGCCGCCTTCGCCGCGTCGAGTGCATGCCGAAGCCCGGACCCCGTTCGGGGTCCGGGCTTCCGGCGACCGTGGCGCAGGTGCGGTCAGCCGACGACGGTCCAGGTGTCGTTGCCGTTCAGCAGCGCGCCGAGGTCGCCTTTGCCGCTGCGGTCGATGGCCGCGTCGAGCTGGTCGGCCATGAGCGTGTCGTAGACGGGCCGCTCGACGCTGCGGAAGACGCCGATCGGGGTCCGGTGGAGGGTGTCCGGGTCGGCGAGGCGGGAGAGTGCGAACGCCGTGGTGGGGTTGGCGGTGCGGGCGTCGTGGACCAGGACCCGGCCCTCGTTGGCGGGGGTCACGTCGACGACCTCCAGCTCCCCGGTGGCCTCGTTGCGTACGACGCCCTTCTCGTCGTCCGCACCGAACCGGATCGGCCGGCCGTGCTCCAGCCTGATCACCGCCTCGCGGGCCTGGTCCCTGTCCTTGAGGACCTCGAAGGCGCCGTCGTTGAAGATGTTGCAGTTCTGGTAGATCTCGACGAGCGCCGTGCCCTGGTGATCGGCCGCCTGGCGCAGCACCTCGGTGAGGTGCTTGCGGTCGGAGTCGACCGTGCGGGCGACGAAGGAGGCCTCCGCGCCGATCGCCAGCGACACCGGGTTGAAGGGCGCGTCGAGCGACCCCATCGGCGTCGACTTGGTGATCTTGCCGACCTCGGAGGTGGGGGAGTACTGGCCCTTGGTCAGCCCGTAGATCCGGTTGTTGAAGAGCAGGATCTTCAGGTTGACGTTGCGGCGCAGGGCGTGGATGAGGTGGTTGCCGCCGATGGACAGGGCGTCACCGTCACCCGTGACGACCCACACCGACAGGTCGCGGCGGGAGGTGGCCAGGCCGGTCGCGATGGCGGGGGCCCGCCCGTGGATCGAGTGCATCCCGTACGTGTTCATGTAGTACGGGAAACGGGAGGAGCATCCGATGCCGGAGACGAAGACGATGTTCTCCTTCGCCAGTCCGAGCTCCGGCATGAAGCCCTGTACGGCGGCGAGCACGGCGTAGTCGCCGCAGCCCGGGCACCAGCGGACCTCCTGGTCCGACTTGAAGTCCTTCATCGACTGCTTGCTCTCGGCCTTGGGGACCAGCGAGAGCAGGGTCCGCGCCCCGTCGGTCGCCTCCGTCACCTCAGTCATCGATGGCCTCCTTGAGAACCTTGGCGAGCTGCTCGGCCTTGAACGGCATTCCGTTGACCTGGTTGTACGACCGGGCGTCCACCAGGTATTTCGCCCGGATCAGGGTGGCGAGCTGCCCGAGGTTCATCTCCGGCACCACTACCTTCTCGTAACGCCGCAGGGCCTCGCCGAGATTCCTCGGGAACGGGTTGATGTGGCGCAGATGGGCCTGCGCGACAGGGGTTCCGGCGGCCCGGAGCCGGCGGACCGCCGCGGTGATGGGGCCGTACGTCGAGCCCCAGCCGAGGACCAGGGTGGAGGCGCCGTCCGGGTCGTCGACGGCGAGGTCGGGCACCTCGATGCCGTCGATCTTGGCCTGGCGGGTGCGGACCATGAGGTCGTGGTTGGCCGGGTCGTAGGAGATGTTGCCCGTGCCGTCCTGCTTCTCGATGCCCCCGATGCGGTGTTCCAGGCCGGGGGTGCCGGGGACCGCCCAGGGCCGGGCCAGGGTCTCCGGATCCCGCTTGTACGGCCAGAACACCTCGGTGCCGTCGGCGAGCGTGTGGTTGGCGTCCGTGGCGAACTTGACCTTCAGGTCGGGCAGGTCCGCGACGTCCGGGATCCGCCACGGTTCCGAGCCGTTGGCGAGATAGCCGTCGGAGAGCAGGAAGACCGGCGTCCGGTAGGTCAGCGCGATGCGGGCGGCGTCGAGGGCGGCGTCGAAGCAGTCCGCCGGGGTCCTCGGCGCCACGATCGGGACGGGCGCCTCGCCGTTGCGGCCGTACATGGCCTGCAGCAGGTCCGCCTGCTCCGTCTTGGTCGGCAGGCCGGTGGAGGGGCCGCCACGCTGGATGTCCACGATCAGCAGCGGGAGTTCCAGTGACACCGCCAGCCCGATGGTCTCGGACTTGAGCGCCACACCCGGCCCGGAGGTGGTGGTGACGCCGAGCGCCCCGCCGAAGGCCGCGCCGAGCGCCGCCCCGATGCCGGCGATCTCGTCCTCGGCCTGGAAGGTCCGCACGCCGAAGTTCTTGTGCTTCGACAGCTCGTGCAGGATGTCCGAGGCCGGGGTGATCGGGTAGGAGCCCAGGTAGAGGGGCAGATCGGCCTGCTGGCTCGCGGCGATCAGGCCGTAGGAGAGGGCCAGGTTCCCGGAGATGTTGCGGTAGGTGCCGGTGGGGAAGGCCTGGGTCGCGGGCGCGACCTCGTAGGAGACCGCGAAGTCCTCCGTCGTCTCCCCGAAGTTCCAACCGGCCCGGAAGGCCACGATGTTCGCCTCGGCGATCTCCGGCTTCTTCGCGAACTTCTGCCGCAGGAAGCTCTCCGTGGCCTCGGTGGGCCGGTGGTACATCCACGACAGCAGGCCCAGCGCGAACATGTTCTTGCTGCGCTCGGCCTCCTTGCGGGAGAGCCCGAAGTCCTTCAGCGCCTCCACCGTGAGGGTGGTCAGCGGCACCGGGTGCAGGTTGTAGGCGGCCAGCGAGCCGTCCTCCAGCGGCGAGGTCTCGTACCCGACCTTGGCCATGGGGCGCTTGGTGAACTCGTCCGTGTTGACGATGATCTCCGCGCCGCGCGGCACGTCGGCGATGTTCGCCTTCAGCGCCGCGGGGTTCATGGCCACCAGCACGTTCGGGGCGTCGCCCGGCGTGAGGATGTCGTGGTCGGCGAAGTGGAGCTGGAAGGAGGAGACGCCCGGCAGGGTGCCGGCGGGGGCGCGGATCTCGGCCGGGAAGTTCGGCAGCGTCGACAGGTCGTTCCCGAACGACGCGGTCTCCGAGGTGAAGCGGTCCCCGGTGAGCTGCATGCCGTCACCGGAGTCACCCGCGAACCGGATGATCACCCGATCGAGACGTCGTACTTCCTTGCCGTCCGGAGTCCCCGGAGTGCGCTGTCCACCGACAACCGCACCCCCGGCCCCGTCGGACTGTTCGGCTGGGCTGCTGACCTGGCTGGTCACTGAACTGGACCTCCTTCGAGGCGTGAGCACCCCCGTAACCCACCCTACGACGGTAGGGATCAGGCCCCCAGGAGCGACCACATTCTGGACCGTAGGACCGCCCTTCGAGACGGCCCGACCGGTATGCCGTATCTGACAGAGTGTCAGTCGATCAAGATTTCAGGTAGGTGAGAACGGCCAGTACGCGCCGGTGATCCCCGTCACTCGGCGACAGGCCCAACTTCATGAAGATGTTGCTGACGTGCTTCTCCACCGCTCCGTCGCTCACGACCAGCTGCTTCGCCACGGCGGAATTGGTGCGCCCTTCGGCCATCAGCCCGAGCACCTCGCGCTCGCGCGGTGTCAGGCCCGCCAGCACGTCCTGCTTCCGGCTGCGCCCGAGCAGCTGGGCGACGACCTCGGGGTCCAGGGCGGTGCCGCCCCGGGCCACCCGGACCACCGCGTCCAGGAACTCCCGGACCTCGGCCACCCGGTCCTTGAGCAGATACCCCACTCCGGTACTGGAACCGGCCAGCAGCTCGGTGGCGTACTGCTCCTCCACGTACTGCGACAGCACCAGCACGCCTATGCCGGGGTGATCGCGCCGCAGCCGTACGGCGGCCCGCACCCCCTCGTCGGTGTGCGTCGGCGGCATCCGCACGTCCGCCACCACCACATCGGGCAACGCGTCCTCGGCCGCCAGCTCCGCCACCGTCTTGATCAGGGCTTCCGCGTCCCCGACGCCCGCCACGACGTCATGCCCCCGGTCGGTCAGCAACCGGGTCAGGCCCTCGCGCAGCAGCACTGAATCCTCGGCGATGACCACCCGCACCCTGTCTTCCACGACTCAGCAGCTCCCGCGTCCACTCGTTCCCGTACTGCCCGACCCAGCCAAGCATCCCAGCCTTGGGTCCCGGTGAAGGCAGAGCCGGAACAACACGTGGGCGTACGGGGGGAGTCTTCGCATGCGGAGCGCACCATGCCGCTCCCGGAACCCGCAGTCCGGGCCGCCGCTCCTCGGGAGCCGGCACCATGGGAGGCGGTGCCGCGGGGGTCGGTACCGGCTTCCGAGAGGCGGCGTCGCCTTCAGCCGCGCCGGGGGTTCGGGGCGGTGCCTTGCCCGGCCCCGCACGGGGACACCTCCCGGCGGTGGCCGGGGGAGTTCGGGGGAGTTCGGGGAGCCCGGGGCGACGTCCCGGGAAGCGGCGCCGAGCCGGGCATCCGAGAGGGCCCCCGCCCACCCGGACGGGAGCCCCACCGCCGTGCACCGGCGTCATGCCGGACCGGCGTCGCGCCGCGTCGGCATCCCGCTACCGCGGGCCTGCGCCCGCCACGGCAGCTCGGCGGTGACCGTCGTTCCGCCCCCCTCGGGGGAGTCGACGACCAGCACCCCGTCCACGGCGTCCAGCCGCTCGGTGAGCCCCGCCAGCCCGCCCCCGCCGCCCGCGTCCGCGCCGCCCCGCCCGTCGTCGGCGACCCGCAGCAGCAGCCGCCCCCCGGACTTCCACACGTCCACCGAGGCCGACCGGGCCGCCGAGTGCTTGCTGATGTTCTGCAGCAGTTCCGAGACCGTGAAGTACGCGATCCCCTCGATGGCCGCGGCCGGCCGGGCCGGCAGGTCCACGGCCACTCGTACCGGCACGGCGCACCGCGACGCCACCGAGGACAGCGCCGCGTCCAGCCCGCGGTCCGTGAGCACGGCCGGATGGATCCCCCGGGCCAGGTCCCGCAGCTCCTGCAGGGCGATCTTCACCTCGCCGTGCGCCTCGTCCACCATGCGGGCCGCGGCCCGCGGGTCCTCGCCGAGCTTCTCCTTCGCCATCCCCAGGTCCATCGCGAGCGCCACGAGCCGGGCCTGCGCGCCGTCGTGCAGATCCCGTTCGATGCGCCGCAGGTCGGCGGCGGCGGTGTCCACGACGACCCCGCGGTCGGATTCCAGCTCGGTGACCCGGTGGTCCAGCCGGGACGCCCCGAGCAGGCCGCCGACCATGACCCGGTCGACGGTGGTCAGGGCCCGGATCACCCACGGGGTGACGAGCGTGAAGGCCAGCCCGACGAGGCAGGTGAGGGCGATCTCCGCGGGGGAGTCGAGGTAGAAGCTGTAGTCGTCGTTCTGGAAGAGCTGGAGACCCGGCTGGTCGGTGAAGGCCGGGAAGACCCAGAACCACACCGGGTACAGCAGGTACGCCCAACCCACCGCCCAGAACGTCAGTGCCAGGCAGAAACCGAACACCGCCCACGGGAAGTGGATCACGGAGTACAGCACGTGCCGCCAGGCGCTCCCGCTGCGGAGCACCGCGCCCATGGCGGCGAGGGGCCCGCTCTTCTTCGCCCGGATCGGCGCGGGCTCGGCGACGTCCGTTCCGAGCAGTACGCGTACCCGGGCCCGCTCCAGCCGCCCGATCCCGCGGCACGTGGCCAGGACGCCCGCCAGGACCGGGACGCCGAGGAAGGTCACCAGCAGCCCCGCGCCGAGGCTCAGGCCGGTGATGACGAGCGAGAAGTACACCGTGCTCAGCGGCAGCCCGACCAACAGGTGCGCGAACTCCCGCCAGGTCCGCCCCGCCACCGGGGCCCACAGCACCGCGCCCACACCGCCGCCCCGCCCGCCCTTGCCGTCGTCCATCTCCGACCCGCCCTTCCGCTCCTCGACCACACCTCCACCCTCCGTCCCGCCCCCACCCCGGGACCATGCGGCAGGTCGGCCTCTCCACCCGGGGGTTAACCCCACCCCGCCGGCGTCCGAGCGCCGCCAGATCCAGCCCCGCCGGCGTTTGAGGCACGGGGTCCGGGGCAGCGCCCCGGGAGGCGGCGCCGCGCCGGGCAGACGGGCGCGACCCCCGTTCGGCCTGGGTCCGCGGCCGGGGCTGGCAGATTCAGCCTCGCCGGCGTTTGAGGCACGGGGTCCGGGGCGGCGCCCCGGGAGGCGGCGCCGCGCCGGGCAGACGGGCGCGACCCCCGTTCGGCCTGGGTCCGCGGCCGGGGCTGGCAGATTCAGCCTCGTCGGCGTTTGAGGCGCGGGGTCCGGGGCAGCGCCCCGGGAGGCGGCGCCGCGCCAGGCAGACGAGCAGGGCCCCCGCCCACCCCGGACGGGAGTCCCGCGTCACCGAACGGCCCCGGCCCCGGTCACGGCGGCGCAGCCCCGGCCCCGGCCGCGGCCCGGCCTCAGCCACGGCCGGCGAGGCCCCGGTCACGCCACGGCAGCTCCGCCGTCACCACCGTCCCCTCCCCCTCGGGGGAGTCCACCACCAGCACCCCGTCCACCGCGTCCAGCCGCTCCGCCAGCCCCGCTAGCCCGCCTCCGCCGGACGCGACCGCCCCACCCCGCCCGTCGTCGGACACCCGCAGCATCAGCCGGGCGTCCGCCCGCCACACCTCCACGGTCGCGCCCCGCGCCTGCGCCCCCGCGTGCTTGCTCACGTTCTGCAGCAGCTCGGACACCACGAAGTACGCGATCCCCTCGATCGCCTCCGCCGGCCGGGCCTCCTGCCCCGCCGGCAGGTCCACGACCACCTTCACCGGCACCACGCACCGCGCCGCCAGCGACGACAGCGCCGCGTCCAGTCCCCGGTCGGTCAGCACGGCCGGATGGATCCCCCGCGCCAGGTCCCGCAGCTCCTGGAGCGCCAGCTTCACCTCCCCGTGGGCCTCGTCGACCATCGCCGCCGCGCCCTCCGGGTCCTCCAGCAGCTTCTCCTTCGCCAGGCCCAGCCCCATCGCCAGCGCCACCAGCCGCGCCTGGGCCCCGTCGTGCAGGTCCCGCTCGATGCGCCGCAGGTCCGCCGCCGCGGTGTCGACCACCACGCCCCGGCCGGACTCCAGCTCCGCTATCCGCCGCTCCAGGTCGTCGGAGGGCGACAGCAGGCCCCGTACCATCGCGCGGTCCACGTTCGCCAGCAGCCGCACCAGATACGGCAGCACCGGCCACAGCACGAACAGCCCGGTCAGGACTACCGTGAAGGTGAGCACCCCCCAGGGCAGCCGGATCAGCTGGTACAGCACGGTCCGCCAGCCGACCGGATCCTTGATGCTCGTCCACAGCCAGGGGAAGAATCCGCCGGACCGCCGCGGCCCGGGGATCGGGGTCGGCTCCTCCACCCGGACGCCCAGCAGCAACCGTGCGCGGGCCCGCTCCAGCCGTCCCATGTGCCGAGACAAAAAGAGACCGACCGCAAGCAAAGGGAGTCCGATCGCGGTCACGGAAAGACCGCCCGCGGTGGAAACCATGACGATCGCGTAAACGAAACCGAGGATCGCCTCCGGCAGATTGGTCACCAGATGGGCGATTTCCTTCCACGTGACGGCGCTGAATACGGGCCGAACGCGGGGAGGCGCGTCGTTGTCGGCGACGGCCGGGCTCGTGGTCATGCGCCACAGCCTGTCAAGGGCGGCTCGCTGATGCCATGGGGTGGCCGGGGTGCTGTGAACGGGGGATAACCCCACCCCGTGTGAGGCAGGCCCTAGACTCCCGTCCGTACCAGATCGTCGACAGTGACCGAGGAGCGAGGAACGGACGTGCCCGAACCAACGGTATCGACCGTAACCGTGCTCGCGGCGGACTACTTCCGGAGTTATTCGGTCGTCGGTCTGCTGGCCGCCCTCGGTGTGCTCTTCGTGGCCGTCGCCTTCGGCGCGGGCCGCCTGCTGCGGCCCGTCGTCCCGACCCCCGAGAAGCTGCTGACCTACGAGTGCGGCGTGGACCCCGTCGGCGAGGGCTGGGCGCACACCCAGGTCCGCTACTACGTCTACGCCTTCCTCTACGTCATCTTCGCCGTCGACTCGATCTTCCTGTTCCCGTGGGCGACGGTGTTCGCCGCCGCCGGCTACGGCGCCACGACCCTGGTCGAGATGTTCATCTTCCTGGGCTTCCTGGCCGTCGGCCTGCTCTATGCGTACAAGAAGGGCGTCCTCGAATGGACGTGACACCTCAGCCGGAGCTGCTCCCGGAGCCCAAGCGCCTCGGAGTCCTCTCCCGTCTGGCCCCGGAACCGATGAAGGTGGTCCTGAACTGGGGCCGCCGGTACAGCCTGTGGGTCTTCAACTTCGGCCTCGCCTGCTGCGCGATCGAGTTCATCGCCGCTTCGATGGCCCGGCACGACTTCATCCGCCTCGGGGTCATCCCCTTCGCGCCGGGCCCGCGCCAGGCGGACCTGATGATCGTCTCCGGCACCGTCACGGACAAGATGGCCCCCGCCGTCAAGCGGCTCTACGAGCAGATGCCGGAGCCGAAGTACGTCATCTCCTTCGGCGCCTGCTCCAACTGCGGCGGCCCGTACTGGGACTCGTACTCGGTGACGAAGGGCGTCGACCAGATCATCCCCGTCGACGTCTACGTGCCCGGCTGCCCGCCCCGGCCGGAGGCGCTCCTCCAGGGCATTCTCAAGCTCCAGGAGAAGATCGCCCGCGAGTCGCTGGCCGAGCGGTACGCGACGGGACCGTCCGTCTCCCAGCTCACCAGCGGCCTGGTCACGCCCCCGCCCGTGCCCGCCCGGGAGGCCGGCGCATGAACCTCTACGACTCCCTTCCCGACGCCGCGCCGACGGTCTTCGGAGCCGAGGCCACCGCGGAGCTCTCGTACGACGTCCTCACCGTGGACGTGCCCGTCGGCAGTTGGATCTCCTCGCTGGAGATCGCCCGGGACAAGCTGGGCTGCACGTTCTTCGACTGGTTGAGCGCCGTGGACGAGCCCGGCACCGGCTTCCGGATCTGCGCGCACGTCGCCTCGCTGGAGAACCACCGCGTGCGCAGGCTGCTGCTGCGCACGACCGTCCCGCACAGCGCCCCCTCGCTGCCGTCGGCCGTCGCCGTCTACGCGGGGGCGGAGTGGCACGAGCGCGAGACGTTCGAGATGTTCGGGATCACCTTCACCGACCACCCGAACCTGGTGCACCTCCTCCTCCCGGAGAACTTCGAGGGGCACCCGCTGCGCAAGGACTTCGTGCTGGCCGCGCGCGTCGCCAAGGCCTGGCCCGGTGCGAAGGAGCCGGGCGAGGCACACGACCCGGACGCCCCGAAGCGCCGCCAGATGCTGCCGCCCGGCGTGCCGGACCCCAACGACTGGGGCCCGCTGAAGGGCCAGCTCCCACCCGCCCCGGCCCGTCCGGCCCGCACCCCGCGTGCCGCCGGAGCGGCCGGTGCCGCCGCCCGTGCCCCGCGCGAGGGCGCCCCCGTCCGCCGCACCCGCTCGGTCGCCGAGGGCTCGGCGACCCAGACCGCCGACGCCGCGGCTCGCCCGGCCCGCCGCACCCGCTCGGCGGCGGAGGGCTCCGCGAGCCAGGCGGCGGAGGCCGCCGTTCCGGCGACGGAGGCCCCCGAAGCCGCGGCTCGCCCGGCCCGCCGCACCCGCTCGGCGGCGGACGGCTCCGCGAGCCAGGCAGCGGAGACCGCTCCGGGCCCGGACACCCCCGAAGCCCCGGCTCGCCCGGCCCGCCGCACCCGCTCGGCAGCGGAGGGCTCCGCGAGCCAGGCAGCGGAGACCGCCGTTCCGGCGACGGAGGCCCCGGCTCGCCCGGCCCGCCGCACCCGCTCGGCGGCGGACGGCTCCGCGAGCCAGGCGGCGGAGGCCGCGCCGGGCCGGGAGGCCACCGGCACGGGGCCGGCCGTCCCCGACACCGCCCCCGACGCCGTCCCCGCCCCCGACGCTCCGGACGCGGAGCCCGCGCCGCGCGCCCCGCGCCGCCCGGCACCCCGCAGCTCCGACGCCCCCTGGCACGACCCGAAGCCCGCCTTCGACGAGCCGGCCCCCAAGGCGGACCCGAAGGACGGGCCCGGGGAAGCCCCCGAGACCGACCCCACCACCGACAACGGAGGCGACGCGTGAACGACGTCCTCGACGTCGCCCTGCGGCTGATCGTCGTCTTCGCCGTCTTCCTCGTGCTCCCGCTCGTCATCGGGCAGACCGAGCACAAGGTGATGGCCCACATGCAGGGCCGCCTCGGCCCCATGTACGCCGGCGGCTTCCACGGCTGGGCCCAGCTCGTCGCCGACGGCGTGAAGTTCGCGCAGAAGGAAGACGTCGTCCCGGCGGGCGCCGACCGCCGGATCTTCCAGCTGGCCCCCGCCGTCGCCCTGCTGCCGTACCTCCTCGTCCTCCTCGCCATCCCCATCGGCCCGGGCGAGGGCGCGGTCGGCCAGGTCATCGACGCCGGACTGTTCTTCGTACTCGCCGTCATGGGCGTCGGAGTCCTCGGCTCGCTCATGGCCGGCTGGGCCTCCGCGAACAAGTTCTCCCTGCTCGGCGGCCTGCGCACCGCCGCGCAGTTGCTCGCCTACGAACTCCCCATGCTGCTGGCCGCCGCCTCCGTGGCGATGGCCGCCGGGACGGTCTCCCTCCCCGGCATCGTGGAGGCCTTCGAGTGGTGGTGGCTGCCCTGGCAGATCGTCGGCGCGCTCGTCTTCTTCACCGCCGGCCTCGCCGAACTGCAGCGGCCCCCCTTCGACATGCCCATCGCCGACTCCGAGATCATCTTCGGCGCGTACACCGAGTACACCGGCCTGCGCTTCGCGCTCTTCCTGCTCGCCGAGTACGCCGGCATCGTCGTCCTCTGCTTCCTCACCACCGTCCTCTTCCTCGGCGGCTGGCACGGCCCCTTCGGCGCCGAGGACCTCGGCTGGGTCTGGACCCTGCTCAAGACCGCGGTCCTCGCCTTCGTGGTCATCTGGCTCCGCGTGAGCTACCCGCGCCTGCGCGAGGACCAGCTCCAGAAGCTCGCCTGGACCACACTCATCCCGCTCGCGCTCGCCCAGATCGCGCTCACCGGCATCGTGAAGGTGGCGATCCAGTAATGCCCATCCCCGGATCCGGCCTCGCCAAGGGCCTGGCCGTCACGCTGCGCACGATGACGAAGCGCTCGCACACGGCCCAGTACCCCGACGTCCAGCCCGAACTCCCGCCCCGCTCCCGCGGGGTCATCGGCCTGTTCGAGGAGAACTGCACGGTCTGCATGCTGTGCGCCCGTGAGTGCCCCGACTGGTGCATCTACATCGACTCCCACAAGGAGACGGTCCCCGCCTCCACCCCCGGTGGCCGCGAGCGCAGCCGCAACGTGCTCGACCGCTTCGCCATCGACTTCTCCCTCTGCATGTACTGCGGTATCTGCATCGAGGTGTGCCCCTTCGACGCCCTCTTCTGGTCGCCGGAATTCGAGTACGCGGAGACCGACATCCACGAGCTGACCCACGAGCGCGACAAACTCCGCGAGTGGATGTGGACCGTCCCGGCCCCGCCCGCCCTGGACCCCGCCGCCGAGGAGCCCAAGGAGATCGCCGCCGCGCGCAAGGCGGTGGAGAAGGCCGAAGCGGCTGCCGCCGCGGCGGCAGCCGCCGAAGCCGCCGAAGCCGCCGCCAGGGCGGCCGAGAACGAACCGCCGACCACCCCGACCCCGGAGTCAGACGCGTGACCCCCGCCGCCACCCTGGCCGCAGCCGCCACCACCGGGCCCGGTTTCCTGTCCCCGACCGGCGTCGAGATCGCCTTCCTCCTCGTGGGCCTCGCCACCTTCGGCGCGGCCCTCGTCACGGTCACCACCAGGCAGCTGGTGCACGCCGCCCTCTGGCTGGTCGTCGCCCTCGGCGGGATCGCCGTCGAGTACCTGCTGCTGACAGCCGAGTTCATCGCCTGGGTCCAGGTCCTGATCTACCTCGGTTCCGTGGTCGTTCTCCTCCTGTTCGGTCTGATGCTCACCAAGGCCCCCATCGGCCGCTCCCCGGACGCCGACTCCGGCAACCGCCCGATCGCGCTCGGCGTCGCCGTCGTGGCTGCCGCCGCCCTGGTCTGGGTGGTCGTCGACGCCTTCCGCACCACCTGGATCGACCTCGACGGGCCGGTCCAGGGCTCCACCAAGGTCTCCGGCGAGATTCTCTTCCAGCACTGGGTGCTGCCCTTCGAGGCGCTCTCGGTCCTCCTCCTCGCCGCCCTGATCGGCGCCATCGTGCTGTCCCGCCGCAACGACCCGGCCGACGCCAAGGACAAGGGGAAGCGCTGATGCACCTCGCCTACCCCGCCGTGCTCGCGGCGCTCCTCTTCTGCACGGGCCTGTACGGAGTGCTCGCCCGCCGCAACGCCATCCTGGTCCTGATGTCCGTCGAGCTGATGCTCAACGCCGTCAACCTCAACCTGGTGGCCTTCGACGTCTGGCTGCGCGACACCCTGCACGCCGGCCAGGCCCTCACCCTCTTCACCATCGCCATCGCCGCCGCCGAGATCGGCATCGGCCTCGCGATCGTGCTGATGGTCTACCGCAACCGCGGCACCTCGGACGTCGACCGCCTGCGCGACACCGCCGAGGGCCACGAGCCCGCCCCGAACGCCACCGGCGACAGCACCACAGACGCCACCAGCACCGCCCGGCCGGAGGTCGCCGCGTGAGCACCACGACCCTCGCCGTCCTCGTCCCGCTGCTCCCCTTCCTGGGTGCGGTGGCGGGCCTGCTGCTCGGCCGCACCGCCCCCGGCTTCGTCCGCCCCCTCGCGATCCTGCCGACGCTCGCCGCCGCCGTACTGGCCGTGACCGTCGCCGTCCGACAGGGCGGCGGACAGCCGATCAGCACCGCGACCGAGCTGACCCCGACCGGCTCGGTGCCGATCGACCTCTCGCTCTACATCGACGGCTTCGCCGCACTGGTCGCCGTCCTGGTCGGGGTCGTCGCCACCTGCGTGCAGCTCTACTCCACGGCGTACCTCCGTGAGGACCCGCGCTACCCGTCGTACGCCGCTCTCGTCTCGCTGTTCACCTCCGCCATGCTGCTCGTCGTCTACTCGGGCGACCTGATGGTGCTGCTGGTCGGCTGGGAAGTCATGGGCATCTGCTCCTACTTCCTCGTCGGCCACTACTGGGAGACCGAAGCGGCCCGCTCCGCCTCCCTGAAGGCCTTCCTCGTCACCAAGCTCGGTGACGTCCCCTTCCTCATCGGCCTGTTCGCGCTCGCCACCGACGCCGGCTCCTTCCGGATCACAAAGATCCTCGGGACCGTCGCCGCGGGCGGACTCGACCATCCGACGCTGATCGCACTGCTCCTGCTCGCCGGCGTCGCGGGCAAGTCCGCGCAGTTCCCGCTGCACACTTGGCTCCCCGACGCGATGGCCGGCCCCACTCCCGTCTCCGCGCTGATCCACGCCGCGACGATGGTCGCCGCCGGTGTCTACTTCATCGCCCGCCTCCTGCCCGTCTTCGCGGCCTCCGCCGCCGCACTGATCGTCATGGCCGTCATGGCGGCGGTCACGATGGTCGGCTCCGCCCTCGCCGCCCTCGCCCAGGACGACATCAAGCGGGTCCTCGCCTACTCCACGATCGGCCAGCTCGCCTACATGACCGGCGCCCTGGCCGTCGGCGACCGCGGTGCCGCCGTCTTCCACCTCCTGTCCCACGGCGCCTTCAAGGCGCTCCTCTTCCTGGGCGCGGGCGTGATCATCCACGCCGCCGGTACGAACTCCCTGGCCGCCATGTCCCGGATGGACGGCCTGGCCAAGCGCATTCCCGACGCCTTCTGGACGATGACGATCGCGCTGCTCGCGCTCGCCGCCATCCCGCCCTTCGCCGGCTTCTTCTCCAAGGAAGCCGTCCTCGTAGCCGCCGAGCAGACCGCCACCGGCCACTCGGACCTCGCTCCCAGCGCCGCCGGATGGCTCGTGCTCGTCTCCGGCGTGCTCACCGCCCTGCTCACCGCCGCCTACGCCGCCCGGCTGTGGCTGATGGCCTTCCGCGGCCGGGGCGCCGCCGCCCCCGACCACGGCAAGGAACCCCTCGCCATGACCGGCGTGCTGTGGCTGCTCGCCGTCCCGTCGGTCGCCTTCGGTCTCGCGGCGGACTCCCTCGCCGACTGGTTCGACGGCAGGGCCCTCACCCCGACCGTGGCCACATCGATCCTCGGCACGGGCGCCGCCGTCCTCGGCGCGATGCTCACCTACGCCCTCTGGCAGCGCGCCACCGCCAGGGCCGCCACGGCCACCGCCGCCGCACCCGCTCGCCGTGCCGGCGCCGCCGAGCAGCCCGCCGCCGTGGCCGCCGAGGTGTCCGCGGCCATCGCGGCGGCCGAGTCCGCGGCCGAGACGCCCGAGGTCGCGGAGGTCACCCACGAGCACCCCGCCGTCCCGGCGGTGCCCGCCGCCGACCCCGGCCGGGCCCTCCTGGGCCCCCTGCACCGCCACGCCGCCGAGGGCTTCCACCTGGACGCCGTCTACGACCGGCTGTTCGTACGGCCCGTCCGCGCCGCCGCCCGCCTCGTCGGCTTCCTCGACCGCGAGGTCGTGGACACCTACGTCCGCGGCGCGGGCAGCGGCACCCGGCTGCTCGGCGGCCTCGTACGCCGCGCCCAGACCGGCAACGTGCAGAGCTACCTGAGCGCCCTGCTCGCCGGGGCCGTGGTCCTGGCGATCGCCACCGCCGTCCTCGCCAACGTCAACGCCGGATCGTGAGCCGTGAGTCAGCCGTGATTGATATCAGCCCGTCCGTGATGCAGTTCCTTCTGGCGTTCCTCGTGGCCGCACCGCTCCTGGGCGCCGTCGCGGCCCTGCTGCCGGCCCCGCCCGGCCTCAAGGGCCGCAGCGCCGAACAGGCCGTACTCCGCCACGGCGTGACCGTGACCGGCGTGATCCTCGCCGCCGCGATCGCGCTCGCCCTCGGCTTCGACCACGACGCCCCCGCCCGCTTCCAGGCCACGACGGACATCAGCTGGATCCCCGCGCTGGACGTCCGGATCCACCTCGGTGTCGACGGCATCTCGCTCCCCCTCCTCCTGATGACCGCGCTGCTGTTCTTCCTCTGCGCGCTCTACAGCTACTTCAAGATCCCCGCGGGCCCTTCCCCGAAGGCATTCGTCGCACTGCTCCTCGTACTCGAGTCCGGCACCCTCGCGACCTTCGCCGTCCTCGACCTGCTGCTGTTCTTCCTCGCCTTCGAGATGGTCCTCATCCCGATGTACTTCCTCATCGCCCGCTGGGGCGGTGCCCAGCGGCAGGCCGCCGCCTGGAAGTTCATCCTCTACACGCTGCTCGGCTCCGTCGTCATGCTGCTCGGCCTCCTCCTCATCGGTGTGACGGCGGACACATTCGACATGGTGGCACTCGCCTCTGACAACGGCCGCGAACTGTCCCGCACCACGCAGTTGCTGGCCGTCCTGGCCATCGGTCTCGGCCTCGCCGTGAAGACCCCGATGTGGCCCCTGCACACCTGGCTGCCCGACGCCCACACCGCCGCCCCCACCGTCGGATCCGTCCTGCTGGCCGGCGTCCTGCTCAAGATGGGCACGTACGGGTTCGTCCGCATCCTGCTCCCCGTCACCCCCGAGGGCATGGCCGCCTTCGCCCCCTACCTGGGTGCCTTCGCCGTCGTCGGCATCGTCTACGGATCGCTCGCCTGCCTCGCGCTGGCCCGCAAGGGGAACAAGGGCGACCTCAAGCGCCTCATCGCCTACTCCTCCGTCGGCCACATGGGCTTCGTCCTCCTCGGCATCGCGTCCATGACGCCCACCGGCGTCAACGGCGCCCTCTTCGCCAACATCGCCCACGGCCTCATCACCGGCCTCCTCTTCTTCCTGGTCGGCGCCCTCAAGGACCGCTACGGCACCGCCGACCTCGACACCCTCGCCGGAGCCACCGGCGCCGCCCTCTACGGACGCGCCCCCCGGTTCGGCGCCCTCCTCGCCTTCGCCGCCGTCGCCTCCCTCGGCCTGCCCGGCCTGGCCGGCTTCTGGGGCGAGATGCTGGCCCTCTTCGGCGCGTTCGACCCGGCCCAGGGCCTGCCCCGCCCCGCGTTCCTCACGTACACGGCCGTCGGCGCGTTCGGCACCCTGCTCACCGCCGCCTACCTGCTGGTCGTCGTACGGCGCGTCTGCATGGGCGACCCGAAGACCGGCCCCGAGCTCACCGTCGCGGACGTCCAGCACTACGAGTTCGCCGCCTGGACCCCGCTCGTCGCCCTCACCGTCCTCGCCGGCCTGTGGCCCGCGCTCCTCCTCGGCCTCACCGACCCGGCCGTCCAGCAGCTCCTCGCAGGAGGCAACTCATGACGGCCCTGACGGTCCTCGCGGCCGACACCCCCAGCCTGGTCCAGTCCGTCGACTGGCTCGCCATCGCCCCCGTGGTGATCACCGCCGTCGTCGGCCTCGTCGTCCTCGTCGCCGACCTCTTCGTCGCCGAGCGCCACAAGCCCGCCCTCGGCTGGATCTCCGTCGCCGGCCTCGCCGCCGCGACCGCCACCCTGCTGCCGCTGCGCGCCGGAGACCGCTCCACCTTCTGCCTCACCGCCGACCCGGAGGCCTGCAGCTACGTCGCCGACCACTTCACCGTGGTCGTCCAGTTCCTGGTGCTGGCCGGCGCCCTGCTCACCGCGCTGCTGTCGGTCACCGCCGTGCGCGACGCCCGGATGCCCGCCGGCGAGTACTGGTTCCTGCTGCTCTCCTCCGCGGCCGGCGCAGCCCTGCTGCCCGCCTCCCGCGACCTCGCCACCCTGATCGTCGCGCTGGAAGTCGCCTCCCTGCCCGCCTTCGCGCTGGTGGGCATGCGCCGCGGCGACCGGCTCTCCTCCGAGGCCGCCCTGAAGTTCTTCCTGTCGTCCGTCACCGCGACCGCCGTGTCCCTGATGGGCATCAGCTTCGTCTACGCCGTCACCGGATCGCTGCACCTCACGCAGGTCGCGGACCGGCTGGAGGACGTCCCCGGGCAGCTCGACACCCTCGCCATGGCCGGTGTCGCGCTCACCCTCGTCGGCTTCGCCTTCAAGACGGCGGCCGTCCCCTTCCACTTCTGGGTCCCTGACACCTACGTCGGAGCCCCCCTGCCCATCGCCGGCTACCTCTCGGTGATCGGCAAGGCCGTGGGCTTCACCGGCCTCATCCTCGTGACGGTGATCGCCTTCCCGGCGTACTCGCAGGTCTGGGGCCCGGCCGTCGCCGTACTCGCCGCGCTCACCATGACCCTGGGCAACGCCGCCGCCGTGCGGCAGTCCGCGGACCGCCCGAACAGCGCCGTACGGCTGCTCGCCTGGTCCTCGGTCGGCCAGGCCGGCTACCTCCTGGTCCCGATCGCCGCGGCCGCGTACACCGAGCGCGACCAGATCGGGTCCACCCTCGCCTACGCCCTCATGTACGCCGCCGTGAACCTCGGTGCCTTCGCCGTGGCCGCCCTCGTCGCCCGTACGAAGCCGCTCCACCGCATCAGCGACTACCGCGGCCTGTACACCGAGCGCCCGCTCGCCGCGCTCTCCCTGGCCTTCTTCCTGCTCTGCCTGGCCGGTCTGCCCCCGGGCATCATCGGGCTCTTCGCCAAGGTCACCGTCTTCCAGTCCGCCGTCGACGCCGGCCTGGGCTGGCTGGCCGTGCTCATGGCGATCAACGTCGTCATCGCCCTCTACTACTACCTGCGGTGGACGGCGCTGCTCTTCCGCGCGCCCGAGGGTGCGCTCGACGCCCAGGCCCGTTCGAAGGCCCCCTGGCCGGTCGCGGCGGCCATCGTCGCGACCGCGATCACCGCGGTCGTCCTCTCCGGCGCCCCGCAGCTCGTCCTGCGCGTCGCGTCGGGCAGCCTCTTCACGCAGTAGCCCGTACCCGGGCGGTCGCCCGAACGGAGCAACGCCCGCGGCGGCCCCGCCGTCCCCGCCGAGGGGGCGGCGACGGGCCGCCGTCCCGGCACGCCCTGGGAACCAGACGCCCTCACCTCGCGTTGACCAGGAAGGGAGGGTCCACTGGACCGTAGACCCTCAGATCCATGACGGGCTCCCCTGCCGCACCACTTGGAGGGCGTACCGTGCACCGCCGGCACAACGGGCTCAAGACCGCCGTACTCCTCGGCGGGCTGTCCGCACTCATCATCCTCATCGGCAGCTTCTTCGGACGGACCGGCCTGATCGTGGCCGTGTTCGTCGCGCTCGGGACGAACGCCTACGCGTACTGGAACAGCGACAAGCTGGCTCTACGCGCGATGCGCGCCCGCCCCGTCAGCGAATTCGAAGCTCCCCAGCTCTACCGCATGGTGCGCGAGCTCTCCACGTCCGCGCGCCAGCCCATGCCACGCCTCTACATCTCGCCCACCGAGGCCCCGAACGCCTTCGCCACCGGCCGCAACCCGCGCAACGCCGCGGTCTGCTGCACCGAGGGCATCCTGCGCATCCTCGACGAGCGGGAGCTGCGCGGGGTCATCGGCCACGAGCTCAGCCACGTCTACAACCGAGACATCCTCATCTCGTCGGTGGCCGGCGCCCTCGCCTCGGTGATCATGTTCCTGGTGAACTTCGCCTGGCTCATCCCCGTCGGCCGGTCGAACGACGACGAGGGCCCCGGCCTGCTCGGCATGCTGCTGATCATGATCCTGGGCCCGCTGGCCGCCTCGGTGATCCAGCTGGCCATCAGCCGCTCCCGCGAGTACGAGGCCGACGCCTCCGGAGCCCAGCTCACCGGGGACCCCCTCGCCCTGGCCAGCGCCCTGCGCAAGCTGGACGCGGGGACCAAGCAGCTCCCGCTGCCACCGGAGCCACGCCTGGAAACGGCGAGCCATATGATGATCGCCAACCCGTTCCGGCCAGGTGCGGGCCTCACCAAGATGTTCTCCACCCACCCTCCGATGGCCGAGCGCATCGCCCGGCTCGAACAGATGGCAGGCCGCCGCCAATGAAGACAATCCTGAACGTCATCTGGCTCATCCTCAGCGGCATCTGGCTGTTCCTGGGATACCTGCTCGCAGGCGTACTCCTCTGCATCACCATCATCGGTATCCCGTTCGGCATCGCCGCCTTCCGGATCGCCGTCTACGCCCTCTGGCCCTTCGGCTACACCACCGTCGAGCGCCACGACGCGGGCGCCCCGTCCTGCATCGGCAACGTCCTGTGGCTGGTGCTGGCCGGCTGGTGGCTGGCCCTCGGCCACATCGTCACGGGCATCGCCCTCTGCGTCACGATCATCGGCATCCCCTTCGGTATCGCCAACTTCAAGATGGTCCCCCTCTCCCTGCTGCCGCTGGGCCGCGAAATCGTCCCGACGGACGCCCCGTTCGCCTCCCGCTGACGGCACCGGACACCCCTACGTCGACACCGCGCCGCGGACTGGCCAGGCCCGCCCGCGGCGCAGTTGTCCACAGGGTTGGCGGGCTGTCAGTGGTGTGCGTCACCATGAACGCATGAACGAGACCGAGCAGTTGCTGCAGCAAGTCGCACACCACGCGCGCAACTCCGCACGCGGACGCGGAAAGCCCCTTCCGGGCCCGCTGGGCGCCGGGGAGATCGACCGCGCCGAGGGCATACTCGGCTTCCCGCTGCCGCCCCTGCTCGCCCTGCTCCACACACGCGTGGGGGGCGGCGAATTCGGCCCGGAGCAAGGTCTGTTGCCCCTGAGCGGGGCCGTCGGGGCCGTCGGGGCCTTACCGGGCCCAGCGCGAGTCCGGATGGCGCCGGCCCGAGGGGGTCCTGCCCGTCGCCGACCTCGGCTGCGCCACATGCGCCTGCGTCGACTGCAGATCCAAGACCGCCCAGGTCCTGCTCTTCGACCCGAACCCGGGCGAGCCGGACCTCGCCTGGTCCGTCGACACCGCCGGCCTGGCGGACCGGCTGCGCGGCCAGCTCGACGGAACCCCCTGGTTCTGCGAGGAATCGGATGCGGGGGACACCCACGACCTGGAACTGTCGCCCTGGGCGGAGTTCAGATCCCGGATCCGAACCGGCTCCGCCCCCCGTAGGCCGCCCCGCCCACCGCCAGCACCGCAGCCCCCGCGACCACCGATGCGAGGGGCAGCGCACACGCCAGCACCACACAGCCGGACAGCCCGACCGCCGCCACGGCCCGCCCCTTGACAGCTGAATCGAGAGTCCACGCGGAAGCGTTCGCGATCGCGTAGTAGGCGAGCACTCCGAAGGAGGAGAAACCGATCGCACCCCGCAGATCGGCCGTGGCCGCGAGCACCGCCACGACCACGCCCACCGCGAGCTCGGCGTGGTGCGGCACCTGATGCCGGGGATGTACGGCGGCCAGCGCGCGCGGGAGATGGCCGTCCCGGGCCATCGCCAGCACGGTCCGCGACACCCCGAGCACGAGCGCCAGCAGCGAGCCCAGCGCGGCCAGGGCCGCACCCACCCGCACCACCGGCGCCAGTTCCGGCGCTCCCGCCGCCCGGACCGCGTCGGCCAGCGGGGCCGACGACCCCGCCAGCGCCTCGACACCGAGCACCGACAGCACCGCCACGCCCACCGCCGCGTACACCAGCAGGGCGATCCCCAGCGCGAGCGGCACCGCCCGCGGGATCGTCCGTTCCGGGTCACGCACCTCCTCGCCCAGGGTGGTGATCCGCGCATAGCCCGCGAAGGCGAAGAACAGCAGGCCCGCGCCCTGCAGCAACCCGAAGAAGGTCCAGTCCGGCGCGCCCGCCGGCTCCGGTGCCGCCGCCCCCGAGGACAGGCACACCACGACCACCGCGGCCAGGACCGCGAGGACCGCCGCCACGATCAGCCGGGCGATCCGGGCGGACTTCTGCACACCGCCGTAGCTCGCGGCGGTGATCGCCACCACCGCCGCCACGGCCACCGCGTGCTCCCGCCCGGGCCATACGTAGGCGCCCACCGTCAGCGCCATCGCCGCGCAGGACGCGGTCTTGCCGATCACGAACCCCCAGCCGGCCAGGAAGCCCCAGAAGGGCCCGAGCCGCTCCCGCCCGTACACGTAGGTGCCGCCGGAGGCCGGATGGCGGGCGGCCAGCCGCGCCGAGGAGTGCGCGTTGCAGTAGGCCACCACGGCCGCCACGGCGAGGGCGGCGAGCAGCGCCCCGCCCGCGGCCCGGGCGGCCGGGGCGAAGGCCGCGAAGACCCCGGCGCCCACCATCGCGCCGAGCCCGACGACGACCGCGTCGGACACCCCGAGAGTTCGTTTCAGCTGGTTCTCCACGGGCGGAGGGTAACCGGGCTATATGACGCCCTCCCGGCCGGGCAGCGGCGTCCGGGTGCGCTCCCATCCCTCCAGGGCCGTCAGGCAGGCGTGGTCGAGGTGGCGCAGACCGCTCAGATCGAGGCGTACCGGCCGGCCGTGCGGTAGCGCGTCCAGTGCGTCGAGCAGTTTGGGCAACCGCAGGAAGCTGGCGTTCCCCATGACCCGCACGCACAGCTCCTCGTCCTCCCACACCTCCTCGATGTGCACGTGGGAGGTCTCCCAGGCCGCCTTGGCGATGGCCAGCCCCAGCCCGATCAGCACCCCCTCGAACAGGTTGGTGACGACGATCGCGCAGGCCGTGGTGACCAGCACCACCGCCTCGCCCCGGTGCGTGCGCCACAGCGAGGCCACCGCCCTGACCGGCAGCAGCTTCCATCCCGCGTAGAGGAGCACCCCGGCCAGGGCGGCCAGCGGCACGGCCTCCAGCACCTGCGGGAAGGCCACGGCGAAGAGCAGCAGCCAGGCACCGTGCAGCACCCGGGCCGCACGGGTGCGCGCCCCGGCCTCCACGTTGGCGGCGCTGCGGACGATCACCGCGGTCATCGGGAGTGCCCCGAGCAGTCCGCACACGCTGTTGCCCACGCCCTGGGCGATCAGTTCCCGGTCGTACTCCGTCCGGGGCCCGTCGTGCATCCGGTCCACGGCAGCCGCGCTGAAGAGGGTCTCGGCGGAGGCGATCAGTGCCAGTGCGATCACCGTCCCGGCCGCGCCGAAGGAGGCCAGCATCCCGAACTCGCCCCAGGCGGGCGGCGAAACGGCCTCCAGGACTCCCGTCACCCGCACCTTCTCAACGGGCAGCCGCAGCAGGCCGGCCACGATGGCGGCGGCGGCCACCCCGACCAGGGCGCCCGGCAGCAGCCGCAGACGGGCGGGCACGCGGCGCCAGGCGACCATGACGGCGATGGTCCCGACCCCGAGCAGTACCGCGGCCCAGTCGGCCCGGGCCGCGAGCCCGTGCACCCCGCCCAGCTTCGCCAGGGTCTGCCCGGGAGCGTCCGCGTCGCCCAGGGCGTAGAGCTGCCCGGAGATCAGTACGAGCCCGATGCCCGCCAGCATCCCGTGCACGACGGCCACGGAGATCGCCCGGAACCACCGTCCGAGCCGCAGCACCCCCATGCCCAGCTGCAGTGCGCCGGCGGCCAGCACCAGCACCCCGAGGGCGGCCGCGCCGTGCGTCTGCAGCGCCTCGTAGACCAGCACGGTGAGCCCGGCGGCCGGCCCGCTCACCTGCAGCGAGCTCCCGCGGAACCAGCCGGTGACCAGTCCCCCGACCACCCCGGTGACGATGCCCAGCTCGGCCTGCACTCCGGAGGCGACGGCCACCCCCACGCACAGCGGGATGGCGACCAGTGCGACGACGACGGACGCCGCGAAGTCTTCGCGAAACGTGCCGGCCCCAGGCATGTGAGAACCCCCTGCCACGCGGTGATGTGATGCCATCCACCGTGCCGGGCGCACTCACCGCCCCCCAAGTGCCCACGGAGGCCCGCGGCAGCGCGCGCGCCGCACGCGCCCGGCACACGCACCTCAAGCACCCCGCAACCACCGCGGCCCGGCGGTCGGTGAGGACCGCCGGGCCGGCGTGGTGACGGGTCGCGGAGTCCGCGTCAGCGGTAGTTCACGAACTGCCCGTCGGAGTCTCTGACATGGACCTTCGTAGAAGCAGGGTGGTTGACCTGCGAAAACTACATTCAGTAGTTGCCGCCGTTTCCCAGCGTTTTCACGCTTCTTGTGCCCTGCCTGTGCCCCGGGACACGCGCGTCCTGCGTTCGTGCGAGGTCTGCGGGATCACCGGGCTCGGAGCGTCGGATGGGCCTAAGGTGGGCGGCGGTTCGGCAGGGACAGTGCTCCCGGTCAGATGCGGCACGCCCGGGAGGGTACATTGGGGTACCTGGGGCTGCTGCGGCAGCGGCCCGTGCTGGCCCTGTGGCTGGCGCAGAGTTTGTCCGTCCTCGGGGATCGGCTGTACGCACTCGCGGTCATGTGGGTCGTCTACGCCGCGACCGGATCGGCCTCGCTCATGGGTCTGGTAGCGGTGGCCGAGTCGCTGCCGTACATCGCCCTCGGCACCATGGGCCGACGGCTCGTCTCCCGCTTCTCCTCGTACCGGGCACTCGCATGGGTCGACGGGGCGCGGGCGACGGTCGCGGTCGCGCTGCCGTTCCTGTGGTCGCCCGATGCGCGGGGCATCGCCCTGCTGCTCGCCGGTGTGCTGCTCCTCGGCACGCTCGGGGCGCTGTTCGACCCCAACCTCGGCGCCCTGGTGCCCGATCTCGTCGAGCCCGAGCGGGTGCAGCAGATCACGGGCCTCCTCGACCTCACGGGCCGCGTCGCCCGTATCGCGGGCCCGGCCAGCATCGGCCTGCTGCTGCTCTTTGTCTCCGAGGTGCAGCTCTTCGCCCTGAACGGCGCGACGTTCGCCGTGTCCGCCGTGGCGCTGCGCTGGCTGGCTCGCCGCTATGCGACCTCGGCCGGCGAGACTGCCGAGCGCCCTCGTAGCAGGGCACGGTCGTCCGTCCCGGCGGGCCCGGTGCTGCGCGAGCACCCGCGGGTCGGACTGGCGATCGGCCTGCACGGGGTAGCGCTGTTCTGCTCGGCAGTGACTGCCATCGGTATGCCTGCCCTGCTCGCCACCCGGTACGGGGCGGGTGCCGCGGTGTACGGACTCGTCACGGCGGCCGTGGGCGTCGGGGCACTGCTCGGTAACCCTCTCGCGAGCAACCGGCGCTCGGGCGGCTGGCTGACCGTCTACTGCGGTGCGTGGGCCCTACAGGGCGCGGCGACCGCCTGCATGGGCCTGGTGCTCGACCTGCCCGCGCTGCTCCTGCTCGCCCTGCTGACGGGCATCGTCACCCCGGCTACGAGCGTCACCCTGCGCGCGCACCTCGGCACGTTCACCCCGGCGGAACGGTTGCGCCTGATGTCCGTCGATCAGACGGTCATCCGGACCGGCGGCACGGCCGGAATGCTCGTGCTGCCGTTGCTGGTGGACGCCTCACCGCGAGGGGCCTTCGTCGCCGGCGGAGTCATGGTCACTGGAACGGCGCTCGGCGCGTTGCTGGCAGCCTCACGATTGCGGCGGCAGGATGCGGCTCTACCGGCCTTCTCGACGGCTGGCCGGTGAACCGTGGTGCTCAAGAGTGAAGGGCGGGGCGGCCGGATTCGAACCGGCGTCCTCCTCCATGATGTGTAGGCGCACTACCTCTGTGCTACGACCCCGCTTGCGGTGATTATAGGCAGCCCGCCCCATCACGGGGCCAGCGATTTTCCGGGGGCTTCGTGCCTTACCCCCCCGCCGGTGGTGCAGGTCCGGCGAGGGGCGAGGCGGTCGGAGGGTTGACGGTTACGCCGCGACCGCTTCCGGCTTCCACTCGGCCGCGGCGAGCGCGAGCCAGTGCTCGACGGTCACGTTCTCGAACGGGACGCCGATCTCCCGGTAGATGCGGGTGTGCATGGCGCCGAACCAGGCGCCCCGACGGTCGTCGAAGAACGCGCGGTCGTACCAGGCGACGCCCAGCAGGACCGTCCCGCCGCCGTTCTCGTTGTCCGGGTCGGCCTCGAAGTACGTGCACTCCCAGTCCCAGAGCATTTGCTCGTTGGGGCGGGAGCGCAGCCGCTCGTCGCTGGCGCGCAGGTGCTCGATGCACCGCTCGACGGTCGCGGCGTCGGGGCAGTAGTACCGGCAGTCGCTGAACGCCACGACGCTCTTGCTGCCGCGCCGGGCGGGGTCGACGTCCTCGCCGGTGAGCACCCGGACACGGGTGATCGGCGGAGCGCTGGTTTCGAGGATGGTCACGGTGGTTCTCCTCTCGTTGCCGATGGTGCCTTGCAGGTGGTGCGTGATCACCAGCTCGACCCGGTCAACGGGTACAGGCTGGGGCTGTGGGGGCCGCTTGACCGGATGGCACCGGGAGCGACGTAGCGGATGTTCAGGCCGATCCGGGCGCCGGCGGTCGTGTTGCTGTCCGAGCGGTGCAGGAGCCGGACGTCCATCAGGCAGGCCTGCCCGGCATCAAGCGGCAGCCATAGGCCGTGGTCGTGCGGTCCGTTGGGCATGCCCCGCACTTCGAGTGCTCTGCCTCGGCGGGCGCTGCTCGCCTCGCGGTCGTTGCCGAGGTAGCCGCTGGCGTGTGAGCCGGGGATGACCTGCAAGCAGCCGTTGGCGGTGGTCGCATCGGTGATGGCGAGCCAGGCCGCGACCGAGCGGGCGGGGTCGAGCTGCATCCGTCGGTTGGTGCCGTCCTGGTGCCAGGGCACGCGGAACTCACGGCCGGGCCACTTGATCATCAGAAAGGTGTTCTCGACGGCGACCGCCTCGCCGATCGTCTCCTGCACGGCAGAGAGCAGTCCGGGGGCGCGTACCGCGTGCGCGGCCCACTCGGAGCGCAGATGGGCGTCGAGCACGATCTCGGTCCGCTCGGCCCGGTGTTCGGCGATGACCTCGGCCGCTCGGGCGCGGGCTCGGCTGTTGGTGTTCCACTCCAGCCCGGTCCGGTATCCGTCCTCGCCGAGCGGGCTCGGTCCCGTGTAGCTGATGGTGAGGGGCGCGCTCATCAGGCTTCGTCCTTCGGTCGGCAGCGGGTGCACTGGCAGGGCGGGAAGGCGAGGGAGTTCATGGGCGGGCTGTCCCGGACCCCGGGCCCGACGACCACCTCGGCACGCTCGTGGACGACCTCTCCCGTCTGGCCGTTGACGTCGTACACACGAATGGTCATGGGCATGCGCACTCCCGTTGCTCAGGGGCGTTGTGGTTCGGTGTGTCACCAGTGCACCGCTTGAGAGGGCGTCATGGGCGAGCGGGCACCGGACGTTTGGGCGGACGTTTCCGCGCCCAAGTCCGGGGCCAGATCACTACGGTGGGTACACGATTCGTAGCTGCGAGGGGGAAGCGCATGACGGAACAGGAGTCAGGCGGGCTGGCGCGGTTACGGCGCGCTGCCGGCCACACCCAGGAGACGTTCGTCAAGGCGTTCCGGCAGGAGTCCGCCCGCCTCGGCGTAGCCGCCGCGGTGAGCGTCCGCCAACTGCGACGGTGGGAGAGCGAGACGCCCCCGCCCCTGCCGCATCCGGGCCAGCAAGCCGTACTTGAAGCCATGTTCGGCATGCCCCTCGCCGAGATGGGGTTCGACGTCCCCGGTCATCGCGTGACGGTTGCGGCACCGATCAGCGACGCTGGAATGGTGACGAGGAGAACGTTCGTCGCAGACGCGGGCGCCCTCGCCGCCGCTGCTCTGCTGCCCGCCGCGCCGGGCCCACGCATCGGCACGGCTGATCTCGGGCGGCTGAGGGAGCGCCTCGACGGGCTCTACCAGACAGACCACACCGCGGGCAGCGTGCCGGCGAGCACGCAGGCCGAGCGCATCGAGGCGGAGATCACGCGAGCCCTGAGCGGCGCCTCGTACACCGCCGGTGTGGGTCGTGAGCTACAGACGATGCTCGCCGAGCTGCACGGGCATCGGGCCTGGTACGGCTATGACGGCGGACGCATCGCGGAGGGCCGCGCCGCCTGCATGGAAGCCCTCGCCGCGGCGCAGCTCGTCGACACCCCGCTGCTACAGGTCTCCGTGCTGGAGACACTCGTACTCCTCGCGGTCAAGGCCAGCCGGTCCTGGGAGGCTGCGAGTGCCGTCGAGAACGCCTACCGCCTCGCAACCCAAGCAGGGGCGGGTGCGACGGTGCACCTCGTGATCGCGCTCCGCGACGCGAACGTCGCCACGCACGCTGGGGACCTGTCGGGCGCACGCCGCGCCCTGTCCCGTGCCGTCAGCTACCAGGGGCGCGCGGACGCCGACACGGACGTGCCCAACTGGGCCAAGTTCGTGGGTCCGTTCGAGGTCGACTACGCCACGGCGGACATGTACGTACGAGCAGATCAGCCCAAGCGCGCCGTGCCGTTCCTCCGGGCGGCCGTGCGCGGCATTGGCGGTGGGCTCGCCCGGAACAGCGCCTCGTACCGCGTCAAGCTCGCCGGTGTTCTCCTCGCTGCGGGGGAGGTCGACGAGGCGTGCGCCGAGGTGGGCGGCGTGCTGGATACCTGGGGAGGCATCGCCTCGCCCCGGCTGCTGGGCAAGGTGCACGATTTCCAGCGGGCGGCCGGGGTAGTCGACAGCCCAACCGCTCGCGAATGCGTGGCACGTATCTACGAAACAGTGTGAGAGGGCCGCCGGATGAGTCAGCCAGCACAGGCCGGCGTCGAGCAGCTCGACGGGCCGGCCGCCGCCAGGGCCGAGGAAGCGTTCCGCCTGGTCTACGCCGAGGCGTTCGCCGAGCCGCCCTACGACGAGACCGAGACCGACGTCGCAGCAGCGTTCCGCCGCTTCCGTTCCCAGACCCGCAAGGCCACCTTCCGCGGCGCCCTGGCGAGCACCTCGGACGGCGAGGCCGTCGGCATGGCGTACGGCTACCCCCTCGGGCCGCAGACGGGCTGGTGGGACCAACTGACTGTGCCCGTGCCCGACGAGATGCGGCGCGAGGACGGTCGGCGGACGTTCGGCCTGATGGAACTCGCCGTGCGTGCCGCATGGCGCAGGCAGGGCATCGCCCGCCGCCTGCACGATGCCCTCCTCGAAGGCACCGAGGCCGAGAGGGTCCTGCTCAACGTCCACCCAGACAGCAAGGCGGCCGTGGCCGCGTACCGGGCATGGGGGTACCGCAAGATCGGCGACTCCCGCCCCTGGGCGGGCGCGGACATACACGACGTGATGCTGCTCGACCTTCGCTGAGCTGCTCCCGCGCGCGCAAGCCGCAGCGACCGGTCGCGGTGCGGACATGTCCCGCGATCCAAGGAGACGCGAGGGCGCGGGGGACGACCTTCACGCCTGCGTCACTTCTACGCCTCGCTGCTGATCAAGCACCGCGAGAACGTCAAGACGGTGCAGAAGCGGCTCGGCCATGCCAAGCCGTCGATCACGCTCGACACGTACACGCACCTGTGGCCGGACGACGAGGACACAACGCGGGCAGCCGTCGAGGCAGTCCTCGGCGATGTGCCCCCGTTGTGCCCTGCCAAGCTCGCCTAGAAGCGTTTTCGCAGGTCAGAGACCCTGATCAGCGGTAGTTCACGAACTGGATCGCGAAGTCCAGGTCCTTGCCCTTGAGGAGGGCCTGGACGGCCTGGAGGTCGTCGCGGCTCTTGGAGCTGACGCGCAGCTCGTCGCCCTGGACCTGGGCCTTGACGCCCTTCGGACCCTCGTCACGGATGATCTTCGCGACCTTCTTGGCGTTCTCCTGGGAGATGCCCTCCTCGATCGTGGCGAAGATCTTGTATTCCTTGCCGGACAGCTGCGGCTCACCGGCGTCCAGTGCCTTGAGCGAGATCCCGCGCTTGACCAGCTTGGTCTCGAAGACGTCCAGGACGGCCTTGACGCGCTCCTCGGAGTTCGCCTCCATCAGGATCTTCTCGCCGGACCAGGCGATGGTGGCGCCGGTGCCCTTGAAGTCGTAGCGCTGCGAGAGCTCCTTGGCGGCCTGGTTGAGGGCGTTGTCGACCTCCTGCCGCTCGACCTTCGAGACGATGTCGAAACTGGAGTCGGCCATGTGCTGTGGCTCCTTGAAGTCGATTGCGATCACCCCGGAGGGCGCGGCCGGACGAGCCCGGACCGCTCGGCAAAGCCTAGCCACCACACCCACCCGCGGCGCTGATCAATCCGGTGGCGAAGCACCCCCGGTCATCAGGTATCGTTTACGTCGTTGCCAGGGAGAACCGCGGACAAGCGGTACTCGAAGGCGACATCCCATGGCGGTGTGCCCGAGTGGCCAATGGGAGCGGACTGTAAATCCGTCGGCTTAGCCTACCCAGGTTCGAATCCTGGCGCCGCCACGCGAGTGGAACCCTCGTTCATCTGCGGAAACGCAGTGGACGGGGGTTCTTTCGTTCACCTGCACGGGGTGTGCCGGGTGGCGGCCGCATCGTCGGGGGCCTCCTGTCGTTCACCGGGGGTGAAATGGACATCTGACACGCGGGGGAAGGTCGGCGGCGGGGTGCTCATGGCCCTGCTCGGGGCGGGGATTCCGGCTCTCATGGGAGCCGCCCTGCACACGGACGTGGGCGAGCCCTACCGGGAGACCCGGCTGTACTTCGGCACCGAACGGACCGACGGCGGGGGCCCGGTCGCGGAGCGGGAGTTCATGCGGTTCCTGGACCAGGAGATCACCCCCGCCTTCCCCGAGGGACTGACCCTCCACCACGGGTACGGCCAGTGGCGCGGCCAGAACGGCAGGATCGTCCGCGAGACGTCCTACGAAGTGGTCCTGCTGTACCCGGAGAAGGACGCCGACGACCGCAGCGTACGCATCGAGCGGATCCGCGACGCGTACGAGAGCCGTTACCAGCAGGACTCCGTCGGGCGCTCCGACGACAAGGTGGACGCGGCGTTCTGAGCCGCCGCCGGGGAGCCGGCCCGGCCCGGGGCCGGCTCCCCGCGGGCCGTCAGTTGCCCGCCACGTCCTTCACGGCCACCTCGACCGGCGTCGAGCCGGAGATCAGCTCCAGGGTCAGACCCGCCGTCGCGGGCGTCTCCACCAGCTCGGCCAGCACCGCCGCCACGTCGTCGCGCGGCACGGCCCCCCGGCCCGTCCGCGCCTCCAGGCGGACCTGCCCCTTCCCTGCGTCGTCGAGCAGCGAGCCGGGACGCAGGACCGTCCACTCCAGACCCAGCCGGGTCCGCACGTGGTCGTCGGCCTCGCCCTTCGCCCGCAGGTAGACGTCGAAGACCTCGTCGCCCTCGTGGTGGGCGTCCGCGCCCATCGAAGAGACCATCAGGAAGCGGCGCACACGCGCCCGTTCGGCCGCGTCGGCGAACAGCACCGCCGCGCCCCGGTCCACCGTGTCCTTGCGCCCGGCACCGCTGCCGGGGCCGGCGCCCGCCGCGAACACCGCCACGTCCGCGCCCTGCAGAATCCCCGCCACGTGCTCCACCGTGGCCGACTCCAGGTCGCAGAGCACCGGTTCGGCGCCCGCCTCCCTGAGGTCGTCGCCCTGTTCGAGGTCGCGGATGATGCCCGCGACCTCGTACCCGCGCGCGGCGAGCAGGCGCTCCAGCCGCAGCGCGATCCGACCGTGTCCACCCGCGATGACGATGCGCATGCCCTGACGGTACGACGAGCCGGGCGCCCCCGCCCGGGAAGACACCCGCTCAGGGGCCCGGCTCCGTGCGGCCCTGCCGGGGCAGGTCCAGGGCCACCGCGACGGCGGAGTCGCAGTACTCCCGTACGGCACTCGTACGGGCCACCACCCGGCCGCGGTGGATCACGATCCGGCTGTACGCGAGGGACAGCACGCCCGCGATCCGCTCGCCGCGCACGGCGAGCAGCTCCGCGGGGAACCCGGCCTCCACCCGCACCTCCGGCAGGCCCATGGCCTCGCGGGCACAGGCGCTGACGGACTCGTAGGCCTCGCCGGCACGCAGCCCGCCCTGGGAGGCCAGCAGGTACGCGGCCTCCAGCGGGTCGCCGCGGCCGACCGGGTTCCCGGCGTCCCGCAGCGCCCCGCTGCCGGCTGCGACCCGTACGCCCGCGGCCCGCAGCAGCCGTACGGGGGCGGTGCGCAGGCCGCGGCGTTCCAGAGCCGCGCAGTCGCCCTGCGGCAGGCAGGTCACCCGTACGCCGGCCGCGGCCAGCTGGTCGGCGGCGCGGGCGGCCGCGTCCAGCGGGAGCCGGGACAGGCCGCCGCACGGGCCGATGGTCACCCCGGGGCGCAGCCCGCCCGCCATCGCCGCGAGCCGGGCGAGGCGGGCCGGGTCGTCACCGTCGGTGTGCAGGTCCACGGCGCAGCCGTGTTCGTCGGCGAGCCCCAGGACGGCTTCGAGGAAGCCGGTCGGGTCGGGGTCCAGGTCCGGGCAGCCGCCGATCACCGAGGCGCCCATCTTGACCGCGTCCCGCAGCATGGCGAGCCCGTCGGCCCCCGCCACCCCGGTCAGCAGCCGGGGGACGGCCACCGCGGTCAGGTCGGCGAGCCCGCGCAGCGAGCGCCGGGCCTGGAGCACGGCCTCCATGGGGCCGAGACCGTGCACGTCGCCGATGCGCACGTGGGAGCGCAGGGCGGTCGCGCCGTGGCCGAGCTGGAGCAGGGCCGCCTCGGTGGCGCGGCGCTGCACCTCGTCGGGCGCGTACGAGACGGGCCCGTCGCCGTCGGCGGTCAGCGCGGTGTCCCCGTGGGCGTGCGGCTCGGCGGGGGCGGGGAGCAGCAGGTAGCCGCTGAGGTCCACCCGGGACAGCACGGGGGAGGAGAGGCTCCCCGTGGTGCCGACGGCCTGGATCCGGCCCGCACCGAGGCGGACGTCGACGGTGCGGCCGTCCGTGAGGCGGGCCCCGGCGAGGAGCAGGCTGGTCGCGTCGGCGGCGGCCGCGTTGCCGTGGCCGCCGCCGTTGCCGCTGCGGGGGGAGTGGGGCGGCTGCTGCGGCTGGCTGTCGGACATCGCGCTCCTGCGGTGGCTCGGGCGGTCCCCGGGGCCGTGGCCGCGGCCTGCGGCCCGCGCCCAAGATCACGCAGCGTGCTCAGAGCCTAGGGTGCGGCGCACTCCGCTTCACGGAAGAGGGCAATAGTCGTACCGGTGTGGTGCCCCCGCGCCCCCGCGCTCCCCTGCCCCCGAGCCCCCCCGAGCCCTCGGCGCCGCCGTGCCGCCGTGCAGCCGTGGCCCCGTGCCGCCGTGGCCCCGTGCCGCCGTGCTCCCGGGCTTCGGCACTCCCGGGCTTCGGCACTCCCGCGCTTCGGCACTCCCGCGCTTCGGCACTCCCGCGCTTCGGCACTCCCGCGCCTCGGCGCTCCCGGGCCCCCGTGCCGCCGCGCACCCGTGCGCCCCGCACCGGGGGCGGAGGGCGGCCCGTCGGGTGTGAGCCCGCGCACAAACGGCAGGAGAAGTGGGGCGGGAGTGGCCTGCGAGTTGATCGAGAGAGGCTGCCGAACCCCCTCCGAGCCCTGTTCCCGCAAAGGATTTGGGCGATCGGCGGGCAACCGTGTAATGTCTTCATCGCTCGCCCCAATAGCTCAGTCGGTAGAGCGTCTCCATGGTAAGGAGAAGGTCTGCGGTTCGATTCCGCATTGGGGCTCTGGTGAGAGAGGTTCCCCACCCTCGGGTGGGGAGCTGATCACATCAAAGCGGCGTAGCTCAGTCGGTAGAGCAAGCGGCTCATAATCGCTGTGTCACCGGTTCAAGTCCGGTCGCCGCTACCCACAGTAGCCGATTGCGGGGTCGGTCTCCCGATCGGCTACTCTTTTATGCGTTCATCCGTCCCATAGTCCGTCAAGGAGCACTCACGTGGCTGCCACCGACGTCCGCCCGAAGATCACGCTGGCCTGCGTGGAGTGCAAGGAGCGGAACTACATCACCAAGAAGAACCGGCGTAACAACCCGGACCGCATGGAGATGAAGAAGCACTGCCCGCGCTGCAACTCGCACACCGCGCACCGCGAGACCCGCTGACTCCAGCGAAGTCTCGAATACAGGCACCGTCATGAGGTCGTCCCCTTCATTGGGGGGCGGCCTTGTGTCGTTTCCGTGCCCGTTCCCGTCTTTGTCCCTGTGTGTTTCGTGTCCCTTCAACAGGAGGTAGTGAGTCATGGCTCTCGACCAGTCCTTCGTGGGGCGGAGCTACCCGCCCACCGATCCGTACGAGGTCGGCCGGGAGAAGATCCGCGAATTCGCGGTCGCGGTGGGTGACGCCAATCCCGTCTACATCGACCCCGAGGCGGCCAAGGCCCATGGCCACTCCGATGTGATCGCTCCGCCGACTTTCGTGTTCGCGATCACTTTCAAGGCGGCCGGCCAGGTCGTCGCGGACCCGCAGCTGGGGCTGGACTACAGCCGCGTCGTGCACGGCGACCAGAAGTTCGCGTACTCCCGCCCCGTGCGTGCCGGTGACCGCCTGTCGGTGACCTCCACCATCGAGGCCGTGAAGTCGCTCGCGGGCAACGACATCATCGACATCCGCGGCGAGGTCCACGACGAGACCGGCGAGCACGTGGTGACGGCCTGGACGAAGCTCGTCTCCCGCGCCCCCGAGGAGGCCTGACATGGCAGCGCAGATCAAGTACGCCGACGTCGCGGTCGGCACGGAGCTGCCCGCGGCGTCCTTCCCGGTGACGCGCGCCACGCTCGTCCAGTACGCCGGTGCCTCGGGCGACTTCAACCCGATCCACTGGAACGAGAAGTTCGCCAAGGAGGTCGGGCTGCCGGACGTGATCGCGCACGGCATGTTCACCATGGCCGAGGCGATCCGCGTGGTCACCGACTGGGTCGGCGACCCGGGCGCCGTGGTCGAGTACGGCGTGCGCTTCACCAAGCCCGTCGTCGTCCCCGACGACGGCCGGGGCGGGCTGATCGAGGTCACCGCCAAGGTCGCGGCGAAGCTGGACGACAACCGCGTACGGGTCGACCTGACGGCCATGAGCGCGGGCCAGAAGGTCCTCGGCATGTCCCGCGCGGTGGTCGCGCTGGCCTGAGTACGGCCGACAGCTGCGGGGACGAGGGGGCGGGCCGCCCGCCCCCTCGACACCGGCCCCCTGCCCCCTCGACGCCGGCCCCCGCCCCCTCGACGCCCGCCCCTCGACGCCCGGGAGTGGCCTGCGCCACCCCTTGACGAAGTTAGTGATTGAGTACTAACTTCGTGGCATGGCAAGGATGAGCGCAGAGGAGCGGCGCGAGAGCGTCATCCGGGCGGCGATGCACGAGTTCGCCCGGGGCGGGTACTACGGGACCTCCACCGAGGCGATCGCCAAGCGGGTGGGCGTCTCGCAGCCGTACCTCTTCCGGCTCTTCCCCAACAAGCAGGCGATCTTCCTGGCGGCGTCGGAGCGCTGCCTGCGGGACACGCGCGAGGTGTTCGCCGCCGCCGTCGAGGGACTGAGCGGCGAAGAGGCCGAGCGCGCCATGGCCCACGCCTACACCCGGCTGATCACGGAGGATCCCGACAAGCTCCAGATGCAGCTCCAGATGTACGTCACCGTCGCCGCCGCGGAGGCGGCCGGTGATCATGAGCTGGGCGAGCTGGTCCGCCAGGGCTGGATGCAGCTCTGGGACACCGTCCACCTGCCGCTGGGTGCGGACCCGCGGGAGACGACGACCTTCATGGCCTACGGAATGCTGATCAACACGCTGGCCGCGATGGGGTTCCCGCCCGGGCACCGGGTGTGGGAGGGGTTCTACCCGTCGATCCGCACCACCGGCCACCCGGAGGAGTGACGGATGCGCGCGACCGTGCGCGCATCCGCATGGGCAGCAAAGTTAGTCAGCAATAACTAACCACTCGCAGGGGGAACCGTGCACACACAGGACGCCGACACCAAGCTCCGCGGGCCCGCCGTCTGGGCGCTCGTCCTCACCGGCGTGGCCAGCTTCATGGCCGCCCTCGACAACCTGGTCGTGACCACCGCCCTCCCCGCCATCCGCGCGGACCTCGGCGGCGGGCTGGAGGACCTGGAATGGACGGTGAACGCCTACACGCTCACCTTCGCCGTCCTCCTCATGTTCGGCGCCGCCCTCGGTGACCGCTTCGGCCGCCGCCGGCTGTTCATCGCCGGCCTCGCCGTCTTCACCGGGGCCTCCGCCGCGGCCGCCCTCTCGCCCGGGATCGACGCACTCATCGCCGCCCGCGCCGTGCAGGGCGTGGGAGCCGCCGTCATGATGCCGCTCACCCTCACCCTGCTCACCGCCGCCGTCCCCGCCGCCCGCCGCGGCATGGCCCTCGGCATCTACGGCGCCGTCACCGGCCTCGCCGTCGCCAGCGGCCCCCTCATCGGCGGCAGCCTCACCGAGCACATCTCCTGGCAGTGGATCTTCTGGCTTAACGTGCCCATCGGCCTGGTCCTGATCCCGCTCGCCCGGCTGCGCCTCGCCGAGTCCACCGCCCCCGGCGCCCGCCTCGACGTCCCCGGCACCCTGCTCATCAGCGGCGGTCTCTTCGGCATCGTCTACGCCCTCGTCAACGCCAACTCCGAGGGCTGGACCAGCGCCGCCGTCCTCACCGGCCTGATCGTCGGCACCGCCCTCGTCGCCGCCTTCGTCCGCCACGGCTTCACCCACGCCGACCCCGTGCTCCCCATGCGGCTCTTCCGCGACCGCGGCTTCCTGGGGATCAACCTGGCCGGCCTGCTGATGTTCCTCGGCATGTTCGGCTCGATCTTCCTGCTCAGCCAGTTCCTCCAGGGCGTCGCCGGCTACTCGCCCACCGAAGCCGGCCTGCGCATGCTCCCCTGGACCGGCATGCCGATGCTCGTGGCCCCGCTGGCCGGGATCCTCTCCGACCGCGTCGGCGGCCGCCCCGTGGTCGCCGCCGGCCTGGCGTTCCAGGCACTCGGCCTCGGCTGGTTCGCCGCGATCCTGAGCGCGGACGTCTCCTACGCCGCGCAGCTGCCGCCGCTGATCCTCAGCGGGATCGGCATGGCCCTCTACTTCGCCCCGGCGGCCAACGTCCTGATGTCCACCGTGCGCCCCGCCGACCAGGGCAAGGCCTCCGGCACGAACAACGCCCTGCGCGAGGTCGGCGGAGCCCTCGGCGTCGCCGTCCTGGCCTCGGTCTTCTCCGCCCGGGGCGGCTACGAATCCCCGCAGGCCTTCACCGACGGCACCGTCCCCGCCCTGTGGATCGGCGCCGCAGCGGTCGCCCTCGCCGCCGCGCTGGCCCTCCTGGTGCCCCGCCGGGCCAAGGACGCGCCCACCCCCGTACCCGTCGCGGCAGCCGCCGGAGTCGCGGACAAGGTCCCGGCCGTCGGCTGACCACGTGAACGCGGGCCCGCACGCCCGATCAGGTTTCGCCATGCGGCGCCCACAGCCGCGCCACGGAAGGAGAGCACGTCATGCCCGACATCCCCTGGTCCACACCCACCCCGGCCGCACCCGGCTCCGAGGTCCACGTCATGGCCTCCCGCTTCGAGACCGCCACCCTCACCGCCGCCGTCCGGTTCTTCCTCAAGTCGCCCGGCATCATCCGCCAGATGCGCAAGGCCCCCGGCGCCCACGGCGTCGCCCTCCGGGCCCGCGTCCTGCGCCGCACCTTCCTCACCCTCTCCGCATGGGAGGACCGGGACGCGCTGTACCGCTTCGCCCGCAGCGAGCCCCACCGCTCCAGTGCCCGCGCCGCCGCCGCGTACATGAAGGAATCCGTCTTCACCGAGTGGACCGTGCCGGCCACCGCGCTGCCCCTCGGCTGGGACGAGGCCGAGCGCCGCCTCGCCGAACAGCAGGCGGACCGCTGACACGGCCGGTCCGGGGGACGAGCGAGTACGGTCCGTGGCCCCGCAGGGATGCGAGGGGCACGGACCGTACTCTTGTCCACGTGCAGGAACTCCACGACGCCCCCCTCGCCCCGCTGACCACCTTCCGTCTCGGTGGTCCCGCCGCCCGCCTGGTCACCGCGACCACCGACGCCGAGGTGATCGCCGCCGTCCGCGACGCGGACGAGAGCGGCACCCCGCTCCTGATCATCGGCGGCGGCAGCAACCTGGTCATCGGCGACCGGGGCTTCGACGGCACCGCCCTGCGCATCGCCACCACCGGCTTCGACCTGGACGGCACCCGGCTGGAACTCGCCGCGGGCGAGAACTGGAGCGACGCCGTCGCCCGCACCGTCGAGGCCGGCCTCGCCGGCATCGAATGCCTCGCCGGCATCCCCGGCTCCGCCGGCGCCACCCCGATCCAGAACGTCGGCGCGTACGGCCAGGAGGTCTGCGACACCATCACCGAGGTCGTCGCCTACGACCGCACCACCGGCGAAACGGTCACCCTGACCGCCGCCGAGTGCGCCTTCCGGTACCGCAACAGCACGTTCAAGGACCAGCCCGACCGCTACGTCGTCCTGCGCGTGCGCTTCGCCCTGGAGGACGCCGGCGGGCTCTCGGCGCCGATCAAGTACCCCGAGACCGCCCGCGCCCTCGGCGTCGGGGCCGGCGACCGCGTCCCCGCCGCCACCGCCCGCGAGACCGTGCTGCGGCTGCGGGCCGGCAAGGGCATGGTCCTCGACCCCGCCGACCACGACACCTGGTCGGCCGGCTCCTTCTTCCACAACCCGATCCTGACCGACGAGGCCTACGCCGCCTTCCTCGGCCGCGTCCAGGACCGTCTCGGCCCCGACACCGCCCCGCCCGCGTACCCCGCCGGCGAGGGCCGTACGAAGACCAGCGCGGCCTGGCTCATCGACAGGGCCGGCTTCACCAAGGGCTACGGCACCGGCCCCGCACGCATCTCCACCAAGCACACCCTCGCCCTCACCAACCGCGGCGAGGCCACCACCGAGGACCTCCTCACCCTGGCCCGCGAGGTCGTCGCGGGCGTCCACGCGGCCTTCGGCGTCACCCTCGTCAACGAGCCGGTGACGGTCGGCGTCAGCATCTGAGGAGCCCCCGCCGCCCATGCTCTGTCCCCGACACGGGGCCGGTACGGACCCCACTCGGCTCGTGGGTCGCACGCTCAGCAGGGTCGTCGCGTCCTGGCACGTCAGTGACGGCGAACGCTCCGAGTCCCCCCTCGACGTCTGGCTGATCGACAGCGTCGGCGACTCCATCCGGATCACCACGGGCTCCGACCAGTGCCTCATCGTGGAGTCCGCCCCGCCCCACGCGCCCTACGACATGGGGGAGTGGGGCCGCATCGAGGTCGGCGAGGACCTCGGCGACCACCCCTTCCTGCGGCACCTCGGCGAGACCGTCTCCTCCGTCGCCGAGTTCGCCCTGCCCGAACAGGGCCGCACCCACCTGGAGATCGGCTTCCCCGACGGCCGCCGGGTGCGCGCCGACTGCTACGAGGGGGACCTGCGGCTCACCCGGTGAGCCAGTGGTCGATCCCGGCCAGCAGCTTGGCCTGCACGTCGTCCGGCGCGGCGCTGCCGCGCACCGACTGACGGGCCAGCTCGGCGAGCTCCGCGTCCGTGAAGCCGTGGTGGCGGCGGGCGATCTCGTACTGCGCCGCCAGCCGGGACCCGAACAGCAGCGGGTCGTCCGCGCCCAGCGCCATCGGCACCCCGGCCTCGAACAGCGTGCGCAGCGGGACGTCCTCCGGGCGCTCGTACACGCCCAGCGCGACGTTCGACGCCGGACAGACCTCGCAGGTGATCTGCCGGTCGGCCAGCCGCTTCAGCAGCCGGGGGTCCTCGGCGGCCCGCACGCCGTGCCCGATGCGGGCCGCGTGCAGGTCGTCGAGGCAGTCGCGGACCGAGGCCGGGCCGGTGAGCTCGCCGCCGTGCGGGGCCGCCAGGAGGCCGCCGTCACGGGCGATGGCGAAGGCCCGGTCGAAGTCGCGGGCCATGCCCCGGCGCTCGTCGTTGGACAGGCCGAAACCGACCACGCCCCGGTCGGCGTAGCGCACGGCGAGCCGGGCCAGGGTGCGGGCGTCGAGGGGGTGCTTCATGCGGTTGGCGGCGATCAGGACCCGCATGCCGAGGCCGGTCTCGCGGGAGGCCGCGTCGACGGCGTCGAGGATGATCTCGACGGCCGGGATCATCCCGCCCAGCAGCGGGGCGTAGGAGGTGGGATCCACCTGGATCTCCAGCCAGCCGCTGCCGTCCCGCACGTCCTCCTCCGCGGCCTCGCGGACGAGCCGCCGGATGTCCTCGGGCTCACGCAGGCAGGAGCGGGCGGCGTCGTAGAGCCGCTGGAAGCGGAACCAGCCGCGTTCGTCGGTGGCGCGCAGCTTGGGCGGCTCGCCGGCGGTCAGCGCGTCGGGGAGCCGCACGCCGTACTTGTCGGCGAGCTCCAGCAGGGTCGATGGTCGCATCGACCCCGTGAAGTGCAGGTGGAGGTGGGCCTTCGGCAGAAGCGTGAGATCGCGTACGTGCTCCATCTGGTGATCCTGCCGTACCGCTGCGCCCGGCGGGAGGGGGTTTTACCGATCGGGGGCTTGCTCGAACGGAGGAGCGGTGGCGGAGGCCGCTGCGCGGGGCCTCCCGCGCCCTGCCCTGACCCGCGCCTCAAACGCCGGCGGGGCTGGAGGATCGGGGCTCCGCCCCGGACCCCGCGCCTCGAACCCCGGCGGGGCTGGGTGAGCCGGCGGGTCCCGGAAACGCCTGGGCGGCGGCACCCCGCAGGGTGCCGCCGCCCGGTTCGTGCCGCGGGCCGCCTGAGGCCTAGGCCTTGGCCTCGGCCAGGAGCTTCTGGATGCGGGACACGCCCTCGACCAGGTCCTCGTCGCCCAGGGCGTAGGAGAGGCGCAGGTAGCCGGGGGTGCCGAAGGCCTCGCCGGGGACGACCGCGACCTCGGCCTCGTCCAGGATCAGGGCGGCCAGCTCGACAGAGGTCTGCGGGCGCTTGCCGCGGATCTCCTTGCCGAGGAGCTCCTTGACCGACGGGTACGCGTAGAACGCGCCCTCGGGGGTCGGGCAGAGGACGCCGTCGATCTCGTTCAGCATCTTCACCATCGTCTGGCGGCGGCGGTCGAAGGCCTTGCGCATCTCGGCGACCGCGTCCAGGTTCCCCGAGACGGCGGCCAGCGCGGCGACCTGGGCCACGTTGGAGACGTTGGAGGTGGCGTGCGACTGCAGGTTCGTCGCCGCCTTGATGACGTCCTGCGGGGCGATGACCCAGCCCACGCGCCAGCCGGTCATCGCGTAGGTCTTGGCGACACCGTTGACCACGATGCACTTGTCGCGCAGGGCCGGGACCAGGACCGGCAGCGAGGTGAACTTCGCGTCGCCGTAGACCAGGTGCTCGTAGATCTCGTCCGTGAGGACCCACAGGCCGTGCTCGGCGGCCCACTCGCCGATCGCCTTCGCGTCGGCCTCGCTGTAGACCGCGCCGGTCGGGTTGGAGGGGGAGACGAACAGGACGACCTTGGTGCGCTCGGTGCGCGCGGCCTCCAGCTGCTCGACGGAGACCCGGTAACCGGTGGTCTCGTCGGCGACGACCTCGACCGGGACACCGCCGGCGAGACGGATCGACTCCGGGTAGGTGGTCCAGTAGGGGGCCGGGACGATGACCTCGTCACCCGGGTCCAGGACGGCCGCGAAGGCCTCGTAGATCGCCTGCTTGCCGCCGTTGGTCACCAGGACCTGCGACGCCTCGACCTCGTAGCCGGAGTCGCGCAGCGTCTTGGCGGCGATGGCGGCCTTCAGCTCGGGCAGACCGCCGGCCGGCGTGTAGCGGTGGTACTTGGGGTTGCGGCAGGCCTCGACCGCGGCCTCGACGATGTAGTCCGGGGTCGGGAAGTCGGGCTCGCCCGCGCCGAAGCCGATCACCGGGCGTCCGGCGGCCTTGAGGGCCTTGGCCTTGGCGTCCACGGCGAGGGTGGCGGACTCGGAAATGGCGCCGATACGGGCGGACACCCGGCGCTCGGAGGAAGGCGTTGCAGAGGTCATACCGGCAATCGTCCCAGACCGCGCAGAAGCGCCGCACACCGTTTCAGTGAACGGACGGGAGGCGGGCCGGAGCATGTCAGGCCGGGTGCTGTTCGACGTCACGGCCCGGTTCACGTACACTCACCTGTCGTTGGACCTCGCCAGCCGCTGCAAAGCGTGAGCACTCCGTGCACTCGCCCGGATGCGGTAGGTTGGGGGACGCAAAGGGTCGTAGCTCAATTGGTAGAGCACTGGTCTCCAAAACCAGCGGTTGGGGGTTCGAGTCCCTCCGGCCCTGCTCCACACTCCTCTCGGACGTGTGTGCGCAGGTACGTACTTAGATGCAACGCCGTGCGGCGCAACCGGGCGCGGTACGGCCACGACCCGGATTCAGGTGAGAGAAGTGACGGACGCCCTGGGCTCCATCGACAAGCCTGACGCCGAGGACGAGACGCGCGAGAAGAAGGCCCGCAAGGGCGGCAAGCGCGGTAAGAAGGGTCCTCTGGGCCGTCTCGCGCTGTTCTACCGCCAGATCGTCGCGGAACTCCGCAAGGTTGTCTGGCCCACTCGCAATCAGCTCACGACGTACACCACCGTGGTGATTGTCTTCGTGGTCATCATGATCGCTCTGGTGACCGTGATTGACTATGGGTTCCAGGAAGCCATCAAGTTCGTCTTCGGCTGATCCCCGCGGAGGGCGGCGCCTTGATGGGTGCCGCCCCTTTTCGCATGTTCCACCACCTTTTTTCCAGGAAGAAGCAGCCACCGTGTCTGACCCGAACCTGAACGCGAGCCACGACTCCGTCGAGTCCGTCGAGGACGAGCTCGACATCGTCGAGGCGGCAGACGCTGTGGACCCCGACGAGGCCGAGCTCGCCGACGTCGAGGCGGGTGACGCCGCCGAGGAGGCCGCGCTGCACGTCTCCGGCGACGAGGCGGACGAGGCCGAGGCCGCCACCGAGGCCGAAGAGGCCGCCGGTGACGCCGAGACCGCGGAGGAGGCCGTCGAGGCCGAGCCCGCCGAGCCGGTCGACCCGATCCAGGCCCTGCGCGACGAGCTGCGCGTCCTGCCCGGTGAGTGGTACGTGATCCACACCTACGCCGGCTACGAGAAGCGTGTGAAGGCCAACCTGGAGCAGCGCGCCGTCTCGCTGAACGTCGAGGAGTTCATCTACCAGGCCGAGGTGCCCGAGGAAGAGATCGTCCAGATCAAGAACGGCGAGCGCAAGAACGTCCGGCAGAACAAGCTGCCCGGCTACGTCCTCGTCCGCATGGATCTGACGAACGAGTCCTGGGGCGTCGTCCGCAACACGCCTGGTGTCACCGGCTTCGTCGGCAACGCCTACGACCCGTACCCGCTGACCCTGGACGAGATCGTCAAGATGCTCGCCCCGGAGGCGCAGGAGAAGGCCGCCAAGGCCGCCGCGGAAGAGGCCGGCCTGCCCGCGCCCGCCGTCAAGCGCACCATCGAGGTCCTGGACTTCGAGGTCGGCGACTCGGTCACCGTCACCGACGGTCCGTTCGCCACGCTGCAGGCGACCATCAACGAGATCAACCCCGACTCGAAGAAGGTCAAGGGCCTCGTCGAGATCTTCGGCCGCGAGACCCCGGTCGAGCTCAGCTTCGACCAGATCCAGAAGAACTGATCCACCCCGCGTGGACCACGGCTTCTGAGCCACAGCTTCCGGACAGGTCAGACCGCCCCCAGAGGGCGGTCTGACCTGCTCGGTTTTTAGCCCCGCACCGATACCCGTTATCGTGGTGCGGTATGCCTCCATCCGGATGACCGGATCGGCGGCTGAAAACTCTCACTAGGACCCGGAGAGAGCAATGCCTCCCAAGAAGAAGAAGGTCACGGGGCTTATCAAGCTCCAGATCAAGGCCGGCGCGGCCAACCCGGCTCCGCCGGTCGGCCCCGCGCTCGGTCAGCACGGCGTCAACATCATGGAGTTCTGCAAGGCCTACAACGCCGCGACCGAGTCGCAGCGTGGCATGGTCGTGCCGGTGGAGATCACGGTCTACGAGGACCGCACCTTCACCTTCATCACCAAGACGCCGCCGGCTGCGCGCCTCATCCTGAAGCACGCGGGCATCGAGAAGGGCTCCGGCGAGCCCCACAAGACCAAGGTCGCCAAGCTCACGGCCGCCCAGGTCCGCGAGATCGCCGAGCTGAAGATGCCCGACCTGAACGCCAACGACATCGACGCCGCCGTGAAGATCATTTCCGGCACCGCGCGCTCGATGGGCGTCACGGTCGAGGGCTGATCCAGCCACCCCCAGCACCACCAGTGGTAGGGCCAAGCGCTGGTCCGCACCACGACTCCATGCCTGAATCCGAAATACAGGAGCTGAAGTGAAGCGCAGCAAGACTCTCCGCGCTGCGGACGCCAAGGTCGACCGGGAGAAGCAGTACGCCCCGCTCGAGGCCGTCCGTCTCGCCAAGGAGATCTCCTCGACCAAGTTCGACAGCACCGTCGAGGTCGCCTTCCGCCTGGGTGTCGACCCGCGCAAGGCCGACCAGATGGTCCGCGGCACCGTGAACCTCCCGCACGGCACCGGCAAGACCGCCCGGGTCCTGGTCTTCGCGACCGGTGACCGTGCTGCGGCCGCGGAAGCCGCCGGCGCCGACATCGTCGGCGACGACGAGCTGATCAACGAGATCGCCAAGGGCAACCGCCTGAACGAGTTCGACGCCGTTGTGTCCACCCCGGACCTCATGGGCAAGGTCGGCCGCCTCGGCCGCGTGCTCGGTCCCCGTGGTCTCATGCCGAACCCGAAGACCGGCACCGTGACGATGGACGTCGCGAAGGCTGTCACCGAGATCAAGGGTGGCAAGATCGAGTTCCGCGTCGACAAGCACTCGAACCTGCACTTCATCATCGGCAAGGTCTCCTTCTCCGATGAGCAGCTCGTCGAGAACTACGGCGCGGCCCTGGACGAGATCCTTCGTCTGAAGCCGTCCGCCGCCAAGGGCCGTTACCTGAAGAAGGCCGCCCTCAGCACCACCATGGGCCCCGGCATCCAGCTGGACCCGAACCGCACCCGGAACCTCCTCGTCGAGGAAGACCCGGCCGCGGTCTGACCCGGCCGAGCCCCAGGGCTCGCCGAGTGACTGAACGGGCCCCTCGCCCCCTTCCCGGGCGGCGAGGGGCCCGTTTTCCGTGCCGTCCGGCACATCCCCCGGCCGCCCGCCGCCGTGCGGGCGCGCGGAACCACGGGGACGGCGCCGGGGGCGCTGAACAGACGGCGCGGGGGCTTTCCGACCTCCCCGCGCCTTTCGCCGACGCACAGGTCGGCACACAGAACCATGCAGGGGGAGAACAGATGAACAAGGCTGTCCGGATCCGGATCCGGGGCGCGGTCGCGATCGCCGGGGGCGGGCTTCTCGTGGGGGGACTCGCGGCCTGCGGGGGCGGGGCCGAGGAGACGGCGCACGACCCCGTGGCGGCGGTGAAGGCGTCCTACCTGAAGACGGTGGCCGCCAAGTCCGCCACGACGGAGACGGTCACCACCGGGAGCGACGGCAAGACCGTGCGGGAGACCGGCACGAAGGCCTGGTACCCGTCCGCCCAGGACGTGGTCCTGGGGGACCGGGGCGAGGGCAAGCCCGACACCCGCTCGATCATGATGGGCGACACCGTCTACAGCCGGCTGGACCAGCCCCTCAAGGGCAAGATCTGGATGCAGATGGACCTGTCCAAGGACGGCAAGCCGGGGGTCCGGCTGAACCAGGACCCCGCGGAGTTCCTGGCGATGCTGCTCGGCCAGGAGAAGCTCACGTACGTCGGGGCCGAGAAGACCGACGGCGTCGACGCCCAGCACTACAAGGGCAGCCTCACGGGCGCGGACCTGCTCCGGGCGGACGAGTCCACCAAGGTCATGGAGGAGAAGAACCGCCAGTACCTCCACGAGGCCGTGAAGCACATCACCGCCTTCGAGGTGGACCTGTGGATCGGCGCCGACGGTTACCCGGTCCGTGTCGACAGCTCAAGCACGGACGACAAGGGCACGACGAAGACCTCGGGGAAGTTCTCCGGCTTCGGCAAGCCGGCCCCCGTCGAGCCCCCGCCGGCCGACCAGGTCGTCGCCTTCGACGACGTCATGAAGGGCGTCGACGCCGACCTCGCCCAGGCCGACAAGGACATGGAACAGGCCGACAAGGACCTGGAGAAGGCCGACAAGACGCTCCGCGACGCAGGGTTCCCGGGGCTGCGCAGCTGACCGATTTGCCTCGACCGGAACCCTTCACGTAGTCTTCCCCGGAAGCCAAAGACCGCTGGTCGTTGCTGTGCCCGACAGGGTGCGGTGGCCGAAGGATCCGCTTACTGCGGACGACCCGCGCAGGTGACTGTGGAATGTTCCCGGATTCGTTCCGGTCGAGCTACGCCCTGGCGCCTGCGCCGGGGCGTTTTGTATGTCAGCCCCTTCTGAGCGGTCCTCATCACCCGGAAGGAGGCGAACGCACCATGCCGACGCCCAACAAGGCTGCATCGGTGGCCGAGCTCACGGACGCGTTCCAGAGCTCGAACGCCGCCGTGCTGACCGAGTACCGGGGTCTCACCGTCGCGCAGCTCAAGACGCTGCGTCGCTCCCTCGGTGAGAACGCCCAGTACGCCGTGGTGAAGAACACGCTGACCAAGATCGCGGCCAACCAGGCCGGGATCACCGCGCTGGACGAGCACTTCGCTGGTCCGACCGCGGTCGCCTTCATCACCGGTGACCCGGTGGAGTCGGCGAAGGCTCTGCGTGACTTCGCCAAGGAGAACCCGAACCTCATCATCAAGGCCGGTGTCCTTGACGGTAAGGCTCTCTCCGCCGACGACATCAAGAAGCTTGCGGACCTCGAGTCCCGCGAGGTTCTGCTCAGCAAGCTGGCCGGCGCGTTCAAGGGCAAGCAGTCCCAGGCTGCCTCGCTCTTCCAGGCGCTGCCGTCGAAGTTCGTCCGCACCGCGGAAGCGCTTCGCGTCAAGCTCGCCGAGCAGGGCGGTGCCGAGTAATTCGGCTCGCGCATTGATCCGCGCCGCCTAGTGCGCGGGTCGTAGCGGGCCGTTACGCCCGCCTCTATAGACACATCGGCACCTGCCGAATTAGTGGAAGGATCGCCCATCATGGCGAAGCTCTCTCAGGACGACCTCCTCGCCCAGTTCGAGGAGATGACCCTCATCGAGCTCTCCGAGTTCGTGAAGGCCTTCGAGGAGAAGTTCGACGTCACCGCCGCCGCGGCCGTCGCCGTTGCCGGTCCGGCCCAGGGTGGCCCGGCCGCCGAGGTCGCCGAGGAGAAGGACGAGTTCGACGTCATCCTCGCGGGCGCCGGCGACAAGAAGATCCAGGTCATCAAGGTCGTGCGTGAGCTGACCTCCCTGGGCCTGAAGGAGGCCAAGGACCTCGTCGACGGTGCGCCGAAGCCCGTCCTCGAGAAGGTCAACAAGGAGGCCGCTGACAAGGCCGCCGAGGCCCTCAAGGGTGCCGGTGCCTCCGTCGAGGTCAAGTAACACCTCTGAGGCCGCCTGACGGCCTCTCCAAGGGGCGATCACCCGTAAGGGTGGTCGCCCTTTGGCGTATTCGCAGTGCCTGACTTGCCCTGGTCTCGTTGGGGAGTAGGGTGATCATCGTTGCCCCGACGCAGGGTCCGGAGATGATCCGCTCGGAGCAGGGGGCCTTGACGAACGGGTCGCGGCGCGCAATTCTCAGACCCGTCGGGAGGTCGGCCCGCCTCGATCCGGGATCCGAGGCATGGATCGACTACGAAGAGGGCAGTACTGTTACGCGCTCTGTACACGAGAGCCGCAGCGTTGGACGCAGGGTTGAACGACATGGGGAAGGCCTGTTGCCGGTTTCCGGAAACGCGGTCTGGACATCAGTGAGCCAAGTGGCTACACTGACCCTTTGCGCTGCCTGTTAGCTGTCCCCTGCCCGTCGCCAGGGACATGCCCACGCTTGAGCACACTTGATTGATCCACCCTGACCTGGTGTTTTGGCCGGAATCGGGGGGCCTCGTCTTCTGTGTCTGCTGGGACCGGTACGCGCGTAGTGAGTCCGAGCCCTCGGAAGGACCCCCTCTTGGCCGCCTCGCGCAACGCCTCGACCAATACGAACAACGGTGCCAGCACCGCCCCGCTGCGCATCTCCTTTGCAAAGATCAAGGAGCCCCTCGAGGTTCCGAACCTCCTGGCGCTGCAGACCGAGAGCTTTGACTGGCTGCTCGGCAATGCCGCCTGGAAGTCTCGCGTCGAGTCGGCGCTTGAGAGTGGACAGGACGTCCCCACCAAGTCCGGTCTGGAAGAGATCTTCGAGGAGATCTCGCCGATCGAGGACTTCTCCGGGTCGATGTCGCTGACCTTCCGCGACCACCGTTTCGAGCCGGCGAAGAACTCCGTCGACGAGTGCAAGGAGCGCGACTTCACGTACGCGGCTCCGCTGTTCGTCACGGCCGAGTTCACGAACAACGAGACCGGAGAGATCAAGTCTCAGACGGTCTTCATGGGCGACTTCCCGCTCATGACCAACAAGGGCACCTTCGTCATCAACGGCACCGAGCGTGTCGTGGTGTCGCAGCTCGTCCGTTCCCCCGGTGTCTACTTCGACTCCTCCATCGACAAGACGTCCGACAAGGACATCTTCTCCGCCAAGATCATCCCGTCCCGGGGTGCCTGGCTGGAGATGGAGATCGACAAGCGCGACATGGTCGGCGTCCGCATCGACCGCAAGCGCAAGCAGTCCGTCACCGTCCTCCTGAAGGCTCTCGGCTGGACCACCGAGCAGATCCTCGAGGAGTTCGGCGAGTACGAGTCCATGCGCGCCACCCTGGAGAAGGACCACACCCAGGGTCAGGACGACGCGCTGCTCGACATCTACCGCAAGCTGCGCCCGGGCGAGCCGCCGACCCGTGAGGCCGCTCAGACGCTGCTCGAGAACCTCTACTTCAACCCCAAGCGCTACGACCTCGCCAAGGTCGGCCGCTACAAGGTGAACAAGAAGCTCGGCGCCGACGAGCCGCTCGACGCCGGTGTGCTCACCACCGACGACGTCATCGCCACGATCAAGTACCTGGTCAAGCTGCACGCCGGCGAGACCGAGACGATCGGCGAGTCCGGCCGTTCGATCGTCGTCGAGACCGACGACATCGACCACTTCGGCAACCGTCGTCTGCGCAACGTCGGCGAGCTCATCCAGAACCAGGTCCGCACGGGTCTGGCTCGTATGGAGCGCGTCGTGCGCGAGCGCATGACCACCCAGGACGTCGAGGCGATCACGCCGCAGACCCTGATCAACATCCGGCCGGTCGTCGCCTCCATCAAGGAGTTCTTCGGCACCAGCCAGCTGTCGCAGTTCATGGACCAGAACAACCCGCTCTCGGGCCTGACCCACAAGCGCCGCCTGTCGGCGCTGGGCCCCGGCGGTCTGTCCCGTGAGCGGGCCGGCTTCGAGGTCCGTGACGTCCACCCGTCGCACTACGGCCGCATGTGCCCGATCGAGACCCCCGAAGGCCCGAACATCGGTCTGATCGGCTCGCTCGCGTCCTACGGCCGCGTCAACGCGTTCGGTTTCGTCGAGACCCCGTACCGCAAGGTCATCGACGGTGTCGTCACCGACGAAGTCGACTACCTGACGGCCGACGAGGAAGACCGCTTCGTCATCGCGCAGGCCAACGCGGCCCTGTCCGAGGACATGCGCTTCACCGAGAACCGCGTCCTGGTCCGCCGTCGTGGCGGCGAGATCGACTACATCGCCGGCGGCGACGTCGACTACATGGACGTCTCCCCGCGCCAGATGGTGTCCGTCGCGACCGCGATGATCCCCTTCCTGGAGCACGACGACGCCAACCGTGCCCTCATGGGCGCGAACATGATGCGCCAGGCCGTTCCGCTCATCAAGGCGGAGGCCCCGCTCGTCGGCACCGGCATGGAGTACCGCTGTGCGGTCGACGCCGGTGACTCGATCCGCGCGGAGAAGAACGGTGTGGTCCAGGAGGTCTCGGCCGACTACATCACCGTCACCAACGACGACGGCACCTACACCACGTACCGCGTCGCCAAGTTCTCCCGGTCGAACCAGGGCACCTCGGTCAACCAGAAGGTCATCGTCAACGAGGGTGACCGGATCGTCGAGTCCCAGGTCCTCGCCGACGGACCGGCGACCGAAGAGGGCGAGATGGCCCTCGGCAAGAACCTGCTCGTCGCGTTCATGCCGTGGGAAGGCCACAACTACGAGGACGCGATCATCCTGTCGCAGCGCCTCGTGCAGGACGACGTCCTCTCCTCGATCCACATCGAGGAGCACGAGGTCGACGCCCGTGACACCAAGCTCGGACCCGAGGAGATCACCCGGGACATCCCGAACGTCTCCGAGGAGGTCCTCGCGGACCTCGACGAGCGCGGCATCATCCGCATCGGTGCGGACGTCGTCGCCGGCGACATCCTGGTCGGCAAGGTCACGCCCAAGGGTGAGACCGAGCTGACCCCGGAGGAGCGGCTGCTCCGCGCGATCTTCGGTGAGAAGGCCCGCGAGGTGCGTGACACCTCGCTGAAGGTCCCCCACGGTGAGATCGGCAAGGTCATCGGTGTCCGCGTCTTCGACCGCGAGGAGGGCGACGAGCTTCCCCCGGGCGTGAACCAGCTGGTCCGCGTCTACGTCGCCCAGAAGCGCAAGATCACCGACGGTGACAAGCTCGCCGGCCGTCACGGCAACAAGGGTGTCATCTCCAAGATCCTCCCGATCGAGGACATGCCGTTCCTGGAGGACGGCACCCCGGTCGACATCATCCTGAACCCGCTGGGTGTCCCGTCCCGAATGAACCCGGGGCAGGTCCTGGAGATCCACCTCGGCTGGCTCGCCAGCCGCGGCTGGGACGTCTCCGGTCTGGGTGAGGAGTGGGCCGAGCGACTGAAGGCCATCGGCGCCGACCGCGTCGAGCCCGGCACCAACGTCGCCACCCCCGTGTTCGACGGCGCCCGCGAGGACGAGCTCGCCGGCCTGTTCGAGCACACCATCCCGAACCGCGACGGTGACCGCCTGGTCCTCCCGTCCGGCAAGGCGCGCCTGTTCGACGGCCGCTCCGGCGAGCCGTTCCCGGACCCGATCTCGGTCGGGTACATGTACATCCTCAAGCTCCACCACCTGGTCGACGACAAGCTCCACGCCCGTTCGACCGGTCCGTACTCGATGATCACGCAGCAGCCGCTGGGTGGTAAGGCACAGTTCGGTGGCCAGCGATTCGGTGAGATGGAGGTGTGGGCGCTGGAGGCTTACGGCGCCGCCTACGCCCTCCAGGAGCTGCTGACCATCAAGTCCGACGACGTCACCGGCCGCGTGAAGGTCTACGAGGCCATCGTCAAGGGCGAGAACATCCCCGAGCCGGGCATTCCCGAGTCCTTCAAGGTGCTCATCAAGGAAATGCAGTCGCTCTGCCTCAACGTGGAGGTGCTGTCCTCGGACGGCATGTCCATCGAGATGCGCGACACCGACGAGGACGTCTTCCGCGCGGCGGAGGAGCTCGGTATCGACCTGTCCCGGCGCGAGCCGAGCAGCGTCGAAGAGGTCTGACGGGCCTGACGGGGGGCTCACGAACAGAGCCCCCCGTCATCCCCGGGACCGTTCAGACCACTGATCAAGAGACACGACCCCGAAAGAGGGATTGACGCACAGTGCTCGACGTCAACTTCTTCGACGAGCTGCGGATCGGCCTTGCCACCGCGGACGACATCCGAACCTGGTCGCACGGCGAGGTCAAGAAGCCGGAGACCATCAACTACCGCACCCTGAAGCCCGAGAAGGACGGACTCTTCTGCGAGAAGATCTTCGGTCCGACCCGGGACTGGGAGTGCTACTGCGGCAAGTACAAGCGTGTCCGCTTCAAGGGCATCATCTGTGAGCGCTGTGGCGTCGAGGTCACGCGCGCCAAGGTGCGCCGTGAGCGCATGGGCCACATCGAGCTTGCCGCTCCCGTCACCCACATCTGGTACTTCAAGGGCGTCCCGTCGCGCCTGGGCTACCTGCTGGACCTCGCGCCGAAGGACCTCGAGAAGGTCATCTACTTCGCCGCGTACATGATCACGTTCGTCGACGACGAGCGCCGTCAGCGCGACCTGCCGTCGCTGGAGGCCCACGTCTCCGTCGAGCGCCAGCAGATCGAGAACCGCCGCGACGCCGACCTCGAAGGCCGTGCCAAGAAGCTGGAAAGCGACCTGGCCGAGCTGGAGGCCGAGGGCGCGAAGGCCGACGTGCGCCGCAAGGTGCGCGAGGGCGCCGAGCGCGAGATGAAGCAGCTCCGTGACCGCGCCCAGCGCGAGATCGACCGCCTCGACGAGGTGTGGGCCCGCTTCAAGAACCTCAAGGTCCAGGACCTGGAGGGCGACGAGCTCCTCTACCGCGAGCTGCGTGACCGCTTCGGCACGTACTTCGACGGCTGCATGGGCGCCGCCGCGCTGCAGAAGCGCCTGGAGTCCTTCGACCTGGAGGAGGAGGCCGAGCGCCTCCGCGAGATCATCCGTACCGGCAAGGGCCAGAAGAAGACCCGTGCGCTCAAGCGCCTCAAGGTCGTCTCCGCGTTCCTGCAGACCAGCAACAAGCCCAAGGGCATGGTCCTGGACTGCGTCCCGGTCATCCCGCCGGACCTGCGTCCGATGGTGCAGCTCGACGGTGGCCGCTTCGCGACCTCCGACCTGAACGACCTGTACCGCCGTGTGATCAACCGCAACAACCGCCTGAAGCGCCTTCTGGACCTCGGTGCCCCCGAGATCATCGTGAACAACGAGAAGCGCATGCTCCAGGAGGCCGTGGACGCCCTCTTCGACAACGGTCGTCGTGGTCGTCCGGTCACCGGTCCCGGCAACCGCCCCCTGAAGTCCCTCAGCGACATGCTGAAGGGCAAGCAGGGTCGCTTCCGTCAGAACCTCCTCGGCAAGCGCGTGGACTACTCCGCGCGTTCCGTGATCGTCGTCGGTCCGCAGCTGAAGCTGCACCAGTGCGGTCTGCCCAAGGCCATGGCGCTGGAGCTCTTCAAGCCGTTCGTGATGAAGCGCCTGGTCGACCTGAACCACGCGCAGAACATCAAGTCGGCGAAGCGCATGGTCGAGCGCGGCCGCACGGTCGTGTACGACGTGCTCGAAGAGGTCATCGCCGAGCACCCGGTCCTGCTGAACCGTGCGCCCACGCTGCACCGCCTCGGCATCCAGGCCTTCGAGCCCCAGCTGGTCGAGGGCAAGGCCATCCAGATCCACCCGCTCGTCTGCACCGCGTTCAACGCGGACTTCGACGGTGACCAGATGGCCGTGCACCTGCCGCTCTCCGCGGAGGCGCAGGCCGAGGCCCGCATCCTGATGCTGTCCTCGAACAACATCCTCAAGCCGGCCGACGGCCGTCCGGTCACGATGCCGACCCAGGACATGGTCCTCGGTCTGTTCTTCCTGACCACCGACGGTGAGCTCCGTGACACCAAGGGCGAGGGCCGCGCGTTCGGCTCCACGGCCGAGGCGACCATGGCGTTCGACGCCGGCGAGCTCGCGCTGCAGTCGTCCGTCGACATCCGCTTCCCGGTGGGCACCATCCCGCCGCGCGGCTGGGTGCCGCCGGTCGCCGAGGAGGGTGAGCAGGAGTTCCAGCCGGGAGACAGCTTCCGTCTGAAGACGACCCTGGGCCGCGCGCTCTTCAACGAGCTGCTGCCCGAGGACTACCCGTTCGTCGACTACTCGGTGGGCAAGAAGCAGCTCTCCGAGATCGTCAACGACCTGGCGGAGCGCTACCCCAAGGTCATCGTGGCGGCGACGCTCGACAACCTGAAGGCGGCCGGTTTCCACTGGGCGACCCGTTCCGGTGTCACCGTGGCCATCTCCGACGTCGTCGTGCCCGAGGCCAAGAAGGCCATCGTCGCGGGCTACGAGGCGCAGGACGAGAAGGTCCAGAAGCAGTACGAGCGCGGTCTGATCACCAAGGACGAGCGCACGCAGGAACTCATCGCGATCTGGACCAAGGCGACCAACGAGGTTGCCGAGGCGATGAACGCGAACTTCCCCAAGACGAACCCCATCTTCATGATGGTTGACTCGGGTGCCCGAGGAAACATGATGCAGATGCGACAGATCGCCGGTATGCGTGGTCTGGTGTCGAACGCGAAGAACGAGACCATCCCGCGTCCGATCAAGGCGTCCTTCCGTGAGGGCCTCACCGTTCTGGAGTACTTCATCTCCACGCACGGTGCCCGTAAGGGTCTGGCGGACACCGCCCTGCGTACCGCCGACTCGGGTTACCTGACCCGTCGTCTGGTGGACGTCTCGCAGGACGTGATCATCCGCGAGGAGGACTGCGGCACCGAGCGCGGCCTGAAGCTGAAGATCGCCGTCCGCGGCGAGGACGGCGTGCTGCGCAAGGCCGACGACGTCGAGACCTCGGTCTACGCCCGCATGCTGGCCGAGGACGTCGTCATCGACGGCAAGGTCATCGCGCCGGCCAACGTCGACCTCGGTGACGTCCTCATCGACGCCCTGGTCGCCAACGGCGTCGAGGAGGTCAAGACCCGCTCGGTCCTGACCTGTGAGTCCGCGGTCGGCACCTGTGCCTTCTGCTACGGACGCTCGCTCGCCACCGGCAAGCTGGTCGACATCGGTGAGGCGGTCGGCATCATCGCCGCCCAGTCCATCGGTGAGCCCGGTACCCAGCTGACGATGCGTACCTTCCACACCGGTGGTGTGGCCGGTGACGACATCACGCAGGGTCTGCCGCGTGTCGTCGAGCTCTTCGAGGCCCGTACCCCGAAGGGTGTCGCCCCGATCTCCGAGGCCGCCGGCCGCGTGCGGATCGAGGAGACCGAGAAGACGAAGAAGATCGTCATCACGCCCGACGACGGCAGCGACGAGACGGCGTTCCCGATCTCCAAGCGCGCCAAGGTCATCGTGCACGAGGGCGACCACGTCGAGGTGGGCCAGAAGCTCACCATGGGTGCCACCAACCCGCACGACGTGCTGCGCATCCTCGGCCAGCGTGCCGTCCAGGTCCACCTGGTCGGCGAGGTCCAGAAGGTCTACAACTCGCAGGGCGTGTCGATCCACGACAAGCACATCGAGATCATCATCCGGCAGATGCTGCGCCGCGTGACGATCATCGAGTCCGGCGACGCGGAGCTCCTGCCGGGCGAGCTGGTCGAGCGGTCGAAGTTCGAGACCGAGAACCGTCGCGTGGTCACCGAGGGCGGTCACCCCGCCTCCGGCCGTCCGCAGCTGATGGGTATCACCAAGGCCTCGCTCGCGACCGAGTCGTGGCTGTCGGCGGCGTCCTTCCAGGAGACCACCAGGGTCCTGACGGACGCGGCGATCAACGCCAAGTCCGACTCCCTGATCGGCCTCAAGGAGAACGTCATCATCGGTAAGCTCATCCCGGCCGGTACGGGCCTCGCCCGCTACCGCAACATCCGGGTGGAGCCCACCGAGGAGGCGAAGGCCGCGATGTACTCGGCCGTCGGCTACGACGACATCG
>NZ_JBIVFO010000010.1:159424-202301 GCF_044748225.1 Streptomyces sp. NPDC090021 | reverse complement strand
GGAAGAAGTCTTCCGGTACCGGAGGGGCAACACCGCGCAAGCGGTCGAATGCCCGTGAACCTCAGCCCCGATAGGGGTTGGAATCCCCCTGCCTTTAGCTGGGGGAGGATGTCAATCGTACGCGTACCGCTCGGCCTGCCCGTCCACCGCGTGGGCCCGACTGGTGAATGACGCCACCAGCGAGGTGTTCCTCGCCGGGTACACGAACTACTTTTTCTGGACCCAGGTGCCCGACTTCGCGGGCGTCGTCCGCCGCAAGGCCGAGAGCGGGTGCCGGGTGCGGTTTCTTCTCGGGGATCCGGACGGGGAGGTCACGCGACGGCGGGAGGAGGTCGAATCGGCCGCGCTCTCCGTCTCGACGCGGATTCGGATCACGTTGGAACACCTCGCGGAGCTTGCCGCCCCGGACGGCCTGGAGGCGCGCTTCAGCGCACCGTCCGACGCCATGAACCATGTGGGGCTTAGCGTGTTCAGGTTCGATGGGGAGGCGTTGGTCACCCCTCACCTGGCGACCGTCATCGGGCACGACTCCCCGCTGCTGCACCTGCGCCGGCAGGGGCCGGGAGGGATGTTCGACCGCTTCCGTGACCACGCCGAGGAACTGTGGGGCCGGGGCACGGCCGTCGGCTGACAGGGAGAACCGGAAGCGACGGGACGGCGAGGTCCGCCGTCAGTCCAACGTCTGCTTCACGGCCCGCGTCGCCGGGGGCACGCCGGCGATCTCGGACGAGAGCGCGGAACTCCGTTTCGTGGCGCCGGCCGAGCCGGGGGCGTTGCCCATGCACCGCAGCCCACGGCTGCGGATCCAGCACTTCTTGCTTGTCTGCACTCCACTCAGGCGGGTGTGTGCCCTGCGTTCGCGGTGTGTTGCGATGCGTACACCCGCAGCACACATGCTCCCGTACTCTGGGTGAGTCATTTGCTACCTCTGGTGAGGATTGGGAATGCCGTACTCTCCACTGCTCGTCAAGCCCTTCCGGGAAGAACTGACCAGCATCGGCTTCGTCGAACTGCTGACCGCCGACGAGGTCGACCGCGCCATGAAGGATGCCGACACAGGCATGACCCTGGTGGCCATCAACTCCGTCACCGGCTGCGCGGCCGGCATGGCACGGCCCGGTGTGCGGCTCGCCTTGTCCGGCGACGCCAAGCGCCCGGACCGGCTGCTCACCGTGTTCGACGAGCAGGACATCGAAGCCACCGCGCAGATGCGCTCCTACTTCCCCGACATCCCGCCGTCCCACCCCTCTTTCGCCCTCTTCAAGGACGGCGAACTCGTCCACTTCATCCCCCGCCACCGCATCGAAGGCCGCGACGCCGAGAGCGTGGCCGCCGACCTTGAGGCCGCCTTCAACGAGCACGGCCAGTAGTCACCCCGCCCCTCGCGTGGACCGGTTCGGCATCCTGGCCACCGGTCCGCGCGGGTGGCAGCACTGTGTCGGGTTTCGGGTCGATGACCCGAGTGCGCGGCCTACCGGCATTGCTCCGAAGGAGGTGTGTGGCACCGTCGGCAACGGTGGCTCACCGGAGTGTCGGCCCGACCTCGGCTCCCGCCGGCCGGCGCTCCACCTCGGCTGAGCGTGCCCTCCGGCGGTCAGAGGGCGAACCAGGGGACGGCGCAGGCGTGCGGGCCCTCGGGGCAGAGGGATGTGATCACCGCGCGGCGGACGAAGCGCCAGGTGCGCAGGGAGCAGGTCAGGCGGACGCGGAGTTCGACCGTCCGGCGGGTGCCGCTGTCCCTGCCGGGGTGCTCCACGGCCCACTGCTCCGCCAGGAAGTCGTACGGGCAGGGGTCGATGACGGTCGCGGCGACGATCCGGGCGCTACGGGGGGCCACGGCGGCTTCGACGAGCTTCGTCACGTCGGCCAGTCCCCGCTCGTCCGCGTAGAGGCCGAAGGCCAGGTCTCGTGTCATGTCCCCACCCTGACAGCTCTCTTACGGGGGCCCGGCACCGGGAGGGGTGCCTCCCGGTGCCGCGCCCCGGCCGGCTACTTCAGGCGTTCGGCGATGCGGTCGCGGAGGGAGTTCATCGTGAAGCCGCGGGGGTCGACCTTGCCCGGTTGCCATTCGCGGTGGCCGATGACCGAGCGGGCCGTCCAGCGGTGGACCCGGCACAGGGCCGCCGACACCCGGGCTATGGCGTCGATCTGCGCCGCGGGCCACGGGTCCTCGCCGTTGCCGAGATTCACGCATTCGAAGCCGTAGAAGTGGCGGTTGCCGTCGATGGTCGCCTCGTTGTCCGGGGGCAGCCGCCGTTCGGCGATCACCGCCGCCAGGACGTCGGGGTCGCCGAGGCCGGCGTGGTTGGCCCGGCCGTAGCCGACCAGGTGGACGCGGCCGTCCTTGGCGATCACGCCGTGGCACAGCGGCCCCGGGAGGGCGCTGTGGCCGTAGCGGCAGAGCTCGACGGAGTACGCGGTGCCGCGCGTGACGGTGTGGTGGATCATCACCCCGTGCACCGGGCCCCAAGGCCCCTTGTGGTTGCGGTTGTGGGTGCGCCAGGCGCCGACCTCGACGACGGTCAGGCCTTCGTTCCTCAGTGCGTTGATGAACCGGTCCGCGGACATGGGTGCGGCCATGGCCGCCTCCCTTCGTGCGGTGCGCGACGGACACCCAATGTGTCCGAATCGTCACGCTCCGGTTTAGTGGAGGCGGCCCTTCCGCGGCTAGTGTTTTCGTACGGCTAGCGAGCGGATCCGGACAGGGCTCACGCCGAAGCGAGCCACAGGTCGGGGCCGAAGACCTCGTAGTGGATGTCGGCGGCCGGCACGCCCTTGGCGATCAGCTGCTCGCGCACGGACCGCATGAAGGGGAGCGGTCCGCAGAGGTAGGCGCGGGTCCCGGGGGCGACGGTCACGTCGGACAGGTCCATCAGGCCGGTGGCGTCGCCGGGCTCCGCCTGCTCCTCGTACCAGAACGTGGCCGTGGCGTCGGCCAGCTTGTGGGTCAGCGCCCGGTGGTCGGTCCGCAGCGGGTGGTCCGCGGGGGAGCGGTCGGCGTGCAGGACCGTCACCGGGGAGGTGTGCCCGGTCTCGGCCAGGTGTTCCAGCATCGACAGCATCGGGGTGCAGCCGATGCCCGCCGAGGCGAGCAGGACCGGGGCGCCGGAGTCCTCCAGGACCAGGTCGCCGTACGGGGCCGAGACGCGCAGCGTGTGGCCCGCTCGGACGTGGGCGTGCAGGTGGTTGGAGACCTCGCCGTCGGGGCCCGCGGCGGCCGCGCCGTGGACCCGCTTGACGGTGATCGTGCGGACCGCCGAGCCGGGCGGGGAGGAGAGGCTGTACTGGCGGATCTGGCGGGCCCCGTCCGGGAGTTCGACCTGGACCGAGACGTACTGGCCGGGCAGGTGCGCGGGTGCGGGGGCGCCGTCCGCGGGGGTGAGGCGGAAGGTGGTGCAGTCGGCCGTCTCCTCGGAGCGGCCGGTGACGGTCCACTCCCGCCACACGTCGCCGGCGGCGATCCGGTGCCCGGCGTAGAGGCGCTCCTCGATGGCGACGAGCGCGTTGGCCATCAGCCAGTAGACCTCGTCCCAGGCCTGGACGACCTCGGGCGTGACGGCCTCGCCGAGGACCTCGGCCATCGCCGCGAAGAGGTGCCGGTGGACGACGGCGTACTGCTCGCGGGTGACGCCGAGGCTGGCGTGCTTGTGCGCGATGCGGCCGAGCATCACGTCGGGGCGGGTGTCGGGGTGCTCGACGAGGTGGGTCGCGAAGGTGGCGATGGAGCCGGCGAGCGCCTGCTTCTGGAGGCCGGCGTTCTGGTTGCCGCGGTTGAAGAGGTCGCGGAGCAGCTCCGGGTGGGCGGTGAAGAGCTTGGTGTAGAAGAGCTCCGTTATGTCGCCGATGGCCGCTCCGACGGCGGGCAGGGTGGCTCGGACGGTCGCGGTCGACTTCTCGGACAGCATGGGGAACTCCTTGCGTGGTGGAACAGGTCCATTAATTTGCATCTTAGATGCGTATTTTTGCTCGCAGAGGCCCGCCGAGGTGCGGACTTCTGTTCGAACTCCCGTCGGGGGTGAGGCTATGGGGTTAGGCGGGCGGCGGTAACCGGCCATTGAGCCCTGATGGTCAGGGACCTTCGGCCCCCCTGGGTGCCCTGCTCGAAATGCCCAGGAGGAGCGGCCCGGTCGGGGCCGCCACCAGGTCGTTCACCGTCAGTGGGTCCAGTGCGGCGAAGAACGCCTCCTGGGCGCGGCGGAGTGCGCCGCGTAGCAGGCAGGCGCTCCGCAGCGGGCAGGGGGCGGTGCCGTCGCAGTCCACGACGTCGCCCGCGCCCTCCAGTTCGCGCACCACCGCGCCCACTGAGGCGGTCCGCCCGGCGGGGGTCAGGGTGAGCCCTCCGCCACGGCCGCGGCGCGCCTCGACCAGCCCGAGATGCTGCAGCCTGGCGACGACTTTGGCCGTGTGGGTGTAGGGGACCTCCATGGTCGCCGCCACGTCGCGCGTGGTGGGGAGGTCCTCCTCCTCGACGGCCAGGCGCATCAGGGTGCGCAGCGCCAGGTCGGTGAATCGCGTCAGCCGCATGGGGCCACCGTAGAAAATTCGTATCCCAGATACAAATTAAGACTCGGACGGGATCACCACTTGGCCGAAACCGGTAGGGCGTGCGGAGCTCCCGCGGCCCGCGGGCGTGGAGTTCGATCCGAGAGGGTGCCCAGTACCTGGACGGAGTAGTCCCACCCTTTTGTGTAATGGTCCCACCGCGTTGCGTGCTGAAAGGCTGCTGCCGCAGACCCATGGAGTGATCGAAAGGGAAAGACATGTCGGTCCAGGCAGGTTCCGAGTCCGAGGCCCAGACACCGCAGCGCAGTCTGGGGACGGCTGCCGCACGGAACTTGGCAACCACGACCAAGTCCGCGCCGCAGATGCAGGAGATCACTTCACGGTGGCTGCTGAAGATGCTGCCGTGGGTGTCGGTCCAGGGCGGCACCTACCGGGTGAACCGGCGACTGAGCTACTCGGTCGGCAACGGCGTCGTCGAGTTCGTCAAGACCGGGACCCAGGTCCAGGTGATCCCCGCCGAGCTCGGCGAACTCCCGCTGCTGCGCGACTACGACGACCTCGACGTCCTCGGTGAACTGGCCCAGCGGTGCCGCCAGATCGACTTCGAGGCCGGCCAGGAGCTGACCTCCTTCGGCAGTCCGTCCGGCGAGGTCTTCCTGCTCGCGCACGGCCGCGTCGACCAGATCGGCCCGGGCCCCTACGGCGACGACGCCGTCCTGCGGACCGTCGCCGACGGCGCGTACTTCGGCGAGGACTCCCTCGTCGATGAAGAATCGATTTGGGAGTACACCGCCCGCGCCGCCACCCCCGGCACCGCCCTCGCCCTGTCCCGGCAGGACTTCCAGCTGCTGGCCGACCGGGTCCCCTCGCTGCGGGAGCACCTCGACCGCGCACGCTCCGCGCCCGCCCAGCGCACCAACACGTACGGCGAGGCGGAGATCGACCTCTCGGCCGGCCACCGGGGCGAGGCCGTCCTCCCCGGCACCTTCGTGGACTACGAGGCCCGCCCGCGCGAGTACGAGCTCTCCATCGCCCAGACGGTCCTGCGGGTGCACTCGCGCGTCGCCGACCTCTACAACCAGCCGATGAACCAGACCGAGCAGCAGTTGCGGCTCACGGTCGAGGCGCTGCGCGAGCGCCAGGAGCACGAGATGCTCAACAACCCCGACTTCGGCCTCCTCCACAACGCCGACTACGACCAGCGCATCCAGCCGCACGACGGCGGCCCCACCCCCGACGACATGGACCAGCTGCTCAGCATGCGGCGCGGCTCCAAGCTGTTCCTCGCGCACCCCAAGGCGATCGCCGCCTTCGGCCGCGAGTGCAACAAGCGCGGGATCTACCCCGGGACGGTCGACGTCGACGGCACCCGGGTGACCACCTGGCGCGGGGTACCGATCTTCCCCAGCAACAAGATCCCGATCAGCGACGCCCGCACCACCTCCATCCTGTGCATGCGCACCGGTGAGGAGGAGCAGGGTGTGATCGGCCTGCACCAGCCGGGCATCCCGGACGAGATCGAGCCGAGCATGTCGGTCCGCTTCATGGGGATCAGCGAGCAGGCGATCATCTCCTACCTGGTCACCGCCTACTTCTCCACCGCGGTGCTGGTGCCGGACGCGCTCGGTGTGCTGGAGAACGTCGAGATCGGCCGCTGGCGCTGATCGAGGTGAACGCCATCGCGACCGGTGAGGGCCAGGAGGCCGCGGCCCTGCTGGAACGGACAAGAGAAACGGTCAACCCGGAACTGCGCCGCACCGTGGAGAGCCTGCCCGGCGGGATGCGGCACGTGGCGATGTACCACTTCGGCTGGGTGAACGCGGACGGCACCCCTGCCGAGGGCAGCCCCGGAAAGGCCATCCGGCCGGCTCTGGTGCTGGCCGCGGCCCAGGCCCTGCAGAGGCCGGGCGGCGGTCCGGCCGACCATGCCGTACGGGCGGCGGTCGCGGTGGAGCTGGCGCACAACTTCACGCTGCTGCACGACGACGTCGTCGACAAGGACGTCCGCCGCCGCGGCCGCGCCACCGCCTGGACGGTGTTCGGGGCGCCGGACGCGATCATCACGGGTGACGCCATGATGGCGCTCGCCCAGCAACTGCTCGCGGACGATCCGCACCCCGCCGCCGCGGTGGCCGCGTCCCGGCTCTCGGCCTGCATCATCGAGCTGTGCGCGGGCCAGCAGGCCGACTGCGCCTTCGAGCGGCGCCCGGACGTAGGGCTCGACGAGTGCCTGACCATGGCGACGGCGAAGACCGGGGCCCTGCTGGGCTGCGCGTGCGCGCTGGGCGCGCTGTACGCGGGGGCCGGGCCGGACGAGGTGGACGCCATGGACGCCTTCGGCCGGGAGGCGGGCCTCGCCTTCCAGCTGATCGACGACCTGATCGGCATCTGGGGGGACCCGGGGCACACCGGCAAGCCCGCCGGGGCGGATCTGATCGCCCGCAAGAAGTCCCTGCCGGTCGTGGCCGCCCTCACCTCGGGCACCGCGGCGGGCCGGGAACTGGCAGACCTGTACGCCGGTCCCATGACCGGGGACGACGTGCTCCGAGCGGCCGAGGCGGTGGAGCGGGCCGGCGGGCGCGACTGGGCCCAGGCCCAGGCCGCGGACCGGATGGGCCGGGCGGTCCAGCAGCTGTCCAGGGCCGTTCCGGACCTCGGGGCGGCGGGCGGGCTGCTGGCACTGGCGGAGTTCGTGACGCGCCGCACGAGGTGAGCGGGCGTCCGGCAGGACGGGGGGAGGCCCGTTCCGGCACCGCAGGGTGCCGGAACGGGCCTTACCGCATGGATGCGTCAACTCTAGGATCGCTGACGGTTGTTGATCGTCAAGCGAAGGGTGTGACCAGTGGCGCTGGAGATACGTCAGGCGGATCAGTCGGACCGGGACGCGGTGGCGCGGCTGCTCGACGAGGCCTTCCGCACCGACCCGGTGAGCAGCTGGGTCTTTCCGGACCCGGAGCACCGGGCCGCCGTGCACGGACGGTTCCTGGGCGTCTTCGTGGACGTGGCGCTGGCCGAGGGCCGGATCGACTACGCGGTGGACGGCTCGGCGGCCGCCCTGTGGCTGCGGATCCCGGCGGGCGAGCCGGAGGGCGAGGACGAGATCCCGGCGAGGATGCGGGCGGTGGCCGACCCGGACAACGAGCGGTGCGAGCTGGTGGGCCGGCTGACGGGCGCGGTGCACCCCACCGCGGAGGAGCACGAGTACCTGCTGATGATCGCGGTGGCCCCGGACCGGCAGGGTGAGGGGCTGGGCACCGAGCTGATGCGTCCGGTGCTGGAACGCTGCGACCGCGAAGGCGTGCCGGCGTACCTGGAGGCGAGCAGCGAGCGCAGCAGGGGGCTGTACGAGCGGCTCGGCTGGGAGTTCACCGGCGAGGCGGTGCGACTGCCGGAGGGGCCGCTGATGTGGCCGATGTGGCGCAAGCCCAGGGGCTGAGGCCCGAGAGGCGGGAGCCCGCGTGACCACTTCACCCGAAGTGCTTTACCTGCCGTGACCCGGTGCGGCGGCACTGTCCGACGGAAGGGAATCGCTTGCGCAGGCTCACGTACTTCATCGCCACCACCGTCGACGGGTTCATCGGTGCCCCTCGGCGGCGGCCAGATCGTCAGCACCTACCTCCGCCGGCGCTGACCCGACGGACCTGCCGAAACCGGCCTACCGTGGAGGTATGGTCGGCGAACAGCAGCACGCGCACCCGCGGGTGGCCCCGCGGGCCGGGCACGAACAGCAGACGTGCCCGACCTGCGGGCTCCGCGTCGACACGATGATCGGGCGGCGCAAGTCCCTCGGGGTCTTCGTCCCGGTGTGGAGCCGGGGTCCCTGCCGGAACCCCGACTGCACGGACTCCGTGGAGCGCCGGGAGCGGTGACTCAGCCCGTGGGGGCGAGCTCCTTCGTGCCCAGGCCGGAGGCGAAGCCGTTGGCCCAGAGCTGGTTGACGCGCGTCCGCTCGGCGTAGTTCGGGGTGGCGTTCTGGCACGAGGTGCCCGGGCCGCCGCCCGACATCAGCTCGCTGCACGGGCCCGAGTAGTGGTCCGGCAGACCCAGCACGTGACCGGTCTCGTGCGAGGTCACCCGGGTGGAGTTGTACTGCTGGTTCTGGCGGTAGTCGAGGAAGATGTAGCCCCGTCCGTGCCCGTCCGTGCTCGCGTACGAGCCGCGCGAGTCGTTGCCCTCGTAGTACGCGAAGTTCCCGCCGGAGGACACCTCCTGCAGCTTCACGTTGGTGACCGAGCTGTTCCAGATGCGGGTGGAGCTGGCTATCTGGGTACGGAAACTCGGCGCGTAGCGGGTGTTGTACGTGACGGTGACGGCGAGGGCGCCGGGGTTGGCGGCACGCTGCTCGGCCACCGAGCGCTGCACGGCCTCGAAGAAGGCGCGGTTGGCCGCCGCGTTCTCCGGCGAACGCTCGTACGCGGCGTAGCTGGCGGCATTGCCGACGGGGGCGGGCGCGGCGGCGGCGGTGGGGACGGCGCCGAGGGTGGCGGCGAGACCGATGCCGACGGCGGTCGCCAGCAGGGCCTTACGGGAGTGGCGCATGTGGGGGAGCTCCTACTCGTCCGGTGCGGTGGGGGGTGGGTCGTTCGGTACCGGAGTCTGCGGGAGCGCAACGGGTCGGCGGATGATGTCACTGGCCGATAGCGCCGGCCTATCGTGGAGATTTCGACAGTCCAACCAGCGTGAGAATGGCGGGATTCGGGGGGCTATCGGCGACTGGTGCGGCCCTACGGGCCCGGCCTACCCTCGGGACATGGAGCTTGAGGTCAGGCACCTGCGCGCACTGTGCGCCATCGCCGACGCCGGAAGCCTGCACAAGGCCGCCCGGCAACTCGGCGTGAGCCAGCCCTCGTTGACGACCCAGCTGCGCCGTATCGAACGGGCCCTGGACGGCGAGCTGTTCCTGCGCGAGCGCACCGGCTGCCGGCCCACTCCTTTCGGCCGCACCGTGCTCGGCCGGGCCCGGCCCCTCCTCGCCGACATGGCCGCGCTGGTGGCGGAGGCCCGCGCGCAGGCCCACGGCCCCCGGCTGCGCATCGGCTCGACGGCCAGCAGGGCGCTGCCCGGGTGGCTGCGGCGCCTCCACCGGCGGCTTCCCGACACCGAGACCTCCCTTCTGGTGGACGTCTCCGCGAACGCGCTGCTCAGGATGGTGGCGGCGGGGCAGCTGGACGTGGCGTTCGTGCACGAGGTGGAAGGCAGTCCGCTACGGGTGCCCGAAGGGCTCCAGACGCACGTGCTGATGGAACGCGAGCCGCAGTTCGTCTCCATGCCGAGGGACCACCCCGCCGCACGGCAGGAGATCGTCTCCTTAGGGGACCTGGCCGCCGACCGCTGGGCGGTGGACCCCTCGGTCGACGGTGAATGGGACGGCCTGCGCCGGGTCTTCGCCGGGGCCGGGCTCGACCCGCCGGTCCTGCACACCGACTACCACACGGCGACCTCGCTGATCATCTCCGGTGAGGCGGTCGCGCCGTGCCAGCCGACCTCGGGGCCGCGCGAGGACATGGCGATCCGGCCGCTGTGCGGGGACCCCCTGGCCGTACGGCTGCTGCTGGCGACCCGCCCGGGCGCGCACGCCGAGGTCTACGAGGACCTCCGGGCGGCCTACCGCGAGGCCGCCCTGCGTACGCCCCCGTACCGGGCGTGGCTGCACCACCACGCCAGCCCCCTGCTGGAGGCGGCCTGAAGGCTCCCTAATCCCGCGCGCGGGCCCGGTCGTAGGCCAGTGAGAGCGCTCCCTGGACCAGCAGGAGGGCGCCCGCCGCGGCCCACGCGGGGCTGCGCCGCCGGGCCGCCCACACCAGGAGCGGCGCCCCCGCCGCGATCTGGGCCGCGCCCAGCAGCCGGGCCTTCGGGCCCCGGACCCACGGGCCCATCGGGCCCGCCTCCACCGCGTCGCACTCGGCCCGCACGGCGTCGCGCCAGCCCGACCACTGCACCGTCTCGACGTCCGGCGCCACCCGGGCCGCGCTCCGCAGCCGGTCGGCCGGTTCACCCGGCGTCAGGCCGGGCGGCAGGGTCAGACCGGTGCGCGTCAGCAGCGCGGTCAGCCCGTGCAGCCGGTCCGCACCGTCCGCGCCCGGCGCGGCGTCGGGGCGGGTGAGCCGCTCCAGCTCCTCCAGGTCGAGTACGGGATCCAGCCCGAGCCGCGCGGCCAGGGTCCGCATCGCATCGGGCTCGCCCGCCGCCCGTCCGGCCGCGTCCCACTCCTGGGCGACGGTCCGCCGGAAGCCCCGGGCCAGCGCGAACCCGGCGCGGCCGCCCTCCCACCACAGCCCGAGCACCGGCCAGTCGGTGCCGGCGGCGAGCGCCGCTGCCCAGCCCGTGAACACCTCGGCAGCGTTCCCGCCCTCCCGCCACGGCTTGTCCTCGGGGACGAGGACGGTCCACGCGCCGGCCGGGGCGAGCAGCAGGCGTACGCGCAGCAGCTGCGCGGCGGAGCGCGCCGCGACGGGTCCGGTACGGCAGAGCAGCATTCCGCCGGTCGGGGTCCTGGAGATTGACATGCTCACACGCTAAGGCAAATCACCCCCAAATGGTGGATTGCGACACCCTGCTTGACTTCACCCGACCGCGATATATCGTGTTCTTCATAAGACGCGATATGTTGCGTGCGTCGAGCTCCGTCCGTGAACGCACGAGGAGGATCAGCACCATGTCAGAGCAGTCGTCCCAGCCGTCGCGGTCGACCTGGCACTTCGCCGAGCCGCAGAAGCTCACCTTCGAGGAGCCGGTCACCGAACTCCGCGTGCGCGTCGTCAGCGGCACCGTCAACGTGGTCGCAGCCGAGGAGGGCCCGGCCCGCCTGGAGGTGACCGAGGTTGACGGCCCGCCCCTGTACGTCGTACAGGAGGACGGCGTCCTCACCGTCTCCTACGAGGACCTGCCCTGGAACGGCTCCCAGGGCCTCAAGGAGTGGTTCGAGGACAAGCCGTGGAAGGCCTGGTCCGGTTCCTCCTCCGGCCGCAAGGCGTGGGAGCGCCGCGCGGCCGTCACCCTCACCGTGCCCGCCGCCACCCGGGTCCACGTGGCCACGGTCGACGCCGCCGCCTTCGTCTCCGGCGTCTCGGCCGCCACCGACGTCAAGGGCGTCTCCGGCGACGCCACGCTGGTCGGGCTCTCCGGCCGGGTCAGGGCGCACACCGTCTCCGGCAGCGTCGAGGCCCAGTCCGTCACCGGCGACTTCGGCTTCCACTCGGTCTCCGGGGGCCTGACCGTCGTCGACGGCGCGGGCGTGAACGTGCGCGCCGACTCGGTCAGCGGCGACATGCTGATCGACCTGGACCCCGGCCCGGCCGCCGAGCGGCCCGTGGACATCGCCCTGAACTCCGTGTCCGGCCAGGTCGCGATCCGCCTCCCGCACCCCGCCGACGCCCGCGTCGAGGCCAACACCGCCACCGGTGGCGTCTCCAACGCCTTCGAGGACCTGCGGGTCTCCGGCCGGCTCGGCGCCAAGCGGATCACCGGCACGCTCGGCTCGGGCGCCGGCACCCTGCGGGCCACCACGGTCTCCGGCGCCATCGCGCTGCTGCGCCGCCCGCAGGCGGACGCCGACGCCCCCGCCGCCCCGCTCGCGCTCGACAAGAAGGTGCTCTGACATGCCGCCCGTCTTCGCCCACGGCCGCCTCCGCCTCTACCTCCTCAAGCTGCTGGACGAGGCCCCGCGCCACGGGTACGAGGTGATCCGCCTGCTGGAGGAGCGCTTCCAGGGCCTGTACGCCCCCTCCGCCGGCACGGTCTACCCGCGCCTGTCCAAGCTGGAGGCGGAGGGCCTGGTCACGTACGCGACCGAAGGCGGGCGCAAGGTGTACTCCATCACCGAGGCGGGCCGCGCCGAACTCGCCGACCGCAGCGGCGAACTGGCCGACCTGGAGCTGGAGATCCGCGACTCGGTCACCGAACTGGCCGCCGAGATCCGCAGCGACGTCCGGGGCGCCGCGGGTGACCTGCGGCGCGAGATGCGGGCGGCCGCCACCGCGTCGGCGGCCCAGGTGGGCGAGGAGGACTCCTGGAAGGCGGCCAAGGAGGAGCTGCGCAAGGCCAGGCAGGAATGGAAGGAACAGGCCCGCCGGGCGAAGGACGAGAGCCGCCGGGCCCGCGAGGAGGCGCAGGCGGCCCGCCGCCAGGCCAAGGAGGCCCAGGACCGGGCCCGCGAGGAGGTCCAGCGGATCGCGGGCCAGCTCCAGGAGCAGTTCGCCCGGTCCGGCGGCGTCCTGGGCAGCCTCGCCGGCGCCTGGCTGGGCGGAACGGCTGCGGCCCCGGCCGACACCGCCGACGATGCCGCTCCGGGCTGGGCCGCGGACCTGGCGCCGACCGGTGACCCGGCCCGTGACCTGGACCGGCTGCTGGACCGCTTCCGCGACGAGGTGCGCGACGCCGCGCGGGACCACGGGGTGTCCGCGGCCCAGGTCGCCGAGGCCCGCGACCACCTCGCGGCGGCCGCCGCCCGGCTGGGAGCCACGTTCGCTCCCAGGCCGTAACACCGGGGCGCCGCCCCGAACCCCGCGGCCTCGAACGCCGGCGGGGCGGATGCTGCCTGACGGGGCTGGAGGGTGCGGGAGCGGTTCGTCAGCCGCGGGCCTCGGCCGTCGCGTACGTGATGCCGTGGTCCGTCAGGACCTCGGAGACCGTGCCGGGACGCGAGAGCAGGGCCAGCAGCAGGTGCAGGGTCCCGATGTGGCGGTCCTTGCGGCCCAGCGCGATGCGCAGGGACTGTTCCAGCACCTTCTTCGAGCCCTCGGTGAAGGGGACGTGGCGGCTGCCGCCGCCGTCGTCCGCCTCGGCCCGGCCCAGGGCCGAGCGGAGCGAGGAGCCCAGCGTCCGGCGGCGCGGCGCGGGCGTGGCGAGGACGCCCTCGCCGTGGGTTTCCTCGATCCGGGAGACGATCTCGGTGAGGTCGATCCCGAGCCCGGCCAGGGCCTCCTCGTCCGCCCGGGACATGCCGCCCCGGCGGCGGGCCGCCGCGAGATCGGCGGCCACCGCCGCCCGGTCCACGCCGAGGGGGTCCAGGGCGCCCACGGCGAGCAGGGACAGCAACAGGTGCTCCTCGGTGACGGTGGCGGCCCGGGCCTGCCGGGCCTCGGCCACCGCCCCGGTCACGGTCGACCGGGCATCACGGGTGAAGCGTTCGAACATCACAGCCTCCCGTACTTCTTGTGCACGGCCTGCCGGCTTACGCCGAGCTCGGCCGCGATCTCCTGCCAGGACCAGCCCTGCGCGCGGGCGCTGCGCACCTGTACGGCCTCCAGCTGCTCCAGCAGCCTACGGAGGGCGGCCACGGCACGCAGGCCCACGCGCGGGTCCCGGTCTCCGGCCCGCTCGGCGAGATCAGTGGCTTCGGTCATGCGTGTCAATGTAGGTTGACGCGGGAGGCTCGTCAACCCCGGTTGACATGGGTGGCGGTCAGGGCTTGAGGACGATCTTGCCGAAGAGGTCGCCCGCCGCCAGCTTCTCGAAGCCCTCGCGCGCCCGGTCCAGCGGCAGCACCTCGTCGATGACCGGCCGCAGCCCCGTTGTGGCGCAGAAGGCGAGGAGGTCCTCCAGCTCGTCCTTCGAGCCCATGGTCGAACCGACGACCTTCAGCTCCAGGAAGAAGATCCGGGTCAGCTCGGCGTGCGCCGGGCGGTCGCCGCTCGTGGCGCCGGAGATCACCAGGGTGCCGCCGGGGCGGAGCGACTTCACCGAGTGGGACCAGGTGGCCGCACCCACCGTCTCGATCACCGCGTCCACCCGCTGCGGCAGCCGCGCGCCCGGCTCGAACGCCTCCACCGCGCCGAGCTCCACGGCCCGCTTGCGCTTGGCCTCGTCCCGGCTGGTGGCGAAGACCCGCAGGCCGGCTGCCTTGCCGAGGGCGATCGCGGCGGTGGCGACCCCGCCGCCGGCGCCCTGCACCAGGACGGAGTCCCCGGGGCGCACTCCGGCGTTGGTGAACAGCATTCGGTACGCGGTCAGCCAGGCCGTCGGAAGGCAGGCCGCCTCCTCGAAGGACAGCTCGGCGGGCTTGCGCAGCACGTTCCAGGCGGGGACGGTCACCTGCTCGGCGAAGGTGCCCTGGTAGCGCTCGGTCAGGATCGAGCGGGGCTCGTCCGGACCGACCCCGTGGCCGCTCTGGCCGATCACGGAGTGCAGGACGACCTCGTTGCCGTCCTGGTCGATCCCGGCCGCGTCGCAGCCGAGGATCATGGGGAGGCTCTCCTCCCCGATGCCGACCCCGCGCAGCGACCACAGGTCGTGGTGGTTGAGGGAGGCGGCCTTGACGTTCACGGTCACCCAGCCGGGGCGGGCCTGCGGGGCGGGGCGGTCGCCCAGCACAAGGCCGTTCAGTGGCTGGTCACGGTCGATTCGGGCGGCGTAGGCAGCGAACATGCCGCGACGCTACCGCTGGGTAGGGGGCTGGTTCCAGACCTCCTGCGACCGCACGGATGAGGCCTTCGTCGCACCGGGCCCGTTCCCGGGGGCGGCGGACGACGGCGAACGGACCCCGGCACGGCCCGCGCACACGCCGCCAGGCCTCGGCGGGGCGGCACCGCGTGAGCGCCGCGCCCACCCGTTTGGGCCCGCAGGGCGGCACCGCGCGGGCACCGCGTACGCGCCGCCAGGGCTCGGCGGGGCGGCACCGCGCGAGCGGCCCGCGCACACGCGAAGAGGCCCGGCCGGAGGGATCCGGTCGGGCCTCTTCGCGTACCGCTCAGGTGCCGGGTCAGGCCAGGCGGGCCACGCCGTCCGCCTTGGCCGCGGCGGCGACGGCCGCGGCGACGGCCTCCGCGACGCGCTCGTCGAACGGCGACGGGATCACGTAGTCGGCGGCGAGTTCGTCACCCACGACACCCGCGATGGCGTCGGCGGCGGCGATCTTCATGCCCTCGGTGATCCGGGTGGCGCGCACCTTGAAGGCACCCGCGAAGATGCCCGGGAACGCGAGCACGTTGTTGATCTGGTTCGGGAAGTCCGAACGGCCCGTGGCCACGACCGCCGCGTACTTGTGGGCGACGTCCGGGTGGACCTCCGGGTTCGGGTTGGCCATGGCGAAGACGAACGCGTCCTTCGCCATCGTGGCCACCGCCTCCTCGGCGACGGAGCCGCCGGAGACGCCGATGAACACGTCCGCGCCGGCCAGGGCCTGCTCCAGCGAGCCGGTCCGGCCCGTCTTGTTGGTCAGGCCCGCGATCTCCGCCTTGACGTCCGTCAGGTCGGAGCGGTCCGCGGACACGACGCCCTTGCGGTCCGTGACGCAGACATCGCCGATGCCCGCGTCCACCAGGATCTTGGCGATGGCGATGCCTGCCGCGCCCGCGCCCGCGATCACGGCGCGCAGGTCGCCGAGGGTGCGACCGGTGAGCTTGGCGGCGTTGCGCAGCGCGGCCAGCGTCACGATGGCCGTGCCGTGCTGGTCGTCGTGGAAGATCGGGATGTCCAGCGCCTCCTGGAGGCGCCGCTCGATCTCGAAGCAGCGGGGGGCGGAGATGTCCTCCAGGTTCACCCCGCCGAAGGACGGCGCCAGACGGATGACCGTCTCGACGATCTCGTCCGTGTCCTTGGTGGCGAGCGCGATCGGGACCGCGTCCACACCACCGAACTGCTTGAAGAGGATGGCCTTGCCCTCCATCACGGGGAGGGAGGCTTCCGGGCCGATGTCACCGAGGCCGAGCACGGCCGTACCGTCGGTGACGACGGCGACCACGTTGGACTTCCAGGTGTACTCGTTGACCAGCTCCGGCTGCTCGGCGATGGCGGTGCACACCTTCGCCACGCCCGGGGTGTACGCCAGGGACAGGTCGTCCTTGTCGTTGACCGGAACCGTGGCCTGGATGGCCATCTTGCCGCCCCGGTGCAGTGCGAACACCGCGTCGGGGTTGTTGTCCGTCGCACTGTCGCTGCGAGGGTTGACGATCTCCGCTGCCACTTCGTGTGACCCCTTAATTCCTTATGTTCGTTGAGGGTGGCCACTCCTGGTTAAGGGGTGGGCGGGCACCGCGTCCGTACTCCGCATCGACGGTTGGCCCGTCTCCGCGAAGGGGAGGTTCGTACGCGCGGGCGCGCCGCACGCGCGCCCTGAGCCCCGGATGAGGGGTGTAAGGATCTGTTCTACCCGAAGAACACTCGCTCAGACGAGTCGATTCCGGCTCAACCGTAGGTCAACTGCCCGCCTTTTGGTGAAAAGTCCAAACCTTGCCGTCCGGTGGGCGAGACGCCCCGGAGAAACTGCGCTCAAAAGGCCTGGTCACGGCAGTATCTGCGGCCTGGATGCCCCTGGCCCGCAGTCCTGTTGGCCCACCCCGGTCGCCCGTTATGCGATTTTGACCTGGCGGGCACCCTGAATGTCTCAGTCCGAATGGCAAGATGCCGTAATCACACAAGGTCGCGACACTCGATGGTGCGTGTCCGACCGTTTTTCGTTGCTTTTCCACCAGTGCCGGAGGAACCAAGCCATGACCGCTAGCACCACCCGTCGTACGACCGCTGCACGGTCCCGGATCGCCGCGGTCGGCGCGATCGCGGTCGCCGGCGCCCTGATCCTCACCGGCTGTGGCGACCAGACCGACAAGGCGTCCTCGACCCCCTCGGGTGCGGCGAACAACAGCAGCGCGCCGCTCTTCTCCAAGCTCCCGAAGAAGATCCAGGACGCCGGTGTCATCAAGGTCGGCACCGACGCGACCTACGCGCCGATGGAGTTCACCGAGGGTGGCAAGATCGTCGGCGTTGACCCCGACATCGCGGCGGCCCTGAGCAAGCAGCTCGGCGTGCAGTTCAAGTTCGAGTCGGGCACCTTCGACACGCTGATCGGCAGCATGCAGACCGGCCGCAGCGACCTGGTCATGTCCTCCCTCACCGACACCAAGGCCCGCCAGGAGGGCCTGGACGACAAGGGCGCCAAGACCGGTGCGGGCGTCGACTTCGTCGACTACTTCTCCGCCTCGACCGGCATCCTGGTCAAGAAGGGGAACCCGCAGGGCATCAAGACCCTCGACGACCTGTGCGGCAAGACGGTCGCCGTCCAGCGCGGCACCACGTACGAGGACGCCGCCAAGACCCAGGCCGAGAAGTGCAAGACGGACGGCAAGGGCGAGCTCAAGATCGAGTCCTTCCCGACCGACGCCGAGGCCCAGACCCGCGTGAAGGCCGGTGGCGCCGCCGCGGACCTGAACGACTCCCCGGTCGCCGCGTACATCGCGCAGACCGCCGGCGGCGGCAACGACTTCGAGGCCATCGCCAACCCGACCGACGCCGGCCTCTTCGGCATCGCGGTGGACAAGAAGAACACCGAGCTGCGCGACGCGCTCAAGGAAGCCCTGGACGCGATCATCAAGGACGGCACCTACAAGGCCGCCCTGGACAAGTGGAACGCCGGCTCCGGCGCCGTCACCGAGGCCAAGATCAACGCCGGTTCCTGACCTCCGCGTACCACCGCAGCACACTGAAGGGCAGTCACTGTGACTGACAAGCTCGACAAGGGCCCGGGCCCGGCGGACACCCCGCCGGCCGGGGCCCTCCCCCCCGAGGCGATCCGTGCCATCCCGGTCCGCCACTACGGCCGCTGGATCAGCGCCGTGGTCGTCATCGGCCTGGTCGTGGCGCTCGTCATCGCCTTCTCCCAGGGCAACGTCCGCTGGGCGACCGTCCCGGAGAAGCTGTTCGACCCCTCGATCCTGCGAGGCGTCGGCAACACGATCTGGATCAGCGTCACCGCCATGGCCCTGGGTCTGGCGCTCGGTGTCCTGTTCGCCGTGATGCGCCTCTCGAAGAACCCGGTGACCAGCACCATCGCCTGGTTCTACATCTGGCTCTTCCGCGGCACCCCGGTGTACGTGCAGCTCCTCATCTGGTTCAACCTCGCCCTGATCTTCCCGATCCTGAACCTCGGGTTCTACAAGGACGAGATGACCCAGGTCATGACGCCGTTCCTGGCCGCCCTGCTGGGTCTCGGCCTCAACGAGGGCGCGTACATGGCGGAGATCGTCCGCGCCGGCATCCAGTCGGTCGACGAGGGCCAGACCGAGGCCTCGCACGCGCTGGGCATGACCCGGACGCAGACCATGCGCCGAGTCGTCCTGCCGCAGGCCATGCGGGTGATCGTGCCTCCGACGGGCAACGAGTTCATCAACATGCTCAAGACGTCGTCGCTCGTCGTCGCCGTGCAGTACTTCGACCTGCTGCGCGCCGCGCAGGACATCGCCTCCACCTCGTTCGCGGTCATGGAGATGTTCTTCGTCGCCTCGATCTGGTACCTCGCGCTGACCAGCGTGTTCAGTGTCGGCCAGTACTACCTGGAACGCCGCTACGCCCGTGGCGCGCTCCGCACCCTGCCGCCCACACCGCTGCAGAAGATCAAGGCGAAGCTGTCCAGCTTCTCGAACAGCAAGGCGGTGGCCTGATGACTGCCATGGTGAAGGCCGAGGGCGTCCACAAGTCCTACGGCGCGGCGCACATCCTCAAGGGCATCGACCTGGAGGTCGCCCCGCGTGAGGTGTTCTGCCTGGTCGGCCCGTCCGGCTCCGGCAAGTCGACCTTCCTGCGGTGCATCAACCACCTGGAGCAGATCAACGCCGGACGGCTGTACGTCGACGGGGACCTCGTCGGCTACCGCCAGAAGGGCGACAAGCTCTACGAGCTGAAGGACAGCGAGGTCGCGGCGCAGCGCCGGGACATCGGCATGGTCTTCCAGCGCTTCAACCTGTTCCCGCACATGACGGCCGTGGAGAACGTCATGGAAGCGCCGGTCATGGTGAAGGGCGAGTCCAAGGCGGTGGCGCGCGAGCGTGCCATCCGCCTCCTGGACCGGGTGGGCCTCGGCGAGAAGGGCGGGAACTACCCCTCCCAGCTCTCCGGCGGCCAGCAGCAGCGCGTGGCGATCGCCCGCGCGCTCGCCATGGAGCCGAAGCTGATGCTCTTCGACGAGCCGACGTCCGCCCTCGACCCCGAGCTGGTCGGCGACGTCCTGGACGTCATGCGGGACCTCGCCGAGTCGGGCATGACCATGATCGTGGTCACCCACGAGATGGGCTTCGCCCGCGAGGTCGGCGACAACCTCGTCTTCATGGACGGCGGCGTCGTGGTCGAGTCGGGTCACCCCCGCGACGTGCTGGGCAACCCCCAGCACGAGCGGACGAAGGCCTTCCTCTCCAAGGTGCTGTAGGCGGCGGCGCCGGGCGCCGCACGCGGACACGGCCGAGGGGCGGTACGGATCTCCGTACCGCCCCTCGGCCGTGCCGCGTCCCGTGCCGCTTCCTGTTTCCGCGCCCGTCCCGGATTGCCTACCTCAGACCCAGGACCAGGGCGTCCGAGGGCGAGCGCCAGACCGTACGGGCCTCCGCGAAGCCCGCGGCGCGCAGCGTCTCGGCGTGCCAGGCCGCGGAGGGGGTGTCTCCGTCGGCGTGCTCACCGTAGATCTCGAAGCGGCGGGCGGTGGGCTCGGCCAGCGCCGGGTCGGCGGCGGCAAGGGCCCACCACTCGCGCCAGTCGACCGCCCCGGCGGCCCTGGCCCGGTCCATGCCGGCGTGCCGGTGGGCGCGCTCGGCGGCGTTGATGCGCGGGGTGGCCGGGTCGGGCATGTGGTCGGCGTTCAGGAACGCCCCGCCGGGCACCAGCAGGGGCACGAGCTGCCCGTACAGCACCGCCAGCTCCTCGCTGTGCAGCCAGTGCAGGGCGGTGGCGGTCAGGATGACGTCGTAGGTCCGGTGGGGGAGGGCGGCGTGCCAGTCGGGGTCCTTGAGGTCGGCGGTCACGAACGAGACGCGCGCGTCCCCGCCGAAGTGGCCCCGGGCGATGGTCAGCAGCGCGGGGTCGAGATCGACGCCCGTACTGGTGGCTCCCGGGAACCGCCTGAGGACGCGGTCCGTGATACTTCCCGTACCGCAAGCGAGATCCAGCACCCGGGGGGTGGATCCCACCAGCGCCTCGACCATGTCCAGCATCACCCGGAACCGCTCCTCGCGGTCGGGCATGTACCACTCCTGCTGGCGGTCCCAGCTGTCCTGCCAGGCCTGCCAGTCGGTGCCGGCGGCCCGCCCCGCGCCGGCCGCGTCCACCGTGTCCGTCCCGTCAGCCATCCCGAACCCCTCCCTACGTAATACCCTCGAAGACGTCTCAGCTGTTACGAGAGACACTAATCCGCAGCCGTAAGGACTACAAGTGGAACTGGCCCATTACTCGGACTTCGCCGTGCGCCTGGTCAACACCGAGGAGCCGGCCCGCAACAAGGACGCGCTCACCTCGGTGGACGCCGTCCGCGCCCTGTTCGGCGCCAGCCAGCAGATGGCCCGCCGCGTCACGGACACCGACGTCACCCGCTTCCGCAACGTGCGCGGCCGGCTGCGAGCCGTCTTCGAGGCCGCCGACGGCGGCGACCACGTCCTCGCCGTCGACCTGCTGAACTCCCTGCTCATGGAGTTCCCGGTCAGCCCGCAGGTCTCCGGCCACCAGGCCCTCGACGAGACCGGACGCCCCGACTGGCACATCCACCTCGCCGACCACCCCTCGAACGCCTCCGCCGGCTACGCGGCCATCGCGTCCTTCGGCCTGGCCTTCCACCTCACCGAGCACGGTCCCGACCGCCTCGGCCTGTGCCAGGCTGCGCCCTGCCGCAACGCCTACCTCGACACCTCCACCAACCGCTCCCGGCGCTACTGCTCCGACCGCTGCGCCACCCGGGCGAACGTGGCCGCCTACCGCGCCCGCAAGCGGCTGGAGGCCGAGGAGTCGGCGCGCAGCACGCGCAGCGACGAGGCCGCCCAGGACAGCCGGGCCCTCAGCGAGCGCTGACCCTCCTCGCGCGGCCTGAAGCGCAGGACCGCCGTCGCCAGCACCAGCTCGCCGGGCACCGGCCCGTAGACGGTGCTGTCGCCGGTCTCGTTGTACGGGTTGTCGCCGAGCACCCACCACGCGCCGCCCGGGCGCCGCTCGACCGCGCGTTTGACCACGAGCAGGTCCTGCTGGAACGGGTGGCGCAGCACCACGACGGCACCCGGCCGGACGGCGGCCCCGTAGCGGACCACGAGCCGGTCGCCGTCCAGCAGCGTCGGCACCATCGACGGGCCCGTCACCTCCACCACCTCGAACCGCTTGCGCGGGCGGGCGCTCTCCATCCTCGGCTCCTCCGTTGGGTATCCCCGGTTTCAGCCGGGGCGGGATGACGGAACGGTGCGGAGCACCGTTGTTCGGTGACGTCAGGGCAAGGGGTGACGCTGTTCCTCGATGTACTGACGGACGATCGACAGCGGCGCTCCGCCACAGGAGGCCGCGAAGTACGAGCGTGACCAGAAGACCGAGTCCATGCCGGTCCGGTTGACGCGGTCGGTGTACTCGGCGCGCAGGTACCGGGAGCTGACCCCCTTGAGGCTGTTGACCAGCTTGGAGAGGGCGAGTTTGGACGGGTAGTGCACCAGGAGATGCACGTGGTCGGCCTCGCCGTTGAACTCCCGCAGCTCCGCCTCGAACTTGTCGCACACCTCCCGCATGATCTCTTCGCACCGCTGGAGCATGGCGTCATCGAAGATCCCCTTCCGGTACTTGGTGACGAACACCAAGTGAGCGTGCAGATGGAGGGTGACATGACGCCCCCTGCGGATATCGGCATCTGGTTCCCAGCGCGGTGACATACGCCAAGTCTAGTAGAATGATCGCGTCGACCCGGAAGGAGGTGGGCTGGATGATCCGTGCGTACAAGTTCCTCATGCGGCCCACCACTGGGCAGGCCGCCGCGCTCGGAGAGATGCTGCGCGATCACTGCTCGCTCTACAACGGGGCCTTGCAGGAGCGCCGCGACGCCTACCGGCACACCTCGAAGACGAGCATCAAGTACGGGCAGCAGTCCGCGCAGCTCAAGGAGATCCGGGCGTTCGATCCGGACCGTCAGGGCCGCTGGTCGTTCTCTTCCCAGCAGGCGACCTTGCGCCGACTGGACAAAGCGTTCGCCGCGTTCTTCCGCCGGATCAAGTCCGGGGACACTCCCGGCCACCCGCGCTTTCGTGGGGCGAACTGGTTCGACACCGTGGACTTCCCCAAGGACGGCGACGGCTGCCGCTGGGACTCCACCCCGCACGACCCGCAGACCCGCGTCCGCTTCCAGGGCGTCGGGCACGTCAAGGTCAAGCAGCACCGACCTGTGGTCGGCAAGGTCAAGACCGTGTCCGTCAAACGCGAAGGCACACGCTGGTACGTGGTGCTCACGGCCGAGCGGGAACACCCCGAGCCGCTTTTGGCGACGGGCTCCGTGGTCGGCATCGACATGGGCATCGCCTCGTTCCTCACCACCTCCAACGGCGAGCACGTCGAGAACCCGCGTCACGGCAGGAAGGCCGCCGCCAGGCTGGAGGCCGCACAGCACAAGCTCAGCCGGTACGGCCGGGTCCGCCGCGACAAGCGGACCGCCAACCACCAGCGTGCCGTCCAGCGAGTTTCCGACCTGCACCGCAAGGTCCGCCGCCGGCGCCTCGACCACGCACACAAGACCGCGCTTGACCTGATCCGCGACCACGACGTCATCGCGCACGAGGATCTCAAGATCCGCAACATGGTCAAGACGACCGCACCCAAGCCCGACCCCGACAAGCCGGGCAGCTTCCTGCCCAACGGGGCCGCCGCCAAGACCGGTCTGAACCGTTCGATCTCGGATGCCGGATGGGGGGTGTTCCTGACGATCCTCACCGCCAAGGCTGAAAGCGCCGGACGAGACGTGATCGCCGTGGACCCCCGCAACACCTCCCGCACCTGCCCCGAGTGCGGGCACGTCGCAGCGGAGAACCGGCCCACCCAGGAGAAGTTCCACTGCATCTCGTGCGGCCACCAGGCGCACGCCGACATCGTGGGGGCTTCCAATGTTCTGCGGGCCGGGCTGGCCCGTCGTCAAGCTCAACCAGCTTGACGAGAAGCCCCCGCATCTATGCGGGGGAGTAGTCACGTGTGTCCTCCTCGTCACTCCCGCATGCTGCCGCACGGCCCCGTACATTCGCTCACCGGTCCGGCCGTGACCCTGGACTTTTGTCCTAAGCCCACGGGGGCGCCCGCGAAATCCGGTTCCCCAGCGAGTAATGTCCCCCCTTGAGAAGACGATCACGAGGAGGACAAACTCCATGCTTTCCCGCCTCTTCGCCCCCAAGGCGAAGGTCTCCGCCCACTGCGACCTGCCGTGCGGCGTGTACGACCCTGCCCAGGCCCGCATCGAGGCCGAGTCCGTCAAGGCCGTCCAGGAGAAGTACCAGGCCAACGACGACGCCGACTTCCGCGCGCGCGCCATCACCATCAAGGAGCAGCGCGCCGAGCTCGCCAAGCACCACGTCTCGGTGCTGTGGAGCGACTACTTCAAGCCGCCGCACTTTGAGAAGTACCCGCAGCTGCACACCCTGGTCAACGACACCCTGAAGGCCCTCTCGGCCGCCAAGGCGTCGAACGACCCGGCCACCGGCCAGAAGGCCCTCGACCTCATCGCCGAGATCGACCGCATCTTCTGGGAGACCAAGGCCGCCTGAGCCTTCCCCCACGCGCAGAGGGGCCCGTCCGCAGCGGCGGACGGGCCCCTCCGGCGTCTTCCGCCGGCGCCCCCACGACCGGCACCCACCGGGTGCCGTCGGTGCGGCCGGACTACTCGTCCTCGTCGTCCTCGTCGTCCAGCCGGGCCAGCCAGGTGGCCAGGCGTTCCACCGGAACCTCGAAGTCGGGGTTCAGGTCGACGAAGGTGCGCAGCTGCTCGGCGAGCCACTCGAAGGTGACCTCCTCCTCGCCGCGCCGCTTCTCCAGCTCCTCGATGCCGCGATCGGTGAAGTACAAGTCGGGCTCCGTGCCGTGATGTGAAGTGGATGGGGATGTCGATATGGACGTCGGCATGGATGCCGACGTGCAGGGAATGTTTCCCGCCAGGATAATCCGCGGCGTCCGCGAGACCTCCCGTCGCCGGCTCCGCCGACGCTAGCCTGGACGTCTCACCAGCGGGCGGGGGGCGCGGATGACCGACGGGCGCACGACCGGGACGGCGCGCGCCTTCGAGCTCCTCGAACCCCTTGTCCAAGCGGCGACGGTACGCGTCCACGCCCCGCCCGGCGGGTATGACAACCCCGGCAGCCATCGGACCGGTCCCACCTGGGGGAGCGGTTTCTTCATCGCCCCCGGCTGGGTCCTGACGTGCGCGCACGTGGTCGGCGAAGGGGGTGCCGCCGTGCGTCTGACAGGCCGTGAGGTCGGCATCACCTTCCACTCCGGCAGACCCCGCCCCGGCGGCCCCGGCGCGCCCGGCGCCGTCACCGGCACCGTCACCGGCCGCGTGGAGTGCGTACTGCCCGAGCGCCTGGAGGAGCGGCGGCCCGGCCGGCGCGCCCTGTGGGACCTGCCCGACCTGGCACTGATCAGGGTCCTGGCCCCCGTGTCGCACAGCTGCGTCTGGCTCACCGACCGTTCCAGGCCCCGCTTCGACGAGGTCGCCTACTTCGGCTGCACCGAGGACCTCGGCACCCCCGAGATCACCGGCCGCACCACCCGGCTGCGCGGCACCGCCGGGAACGGCGCCGCCATCCGCCTCGCCGACGACGACGAGATCGACCCCGGCATGTCCGGCGGGCCCGTGGTGGACCTGGCCCGCGGCGAGGTCGTCGGCGTCGTCAAGGCCCGCCGGCACACCGGGGGCGGCGGACTCGCCGTCTCCGTCGTCCAGCTGCGCACCCTCCCGATGCCCGCCCGCGGCCAGACCGGGCTCTACCGGCGGATCATGCAGGCCCACGACCTGTACCACTACGACCAGCACCTCAGCGACCTCGACAACCGCCGCACCTGGACCGACGTGCACGGCGAACTCCCACCGCAGGAGCACGACCCGTACGGCGGCCGCGGCCGGCTCACCCCGGGGGAGCGCACCACCCTGTGCGGACTCCTGGCCGAACTGCCCCCGCCGAGCTCCTCCGAGGCCGTCCGGGCCCTGGTCGAGGCCGTCCGCGGCGAGGAACCGGACCCGCAGCCGCCGGCCCCCCTGAGCTGGCGCGACGGGCTCGGGCTCCTGCACGACCCGCCCGGCGGGACGGGCGAGGCCGCGGCCATGCTCCGCTACGCCACCGACGTCAGCGTGGCCGAGTACCGGGAGCCCCCGACACCGGGCGCCGACGAGGAGCTGTGGGACTGGGTACGGGCCACGGCCGAGCGCCTGTGGCGACCCCTGCGCCGGGAACTGGGCGAGCGCCACGAGCGCGGCCTCGCCGAGCGGGAGCGCCGCCGCCGGGCATCGGCCGGACGCACGGCGAGCGGCGGCCCGGCCCGCCGCGCCGGGGGGCTGCCGCCCGGCGCCTCGGTCCTGCTGGAGGTGTGGGCGCACGGCTGGGAACACCTCTACGACTGGCGGGTCTCCGTCCTGGCGGGCCCGGCCCACCCCGGCCGGCTGACCCCCGTCGACTCGGGCGTACGGGCCACCGTGGCGACCCTGCCGGAGCGGTTGCGGGCCCCGCTCGCCGAGGCCTTCCGGCGGTGCGACACCCACGTCGCGGCGGCCCTGCTCGAAGTGGCCGTGGCCCCCGAGCTGTTCGGGCTCGCGGTGGAGGACTGGGTGGTGTCCGCCGGGGTACCGCTCGGCGTGCAGCGACCCGTGGTGCTGCGCCACCCCGGCGGCCGCAGCGACCACGCTCCGGGCACCGGCCCGGGCGGACCGGGCGCCCACCCCGCGGATCACCCGGCGGACCACGAGACGGACCACGGGGCCGGCCGGGCCGCCGCACGGTGGGCCCGGGTGCAGGCCGGACCGCTCCAGGACGAACGGGCCGACTGCGCGGGCGGCCGGCCGCGCGCACCCTCCGCCGCATGGCTGTCGGGCCTGCCGGACAGCACCGTCCCGGTGCACTGCCGGGCCGCCGACCAGGAGCCCACGCTCGGATCGCTGCACGCCGTACGGGACGCCGGCTACGGGGTCGCGGTGACCCGCAGGCCGCCGCCGGACCCCGGGGTGTCGTGCGCGCCGTTCCACCGCGGGCTGCGCGAGGAACTGGCCGACGCCGGCCGGGCGGAGGTACTGCCGTTACGGCTGCAGACGTTGCGGGGGCGGGCGTACGGGGCGGACCCCGACGCCTACTGGGCGGCCGGAACGGGGCTGGTGTGGGAGGACCCGGCGCGGCCGCTGCCGGATGTCGAGCCGCTCCACGGCGACCTGTGACGGCGCCCGGCCCGCCGGATTCGAGGGAGGGACACCCAGCATGAACGACGACTGGCTCATCTACCGCGGGGTCGGCGAACCCCACGACGGGATCGACGCACTGCCCGACCCGCCTCCCTGGCGGAACTTCGACGGCGGGCCCGTCGTGGAGCCGGGCCCCGCCGCGGCTGCCGAGGGCAACGTGTCCCGCAGGCTGGGCGCCCACCGGCACGCCGCCGAGCTCCACCGGCCGGAGCCGGAGGAGCTGGAGGCCATCAACGCCGCCCTGTACCTGCGGCGGCCGCTGCTCGTGACCGGATTCCCCGGAACGGGCAAGTCCACCCTCGCGCACTCCGTCGCCCACGAGTTGAAGCTGGGACGAGTACTGCGCTGGCCGGTCGTGTCGCGGACCGTCCTCCAGGACGGGCTCTACCGCTACGACGCCCTCGCCCGGCTCCAGGACGTGCAGCTCGCCGCGGGCGGGGCCGCGGCGGGCGGCGGGGGCGGCGGGGCGGTCGGCGGGGCGGCGCCGGGAACACCCGCCGCGGTACCCGGCATCGGCAAGTACATCCGGCTCGGCCCCCTGGGCACCGCCCTGCTGCCCACCGCACGGCCCCGCGTACTCCTCATAGACGAACTCGACAAGAGCGACATCGACCTCCCCAACGACCTCCTGAACGTCCTGGAGGAAGGCGAGTTCGCCCTCCCGGAGCTGGAGCGGGTCGCCGACACCGAGCCCGACGTCGAGGTGCTCACCGACGACGGGACCAAGGTGACCGTGCGCGGCGGACGGGTCCGCTGCCGGGCGTTCCCCTTCATCATCCTGACCAGCAACGGGGAACGGGACTTCCCCGCCGCCCTGCTGAGACGCTGCATCCAGCTCACCCTCGGACAGCCCGGCGAGCGGCGGCTCGCCACCATGGTCCGCGCCCACCTCGGCGAGGAAGCCGCCCGCCTCGGCGCCGACCTGATCCGCGAGTTCCTGGGCCGCTCCCAGTCCGAACTGGTCGCCGCCGACCAGCTCCTCAACGCCGTCTACCTCACCCACTACGCCTCCCCGGCGACCCGGGAGGACCTCGCGGACCTGCTCATCCAGCGCCTCGACCGCCCGAGGTGACCCCCCGTGCCCGAACCCGCCGCGCACGACCCCGCCACACCCTCCTGCGCCGGCCCACCGCCCACCGCGCCCGGTGTCCGTGAACTGGCCGCCCTGCTGCGGGCCGCCGGACTCGACCCGTCCGCCGAGGAACTCGCCGACGCCCTGTGGCTCGCCGGCCACATCCGCGCACCCGGCCCCGCCCTGCCCGGCACCCGCGAGCCCGGACCGGCGGCGGACCCCGAGGACCCCGCCGCGGAACCCGTCGACCCCCTGCGGGCCGAGACCGACACCGAGGACCCGGTGCGGCTCTACGCACCCGGGGCGCACCACGCCGGTGAGACCGGGAGCGGGACGCCACCGGAGTCGCCCGAGGAGTACGGAGTCCCCGTACGCGTGCCCGGGGCCGCCGCCCTGCCCCGCATCCTCGACGTCCAGCGAGCCCTGCGCGCCCTCCAGCGGCACCGCCCGCCGACCCCGCCCACCCGGCTGGTGATCGACGAGAGCGCCACCGCCGACGCCAGCGCCCGCGCCCTCGGCCTGCTCATCCCGGTGCTCCGCCCGGACAGCCGGCGCGAGGCGACCCTGCGGCTCGTGATGGACGCCTCCCCCTCGATGGCCGTCTGGCAGGACATGTTCGAGGAACTGCGCTCCGTCTGCGAGCGGTTGGGCGCCTTCCGGGACGTCCAGGTGCACTACCTGCACCGCCGCCCCGACGGCTCGGCGGCACTCGGACGCGGACCCGCCCCGGGCCCGGGGCTGCGCTCCGGGGACCAGCTGCGCGACCCCACCGGCCGCGCTCTGACCATGGTCGTCTCCGACTGCGCCGGACCGCTCTGGCGCGAGGGGGCGGCACAGCGGCTGCTGCACCGCTGGGCCGAATGCACCCCGTGCATGGTGGTCCAGCCGCTGCCGCAGCGGCTCTGGGGACGCAGCTGGCTGCCGACCGAGCGCGGCACCCTCGCCCGGCTGGAGGGCGCCGGGCAGAAGCTGCGGTTCCGGCCGGACCGGCCACCGCCGCCCGGGCGGCCCACGGACGGACTCGCCGTGCCGGTGCTGCCACCGAGCCCGACCGCCCTCGGCGCATGGGCCCGGCTCGTCGCCGGCCTCGGCACCGGGCCGGTGGCCGCCGAAGTGGGCCGCGTACGGGCCGACCACCCCGCCGCGCCCGTCCCGCCGCCGCCCGCCGTCCGCCCGCCGCGCGAACTCGTGGCACGGTTCCGGTCCTCGGCCGCGCCCCGCGCCGTGCAACTGGCCGTGTACCTGTCGGCGGCCCCGCTGACACTGCCCGTGATGCGGCTGGTGCAGCGCACGATGCTGCCCGACTCCGAACCGTCCGACCTCGCGGAGGTCCTGCTCAGCGGGCTGCTCCGGCGCAGCGGACCGGGCCCGGGGCACTGGTACGAGTTCGTTCCCGGCGTGCAGGACGTCCTGCTCGGGCCACTGGGCCGGGACGAGGCCGCGCTGGTCCTCAAGCACTGCTCGGAGTACGTACGGGCGCACTTCGGGGCAGGCGTACGCAACTTCCCCGCGCTCGCCGTCGCACAGCTGACCGGCGTGGCGGCGACGGCCCCCGAACCCGACGACGGGGAACGGCCCCCCGAGGGCCGGCTCGCGCAGGCCTTCGCACAGGTTTCGGCCAAAGTCGTACGGCGCTACCTGCCCGGAATGCCGCAGGACGGGCAGCCGGTACGCGAACCACCGACGGCCCCCCTGCTCGCGCGGGCCGGGGCGGTGCGCGCCGCCCGCGACCGGCTCGCGGACGCGGACGCCGACGGCGACGCGGGCGCCCGGGCCCTGCACGAGGCCGTGGCGGTCCTACGGCGGGCCGTGACCGCCCCGGCCGGGCCCGCAGACCCGCCGGAGGAGGCCGAGGCGGAACTGGCCGGAGCACTGCTGCGGCTGTGGGCGGCCGGACGCGACCCGGAGCTCCTCGCCGAGGCGGAGCACGCCGTGAGCGGGCTGCGGACCGCCGCGGCGCGGGCGGTCCACGGGCGGGTGCTGTACGAGCGGGCGCTCGCCGCCGGTCTCGACCCCGACCTGCTCGTGGCGGCGGACCGCGAGTTCGCGGCGGCGGCCGCGGCCGCCACGGCCGAACCGGAACTGCGGCGGGACTGCGCGGTACGGCGGGCCGAGACCCTGATCCGGCTCAGCGTGCTGCGTGAGGATCCGGGCGCGCTGCGCGAGGCCCGCGCCGCCCTCGAACCCCTGGCCGGCCCCGTACCCGGCGGCCCGGCCCCGGAGGCAGCCACCGAGCCGGACGCGCCGTCCCACCCGGAGCTGCACCTGGCGCTCGGCCGGGTCCTGCTGGCCCTGCTGCCCCGCACCCCCGACCCGGCCGAGCGGGCCGCCCTGGCCGAACAGGCGGCGGCCCGCCTCGCGGCGGTCCTGGCCGCCGCGCCGGCCGGGACGGGCCATGCCGGAGCGGGGACCGGGAGCGCCCGCGTACGCGTGGAGCTGGCCGACGCGCTGCGGCACCTGCCCCCGCGGCTGGAGGAGGCCGCCCGCCAGCTGGCCGGCGCCCTGGAGCAGACGGGCGGGGACCCGGAGCTGCGGGTGGCCGCCCTGCTGTGCCTGGCCCGGGTGCACCGCGAGCGGTACGCGCGGGACGCCGACCCGGCGGCGCTGGAGGAGGCGGCCGAGGCATACGGCCGGGCCCGGCGGCTCGTGCCCCGCGACGGGGAGGCCTTCGGTGAACTCCTGCCCGAGTGGGGCGACGTACTCCTGGAACGGGCCCGCGGCGCCGGTGGCCGCCGCTTCACCGGAGCGGCCGTACGCGTCCTGCGCGAGAGCCGGGCAGCGGTCCCGCAGTCCGACCCGGGAGCCGCGCACCGGCTCATGCGGCTGGCCACCGGGCTGCGGCTGCGGCACGCGTACGAGAGGGACGCGGTGGACCTGCGGGAGGCCGAGTACCTGCTGGAACTGGCCGTCCGCAACAGCCGCGGCCCGCTGGAGCGGGCCCGCGCCTGGCGGGACCACGGCGACGTGCAGCAGGAGATCCACGGCCACACCCGGGCGGCGGACCGCCTCGACCGGGCGGTCGAGTCCTACCGGCTGGCCTGGCGGGCCGCGCTGGAGGCGGACCGCGAGGGCCGCGACGACCACGAGGGCCGCGACGGCGACCACCGGGGCCTTCCCGGCCGCGAGGACACCGCGTTGCGGCTGGCCGCGTGCGTGCAGGAGGCCCGAGGGGAGGTGCTGGAGCGGCTCGCGCGCCCCCGGGCGGCCCTGGAGGAGTACCGCTCGGCGCTGCAGCTCTGGAAGCGGATCGGCACCGACCCCGACGGCCGCTCCGAGGGGCTGCGCGCGCGGGTACGGGCCCTGGAGGCGGGGTCGTGACGGGCGGGCCGCTGTTTCCGCCGACCGGCCGGAGGGAAAGGGCAGTGGACCGTCCGGATACGGAGAGTGCGACGCGACAGGGGGAGCGGCGGCACATGGTGACGAAACGTCAGGACGTGGTGCCGGCCACCGCCCCGGGATGCCCGGGGCGACTGCCGGACCTCTCCGGGCTCGACCTGGCCGCCCTGCGCGGGATCGACCATCCCGTACTGGCCGAGGTGATCGAGGGCCTGGTCGAACGCGTGACCCACCCGGCGGAGGTCCTCAACGCGTTCGACTCCAGCGCAGCCTGACCCTCCGCTGCGCGGGCTCGGCGGTGTGGGCGGGGCTTCGGCGGGTCGGCTCCCGCCGGGCCCCTGCGCCGGGCTCGGCGGTACGGGTCGGCTCCCGCCGGGGTGACCACTGCCCCTGCGCCGGACTCAGCGGTACGGCCTGTGCCTGCTGGTCGGTGGTGTGGGGGTGTGGGTCGGTGCCCCGGCGGAGTGTCTCCTCGGCTCGGCGCGGACTCCTCGTCCCGGCCAGACGGCCCTGGTCGCGCCTCGTCCTGCGGGGACACTCCGCCGTGTCCCCGCCCCACGCCACGGCTCCGCCCGGACGACACACGCCTTCCCGGAGCCTGCTCGTACGGCTGGAGGGAGGCCCGGCAGGGGTGTCCCCGCCCTACGCCATGGCTCCGCCCGGGCGACGCCACGGTTTCCCGGAGCCTGCCCGTACCGCTGGAGGGGGACGGGCAGGGGTGTCCCCGCCCCACGCCACGGCTCCGCCCGGACGACACCACGGTCTCCCGGAGCCTGCCCGTACCGCTGGAGGGAGGCCCGGCAGGGGTGTCCCCGCCCCACGCCACGGCTCCGCCCAGGTGACACCACGCCTTCCCGGAGCCTGCCCGTACGGCTGGAGGGGGACGGGCAGGGGTGTCCCCGCCCCACGCGCCACGGCTCCGCCCAGGTGACACCACGCCTTCCCGGAGCCTGCCCGTACGGCTGGAGGGGGGACGGGCAGGGGTGTCCCCGCAGGACGAGGCGCGACCACCGGGTACAGCCGGGACAAGGAGCACGCGCCGAGCCGAGGAGACACCCCTGCCCGGCCCCCCGACCCACCCGCACCACGCCCGTAACCCGGGACCCGCGACACGCTCCGGATCCGGCAAGGCAAGCCCGGATCCCGCCGAGCAACCCCGCAGGGGCCCGGCCCCACCACGCCCGCAACCCGGGACCCGCGACACACTCCCGACCCCGCGAAGCCAGCCCCGGACCCGCCGAGCCGCCGCACCGTGCCCCTATCCCGGGGCCCGCGACACGCTCCGGATCCGGCAAGGCCAGCCCGGATCCCGCCGAGCAACCCCGCAGGGGACCGGGTTGACCACTTTCCGCCGTTAGCCGGGCTCGGCGCACGGGCAGGGATGGACCGTCCGCCGGGGCGCCCCCGGCGGTGTGCGGGGAGGGAGCACGGCGATGCGGCGAGCGATCACGGGCGCCTCCCCGCTGCCCGGGCCCACTGCTTCGGCCGCCGGCCGCGGCTCGGACTCGGGTCCCGCCCAGGGGGCGGGTGGCGGTGCTCGGCACGGGCTGGCCGTCTGGGCCTCCCCGCATGCCCGCCACGCGCCCTGGCCCCATACCCGGCTCGACGTCGCCGCCGCCCGGGCGGCGGGCCATCCGCCCCATCCCATCCGGCAGTTCGTGCTCAAGACCCGCAGCCGCTGCAACCTCGCCTGCACCTACTGCTACGTCTACGAGATGGCCGACCAGGGCTGGCGCGACCAGCCCGTCGTCATGGCCCCCGCCACCGCCACCCGCGCCGCGCAGCGGATCGCCGAGCACGCCGCCGCCCACGAGTTGCCCCGCGTCGACCTCGTCCTGCACGGCGGCGAACCCCTCCTCGCCGCCCCCGCCGCACTGGCCGCGCCCGTCGAAGCCGTACGGGCCGCCCTCGCCGGTGCCTCCCCGCATACCCGGATCACCGCCACCGTCCAGACCAACGGCACGCTGATCACCCGTGGCCGTCTCGCCGCCCTCGCCGCCGCCGGGATCCGCGTCGGCGTCAGCCTCGACGGCGGGCTGCCCGTCCACAACACCCGCCGCGTCGACCACGCCGGACGCCCCGCCTTCGGCGCCGCCGCCCGCGGCCTGCGCCTGCTGGCACGCCACCCGGACAGCTACGCCGGGGTGCTCTGCGTCATCGACCTCGACCAGGACCCGGTGGAGACGTACGAGTCCCTGCTCGCCTTCGCCCCGCCCACCGTCGGACTGCTGCTCCCGCTCGCCAACTGGAGCGCCCCGCCGCCGCCCGGCCCCGGCCGCCGCCCCGGCGGAACCCCGTACGCCGACTGGCTCCTCGCCGTCTTCGAGCGCTGGTGGCACGACGGACGGCACCGCACCCGCATCCGGCTCTTCGAGGAGATCATCGCCCTGCTGCTCGGTCTGCCCGCCACCACCGAGACCCTCGGGCTCGCGCCCGCCGCCACCGCCGTCATCGAGACCGACGGCTCCATCGAACAGGCCGATTCGCTGAAATCCGCGTACGAGGGGGCCGCCGCCACCGGCATGGCCCTCGACACCCACAGCTTCGACCAGCTCCTCGACCACCCCGGGTTCGCGGCCCGCCAGCTCGGCCGGGACGCGCTCGCCGCCGAATGCCGATCCTGCGAACTCGTCGAGGTGTGCGGCGGCGGGCACTACCCGCACCGCTACCGGGCCGGCGAGGGCTTCCGGCAGCCGTCCGTCTACTGCGCCGACCTCCAGGTGCTGATCCGGCACATCGCCACCGCGGTACAGCACGCCGCCACCACCGCGGGCCGGCCCCGCCACACCGCCGCGCACCCTCCGGCGGCCGCCTCGTGACCGCCGCCCTCGCCGCCTTCACGGTGTCCACCGGCACCCTGCGCGCCCTCGCCTCCGCCGAGCCCTCCCCGGAAGGCACGCGCCTGGTGCGCGACGTACGCCGCTCCAAGCGGCTGGTCCTGCTCCGTGCCGTCCTCGACGCCGCCCCCTGCGGCCGGTCCGGCCGGACCGCCGACCACTGGGCCCTGCTGGAGGAGGCCGAACGCCGCGACCCGGCCGCCGTACGCGACGTACTGCACTACCCGGCCACCGGAGTCTGGGCCGAGGAGACCCTGCGCCGGCTGCACGCCCCCTACGGCCCGCCTGCGGACCTCGCCCACCTCGGCGCCCTCGCCGCGGCCGCCGCCCTGCGCGCCGGGATCTCCTTCACCCACACCCTGCGGCCCGTGCACGGCCGCCTCGTCCTGCCCACCCTCGGCCTGCTGCGCCCGGACCGCCCGGGACCGCTCGTCCTCACCGAACGGTCCTGGGACCCCGAGGACCCCGGCACGCTGCCCCTGCACGTACTGCCAGGGGGCCGCACCGCCCTCGACGACCTCGACCCCTACCGGGCACCCGGCCCGGCGCATCCCGCCCCCCTGCGCCCCGCCCGCCGCCTCACGCCCAAGGGCCACAAACGGTGGGACACCCAGTGGTCCGGCGCGCTCACCCTGCTCCAGCGCTACGACAGCGTCCGGGCCGAGGAGACCACGCAACTGCTGCGTTCCCTCGTACCGCTGGCCGGCGGGTCCCGGTCCAGCGGCGCCACCCTCCCCGCGGCCGCCGGGTCCGTACTGGCCCGCGCGCAGGCGCCGCCCGCGCTCGCCGCGACCCTCGTCCACGAGGTCCAGCACGGCAAACTGACCGCCCTCGCCGACGTCCTGACCCTGCACACCGCCGACGCCGTGCCCCGCCACTGGGCACCCTGGCGCACCGACCCCCGACCCCTGGAAGGGCTCCTGCACGGCGCCTACGCCCACCTGGCCCTGGCCGGGTACTGGCAGCGCGCCGCGCTCTACGGTGCCCGCGGCGCCTGGGCCCAGCACGCCCGGACCCGGGCCCAGGTGGCCGCCGTGCTGCCCGTCCTGCGGACGCACGACCGACTGACCTCCGCGGGGCGGGAGTTCACCGAAGCGATGGCCGCCGCCGAACGGGCCATGGACGAGCTCCCGCCCCCCGGCGACCAGCACGCCGCCGCCCGCCGGGCCGTCGACCGCGAGCGCCGCGCCTGGTGCGAGGCGCACCCCGAACTCGCCCCGTTCGCACAGGTCTGACGGACCGTCCGCTGCGGTACCTTTTCAGTCCCGTCCACTGCCCGCAGCCCAGGGAGACGGCCGCATGACCACCGGTAGCAGGCAGGACCGCGAATCGGCGCAACAGCCCGATCAGCCGCACCATTCCCCACAGCTGCAGCAGCCCCAGCAGGCCCAGCAGGCCCAGGCGCCGCAGCGTTTCGTCATCAGCTTCGCGGGCTTCAACCGCCCCTGGGCCGTATGGATCGCCCACCGCCTGGAGGAACACGGCCACCGCGTCGCCCTCCAGCGCTGGGACCCGCAGAACAGCCCCGGTCTCACCCAGGCCCTCGATGACCTCGCCCGCTCCGGCAGCCGGGTCCTGCTCGTCCTCAGCGAGCGCTACTTCTCCGCCGGCACCCACACCGACCAGGAGTGGAACACCGCCCTGCGCGCCGTCACCGACGACCACCCGGAACGGTTCGCCGCCGTCTGCCTCACCGACGCACCCCTGCCCAGCGCCGTCGCCGTCCTGGAGAAGACCGACCTGTGGGGCCTGGACGCGTACGAGGCCGAATACCGCGTGCTGCGCCGCCTCGAACTGCCCACCGGGCGCATCGGCACCGAGACCGGCCGCCGCGGCCCCCGCTTCCCCAACGACCCGCCCGAGATCTGGGGCCGCGTCCCGCGCCGCAACCCCCGTTTCACCGGCCGCAACGACGTCATCGGGACCCTGCGCCAGGCCCTCGCCGAAGCCCCGCCCGGCGCGTCCACCGTCACCCTCCTCGGCCTCTCCGGCGTCGGCAAGACACAGGTCGCCACCGAATACGCCTACCGCTTCGCCTCCGAGTACGACGTCGTGTGGTGGGTCCCCGCCGAGGACCGGCCCACCCTGCGCGAACGCCTCGCCGACCTCGCCCCCGCCCTCGGCCTCCCGCGGGGCGCCGGCAGCTACGGCGAGCAGATCAGGGCCGTCCTCGAAGCGCTGCGCCGCGGCACCCCGTACAGCCGGTGGCTGATGGTCTTCGACGGCTGCGACAACCCCGACGACCTGATCGACCTGCTGCCCTCCGGCGGCGCCGGCGACGTCATCATCACCTCCCGCAACCGCGAGTGGGCCGCCCGGCACACCAGCCTCGTCGAGGTCCCCCTCTACGCCCGCCCCGAGTCCATCACCTTCATCCGGCGCCGAGCCCTGCGCCTCACCGCCGACGAGGCCGACCAGCTCGCCGAGGCCCTGGAGGACTACCCGCTCGCCCTCGACCAGACCGCCGGCTGGCTCGCCGACTCACCCCTGCCCGTGGGCGACTACCTCGCCCTGCTCCAGCGCCGCATGGACTCCCGCGAGGCCGTCACCCTCTCCGAGGACTACCCGCTGCCGTTCCCCACGGCCCTCGCCATACTCCTCAACAACGTCCGGGAGAACTTCCCCGACGCCCTCGCCCTGCTGCGGCTGTTCGTCTTCTTCGCGCCCGGCCCGGTCCCGCTGCGCCTGCTGCGCGAATTCCCCGCCGACGACGTACCCGAAGAGCTCGCCGGCCTCATCAACGACCAGATCCGCTGGAACGCCGCCCTCAACAAGCTCGTCCAGTTCTCCGTCGTACGGCTGGAGTACTCCGACCTCCCCGTGGAGGAGGGCGGCGGCGGGCTGGAAACCGTACAACTGCACCGCATGGTCCACGGCATCGTCCGCGAGGACCTCTCCGAGGACGAGGCCGAACCGCTGGCCCGGGCGGTCCGCCAGGTCCTCGCCGCCGCCGACCCCGGCCGACCCTCCGACTCCCGTCTCTGGCCCCGCTACGCCGAACTCGTACCGCACCTGGCCCCCTCCGGGGTCATCACCAGCAGCAACCCGCGGATCCAGAACTTCCTGCTGCACTGCCTGCGCTACCTGATCCTCGCCGGGGAGTACCGCACCTGCCTGCGCCTGTGCGAGGAGACCGACCAGATCTGGCGGGCCGGGCTCGGCGAGGACCACCCCAAGGTCCGCGAGCTCAGCTACCAGTACGGCAACTCCCTGCGCAACCTCGGGCTGTTCCGCCGTGCCGAGGTCCTCACCCGGTCCGTCGCCGACCGGATCACCGGGGAACGCGGCGACCAGGACCTGGAGAGCCTGCGCGCCACCAGCGCCTACGGCGGCGTCCTGCTGTGCATCGCCAAGTTCGAACCGGCCCGCGAGATCTTCGAGCACTGCCTGGCCACCTACCGCGAGCTCCTCGGCGAGGACGACTCCATCACCCTCGACGCCCAGAACAACCTCGCCGCCACCTACCGGCTGCTCGGCCGCTACCAGGACGCCTACGACCTCGACCTGGACACCCTGCGTCGCCGCGAACGCGTCCTGATGCCCCTGCACATCTCCACCCTCGCCTCCGGCATCGCATGCGCCATGGGTCTGCGGCTCATGGGCCGCTACCGGGAGGCCCAGACCCGGCAGGAGCAGGGCGTCAAGCTCAACACCCAGGTGCTCGGGCTCGGCCACCCCCAGACCCTGCGCGCCGAGCACAACCTGGGCCTGTGCCTGCGCCGCTCCGGCGACATCCCCGGCGCGGGCCTGCGGCTGCGGACCGTCTGGGAGCGGGCGACGCGGGTCTTCGGCGTGGACTACCCCTGGACGCTGATGGTCGCCTCCGACTACGCCACGTACCTCAGGGAGTACGGAGACATCGGCGAGGCCCGCCGGATCTCCGAGGACGTCGTCCGCGGCTACCAGTCACAGCTCGGCCTCGCCCACCCGTACAGCATCGGCACCGTCGGCAACCTCGGCCTGGTCCTGCGCGCGCAGGGCGAACGCGCCGAGGGCCTCTCCCTCGCCGAGCAGGCCCTCGTCGGCATGCGCGGAGCGCTCGGCAGCCGCCACCCCTGGACCCTCGGCTGCGCCCTCAACGCCACCGGGCACCGCAACATCACCGGGCGGCTGGAGGACGCGCTGGACCTGAGCCGGGAGACCCTGCGCGCCGCCGAGCGGGTCCTCGGCCCCGACCACCCGATGACCCTGAGCGCCCAGATCGCCCTGGCCGCGGACCTGCGGTCGGTACGGGAGGACACGGAGGCGGGCAAACACGAGGAGGCGGGCATCAAGGGCCTCACCCGCACCCTGGGCCCCCAGCACGTCCACACGGTCTCGGCGAAACAACGAGTCCGCCCATACTGGGACTTCGAACCCCAGCCGTAGGCCGGGGAGCGGTGTGTACGCCTACACGCGCACCCGGCGCCTTCACCCCCGCGGGCCCCACCGCCCCGGGCCGGTGGCTGCCCACCCACCCCCTGCGTCGGGGTGGTGCACGGGGGCGGGGGCTCGGCGGGGCGGGGTCGGTGAGGTGCTGGGGGTTTCCCGGCGGTCCTATCGTCTTCCGGGTCGTGCCGGTCCCTCAAGGGCGCTCCCTTCGGTCGCGTCGCTGCGCGATGTCGCTGCGCTCCACCCTTGACCGACCGTCCCGCCCCGGAAAGGTACGAGGACAGCCGGGAAGCCCCCAAAGGAACGGGCCGGACCTTCTTTCACCAGTGGCCTGTCGGCAGGTGCCACCGCGCATTCGTATCCGGCGATCGTCGCGGAGATCGCCGGAAGCGCGGCGTGAACGTGGCGGCTGGTACCGACGTGGGTCGGATCCAGGCGGGACGCGTCCACACCGAGAGCGGAGGCGATTGCCTCCAGAGTGGACGGGCCAGGTGAACGAACACCTCGTTCGCAGGCCTTGACCATGGGGAGCGAGACATGTGCCTCGCGAGCGAGGTCGGCTTGTGTCATGCGCCGGGCTCGCCGCAGAGCGGCGACGCGCTGCCCGATGCGTTCGGCCATGCACGGACCGTACCGCGCGGACCGGCTTCCCGTTCCTACTGCTCCACGATGTCGGGGAGTTCGGTGAGGGACCTGATCGACCAGTCTGCTGCTGCCCGGACCTCGGGGTCGTCCGCCCACCAGTGGCCCCACGGGCCTCGCCGGATGTGGGCGGTGCGCAGGCCTGCGGCGCGCGCCGGGTGGATGTCGTTGGCCGGGTGGTCACCCACGTAGAGGGTTTCCTCGGCGGCAGTGGCGGCTACCTCCAGCACCTGGTCGAAGAAGGCTCGTGCGGGCTTGGAAACGCCCCACTCACCCGACGTGACGACGAGGTCGGCAGGCAGGTTCAGGGCGCGCAGCAGATCACCGGCCAGTGGACTCTGGTTGCCCGCGATGATGACTCGTACTCCTGACGCGCGGAGCGCGGCCAGCGCCGGCCGGACGTCTTCGTAGAGGTCGCTCTCGTCGAGCCGCTCGCCGCGCCCCGCGGCTTCGCGTGCGGCGTACTCGGCGGAGATGTCGATGCCCGGGCGGAGGAGGCGAATCGCGTCCGCGTTGTCCCGTCCGTCCACGACCACGGCACCCACCAGCGCGGAGAGGGTGTGCCGGGGCACGCCCAGCCAGTCCGCCCATGCGGCCCAGTAGCGATCGTCTCGGGTGAGGGTCTCACCGATGTCCAGAACCACGGTCCGAATCATTCGGCCAGCGTACGGCTGTTCTCGGATACGGATAGCTGTCCAGGGAGCAGGTCCGCCCCGTCCCCGTCAGTCGCCCTGGCTAAGGGCTGTCCCATAAATGATCTTCGAGTCGTTCGGGCACGGTTGGCCGTGAGGCCGCTGGTCCACCGGCGAGGGCGAGGTTGTGCAGTCGGGCGATGCCGAGCATGGCATGGTGCACTCCGTCGCCCTTGAGGCGGCAGTCGCGAAGGATCTCCCAGGTCTTCATGTGGGCGAAAACATGCTCGCCACGGGCTCGAACCTGCTTGTGGGACGTGTTGTGCTCTTCTTGCCATTCCGGGGGTTCCGCCTTGCCACGCTCGCGGCGGTGAGGGATGACGAGTCTGGTGCCGGGATAACCTCCGTCAGCGATCGTGACGTTCCTGCCGAAGGCGGCCTTGGCGCCGGACTCCTCCCACGCCTTGCAGTTGTTGCGGTTCCCGGGCAGCGGATGCCCCGATGATGAGGTCTGCCGCCGACTTGGGCACCCCGAACAGAGGTGCGAGCTGGCATATGGTCAGGTTCGTGCACCAGTAGGCCGCGACCAGCAGCGCCCGGTCCTCCAGCGGAAGGCTCCACGGTCGGCTCTTGCGGACCGCGTCCGCACCCTCGCGCCGCAGCACCGTTGCCGGCTTCCCGAAAGCACGCGGGCTCAGCCCGGTGAACGGGTCCATCCAGGACGACTCCGACGCCGTGATCACGCCAACCACACCAAGATCATCTCACCGCGGCGTGCCACGTGCCCCCGCCTGCCTCTCCCGGCCTCAGTGAAACTCGTGGATCACCTGGATCTCCCCGACAATGTGGGCGTTGAAGTCTTCCAGCTCCTCGGCCGGAACCCAGAGCTCGAGGATCGTTTGCCCGCCAGCCTGCTGGACGGGATACCGACTCACGAACTCCGCCTCGACCTCAAAACGAGTGACGAAGCCGGCGCCATCGTGCTTCACGTTCCAGTCCCGCGCGATCCGGACCGCGTAGTCCTCGTTGAGTACCGGGTAGAAGATCGGCTGCTCAGGCAGCCGAGGCGGCCAAGCGCGCCAGTTCAGCTCCCGAACCAGATCCAGCTCCTTAGGGCCGGTGGGGCGCCACAGGGTCGTCGTTGCTTGCTGGCTGGTCATCTGCATCGCTCTCTGCACGTAGACCGCTGGTACGCAGGTCGGGAGACCGGACGATACCGGCACTTCGAACTCGCCAGCTACGCAGTTTCCGTACCCTGGCCGGCTCCATGTACAGCAGTTATGGGACACAGCCCTTAGAACCTGTGCCACCGCACCGCAACCTGCGGAAGTGCGCATCCCTCCACCTCGGGGAAAAAGTCGAACTGAAGAAGCACATGGCGGAGCTTGTCGGAATGTGCGACATCGAGGTCTACCGGTACGCCATGTTGCCCGGCGTACAGTCCGAGAGGGGACGTGCTGATGATCGAAGCGGAGCTGAAGGCGTGCGTGCAGGCGCCGGAAGAGACGCTGCGTCGACTGGATGAGCGGGCCGTCGGCCGAGTCGAGGTGTATCAGGACACCTACTACGACACGGTGGACGGAGAGTTGGAAGCCCGGGACGAAGAGCTACGGGTCAGGACGGTGCACGCGGCTGACGAGACCCGGACGCTACTCACGTACAAGGGCGCTCCGGTGGACGAGGATTCCGGGTCGAAGCCAGAGCATGAGACGCGTGTAGCAGACGCCTCGGCGGTGCATGCAATGCTGCGCGGCCTCGGGTACGTGCCAACTGTGGCGTTGGAGAAAAGGTGCCGCAACTACTCCTTCGAGGCGCGGGGGCGACAGATGCTCGCCACCCTTGTCCGCGTGCCCGAGCTGGACGGGACGTTCCTGGAACTGGAGACCCTGGTCGAGGAGAGCGATGTAACAAGGGCGCTTGAAGATGTCCGTCGCACTCTCGTCGAACTCGGTATCGAAGCTGCTGATCTGACGCGCCAGCAGTACACCGATGCAGTGAAGGCGCGCCGCGATGGAACTGTGGGTGTGTGACAGCTCGCGCCTGTGAACGGTCCGGTAGCACCCGACTACGGTCGACTACGTTATGTGAATCGAGAGTTGTCTTGAGTGATGCAGCAGGCGGGGAGTGGGAAACGTGGGTCGATCCCCGGCTCCACGACGTGGTGGCGAGCTGGGACAGGAATCGGGCCGAGCGCATCCCCGGTAGACGACCCCGTCGAGTCTGCCCCCACGGGTCCGGTGTGACCCTCATCGTCGACCTGAACACGTATGCGCCGGGCCAGCCCACTGACTGGCGAAGCCTCGGACGAAGTTCCAGGCGCCGCTGCGCCCTCTGACTCCGTCAGCGAGCAGTGCAGCCAGGTCGAACTCTTGTGTCATGCCAAGACGATATCCGTCCGGTGTAGGTCGGTCGCGGTGCCGACGGGATTCGAACCCGCGGACGGGTGGGAGCAGGCCCGCCTCGTCCCCGTCAGTCGCCGTGGAAGGGACCTCCGCCACGTCGATCGCGATTGGCCGCTCTGCCACGGCACCTCAACCTGCGGAAGTGCGCACCCCCGCTGCCGTAGCTCCCGCCCACCGCTGCCCCGGAACCCGAAGCCGTCGTCGCGCCGTCGGAGCCGCTGCGCCGCCGGGACCCCGGCCGCGTTCCGTTCGCCTCTAGGCCGTGAGCACCTCTGCCCCCGACGCGGTGAAGGCTCGGGCCACAGGCGGGGCGAGGCCCGTGTCCGTCACCACCATGCCCATCTCGGCGGAGGTCGCGCAGATGCGGGCGAAGGCGGGGACGCCGAGAACCGCCGCGTCCACCGTGAGTTGCCCGAGGACCTGCTCGGTGAGTCCTGTCCAGGCGCAGACCGGTGCGGCCGACTGGGCATTGTTGAGGATCAGCGGGAGGGGTGAGGTGGATTCCTTCGGTGTCAAGTCCCGTAATGATGTGACGTGTGCCGACTCTCCGGATCGGGTTTCTTGGTATCAGGCCTTCCGCCGAATGCGGGGGCCGCGAAGATATCGAACCTGCGGGGCGGACTCGCGAAGGTCCCGCACTTCCGAACGGAGAGAACCGATGTTGAATATTTCCCGTAAGGCGATCCTGGCCGCGGCTTCTGTGGCCCTGGCGGGAGGAATGGCTCTGCCTGCAACGGCCCTCGCTGCTTCCGCGCCCCAGACTGCCGTGAGCGCGGCGGATTCGCTTCATTCGGCGACGAAGAAGCCCTGCAAGCACAAAAAGTCCTGCAAGAAGGTGAACACTCCGAATACTCCGAACACGCCTAACACTCCGAACACGCCGGGTGGTGGGGGCGGTACTCCGAATACTCCGAACACGCCTAACACTCCGAACACGCCGG
>NZ_JBIVFO010000010.1:0-159328 GCF_044748225.1 Streptomyces sp. NPDC090021 | reverse complement strand
CCGGGTGGTGGGGGCGGTACTCCGAATACTCCGAACACGCCCAATACTCCGAACACGCCGGGTGGTGGGGGCGGTACTCCGAATACTCCGAACACGCCCAATACTCCGAACACGCCGGGTGGTGGGGGCGGTACTCCGAATACTCCGAACACGCCCAATACTCCGAACACCCCTGGATAATCCGAGGTGTGCAGAGCGCCGCGCAGTGAATTCACTGCGCGGCGCTCTCATGGGCGTCAGGCCTCTGGCGCCTACACGTTCGGCGTGTTCGGCGTGTTCGGCGTGTTCGGCGTGTTCGGGGTGTTGGGCGTGTTCGGCGTGTTGGGCGTGTTGGGCGTGTTGGGCGTGTTCGACGTGTTGGGCGTGTTCGGCGTGTTGGGCGTGTTGGGCGTGTTCGGGGTGTTGGGCGTGTTCGGGGTGTTGGGCGTGTTCGGGGTGTTGGGCGTGCCCGATTCGGTGAGTGCGTACGGGGCGTACGGGGTGTATGGCGTATACGGGGCGTATGGCGCGTAAGGACCGTACGCTGTCGGAGCTGCGCCTGTGCTCGGCGTCGCGTACTGGGCGTACGGCGTTTGGGCGAGTCGCACCAGGTGGGTGAGCTGCGGCAGCTGGGGGAGTTGCGGGAGCGGGGGAAGGGCCGGGAGCTGCGGCATGGCTGCCCGAGGCGTCCGCACCGCTGCCGTTCCCTGGTCCGCGTGGGCGGATCCGGCACCCAGGGCGACCAGTGCCCCTGCTGCCAGGGCGACGGTCACGACCTGCTGAAGCTTGCGCATGTACCCTCCGGGGCTTGCTTCCGCGCGCATCCGGTCACGCAATGCGCTGATTCGATCGCCGAAAATACACAAATGGGTGGGTTTCGGGTCGGCGGGCCGGCCCGCGTCGCCGTTCCATCACCCGTTTGTTCCGTCCGGGGGCCCCGAAAGCCGGAAGGCCCGGCCCCCAAAGGGGCCGGGCCTTCCGTGTGCTGCCGCTGCCGCTGCCCCTGTTGGGCTCAGCGGGGTGATCAGGCCTCGAAGACCTCGTTCAGCAGGAGCTGCTGCTCCGCCTGGTGGCGCTTCGCGGAGCCCACCGCCGGGGACGAGCCGTGCGGGCGCGAGATGCGCCGCAGGCGCTCGCCCGCCGGGACGTCCGCGCCGACCGCCAGGTCGAGGTGGTCGATCAGGTTCAGCGCGATGAACGGCCACGCACCCTGGTTCGCCGGCTCCTCCTGGGCCCAGATGTACTTCGCCGCGTTCGGGAACTTGGCGATCTCGGCCTGGAGCTCCTCACCCGGGAGGGGGTACAGGCGCTCGATGCGGATGATCGCGGTGTCCGTGATGCCGCGCTTCTCGCGCTCGGCCTCCAGGTCGTAGTAGACCTTGCCGGCGCAGAAGACGACCTTGCGGACCGCGCTCGCGTCCACCGTGGAGTCACCGATGACCGGACGGAACGAACCGGTCGTGAACTCCTCCGCCTTCGACGCCGCCGCCTTCAGACGCAGCATCGACTTCGGGGTGAAGACGACCAGCGGCTTGTGGTGCGGGTTGTGGACCTGCCAGCGCAGGAGGTGGAAGTAGTTCGACGGGAGCGTGGGCATGGCCACCGTCATGTTGTTCTGCGCGCACAGCTGGAGGAAGCGCTCCGGGCGGGCGGACGAGTGGTCCGGGCCCTGGCCCTCGTAGCCGTGGGGGAGGAGCAGGGTGACGCCGGAGGTCTGGCCCCACTTCTGCTCGGCGGAGGAGATGAACTCGTCGACGACGGTCTGCGCGCCGTTGACGAAGTCACCGAACTGGGCCTCCCACAGGACCAGCGCGTCCGGACGGGCCAGGGAGTAGCCGTACTCGAAGCCCATGGCCGCGTACTCGGAGAGCAGCGAGTCGTAGACGTTGTAGCGGGCCTGGTCGTCCGACAGGTACAGCAGCGGGGTGTAGTCCTCGCCCGTCTCCCGGTCGATGAGCACCGCGTGGCGCTGGCCGAAGGTGCCGCGGCGGGAGTCCTGACCGGACAGCCGGACCGGGGTGCCCTCCATCAGCAGCGAACCGAAGGCCAGGGTCTCGCCCATGCCCCAGTCGATGGTGCCGTCGTCGATCATCGCCGCGCGGCGCTGCAGCTGCGGCAGCAGACGCGGGTGGACGGTCACGCCCTCGGGGATGCTGACCTGGGACTCGGCGATCCGCTTGACGACGTCCTGGGAGATCGCGGTGTTCACCGCGACCGGGAACTCCTGCGCGGTCTGCGCGGGCGTGACCGGGGCGCTGACGGCCGGGGCCGTGGAGGCCTCGCGGACCTCCGCGAAGACCTTCTCCAGCTGGCCCTGGAAGTCCTGGAGCGCCTGCTCGGCCTCTTCCAGGGTGATGTCGCCGCGACCGATGAGGGACTCGGTGTAGAGCTTGCGCACCGAGCGCTTCTTGTCGATCAGGTCGTACATCAGCGGCTGCGTGAAGGCCGGGTTGTCGGACTCGTTGTGGCCGCGGCGGCGGTAGCAGATGAGGTCGATGACCACGTCCTTGTTGAACGCCTGGCGGAACTCGAAGGCCAGACGGGCAACGCGCACGACCGCTTCCGGGTCGTCGCCGTTCACGTGGAAGATCGGCGCCTCGATCATGCGGGCCACGTCGGTCGCGTACATCGAGGAACGCGAGGACTCCGGGGCGGCGGTGAAGCCGACCTGGTTGTTGATGACCACGTGCACGGTGCCGCCGGTGCGGTAGCCGCGCAGCTGCGACATGTTCAGCGTCTCGGCGACGACGCCCTGGCCGGCGAAGGCCGCGTCGCCGTGGAGCGCGAGCGGGAGGACCGTGAAGTCCGTGCCGCCCTTGTTGATGACGTCCTGCTTGGCGCGGGCGACACCCTCCAGAACCGGGTCGACCGCCTCCAGGTGGGAGGGGTTCGCGACGAGCGAGACCTTGATCTGCTCGCCGTCGAGGCCGGTGAAGGTGCCCTCGGCGCCCAGGTGGTACTTGACGTCGCCGGAGCCGTGCATGGACTTCGGGTCGAGATTGCCCTCGAACTCGCGGAAGATCTGCGCGTACGACTTGCCGACGATGTTCGCGAGGACGTTCAGGCGGCCACGGTGGGCCATGCCGATGACGACCTCTTCGAGGCGGGCCTCGGCGGCCGAGTCGATGACGGCGTCGAGCAGCGGGATGACGGACTCGCCGCCCTCCAGGGAGAAGCGCTTCTGGCCGACGTACTTCGTCTGCAGGAAGGTCTCGAAGGCCTCGGCGGCGTTCAGGCGGCGCAGGATGCGCAGCTGCTCCTCGCGCTCCGGCTTGGTGTGCGGGCGCTCGATGCGGTCCTGGATCCAGCGGCGCTGCTTCGGGTCCTGGATGTGCATGAACTCGACGCCGGTGGTGCGGCAGTACGAGTCGCGCAGCACGCCGAGGATGTCGCGCAGCTTCATCATCGACTTGCCGGAGAAACCGCCGACGGCGAACTCGCGCTCAAGGTCCCACAGGGTGAGGCCGTGCTCGGTGATGTCGAGGTCGGGGTGCTTGCGCTGCTTGTACTCCAGCGGGTCGGTGTCGGCCATGACGTGGCCGCGGACCCGGTAGGAGTGGATCAGCTCGAAGACGCGGGCGGCCTTCGTGACGTCGTCGTCGTGGCTGGCGTCGATGTCGCGGTTCCAGCGGACCGGCTCGTACGGGATGCGCAGCGACTCGAAGACGGAGTCGTAGAAGTCGTTCTCGCCGAGCAGCAGGTTCGCGACGATGCGCAGGAACTCGCCGGAGGCCGCGCCCTGGATGACCCGGTGGTCGTAGGTCGAGGTCAGGGTCATGACCTTGGAGATGCCCAGCTTGTTCAGGGTGTCCTGCGAGGTGCCCTGGAACTCGGCGGGGTAGTCCATGGAGCCGACGCCCATGATGACCGACTGTCCGGGCATCAGGCGGGGCACGGAGTGGACGGTGCCCAGGCCGCCGGGGTTGGTGAGGGAGCAGGTCACACCGGTGAAGTCGTCCATCGTCAGCTTGCCGACGCGGGCGCGGCGGACGATGTCCTCGTAGGCCTGCCAGAACTCGAAGAAGTTGAGGGTCTCGGCCTTCTTGATGCCGGCGACGACGAGCTGGCGGTCGCCGTTGGGCTTCACCAGGTCGATGGCGAGGCCGAAGTTCACGTGGTCGGGCTTGACCAGGGTCGGCTTGCCGTCCTTCTCCGCGAAGGAGTAGTTCATCGACGGCATGGCCTTGATGGCCTGAACCATCGCGTAGCCGATGAGGTGCGTGAAGGAGATCTTCCCGCCCCGGGCCCGCTTGAGGTGGTTGTTGATGACGATGCGGTTGTCGAACAGCAGCTTCACCGGGACGGCGCGGACGGACGTGGCCGTCGGGACGTCGAGGGAGGCGTTCATGTTCTTGGCCACGGCAGCCGCCGGGCCGCGGAGCGTCACCAGCTCGGGGCCCGCGGGGGCCCCGGTGGTGGGCGCGGCCTTCTGCGGGGCTACGGAGGCGGGGGCGGGCGCGGCCGGTGCGGCGGCCGGGGCCTGGGAGGTGACAGTCACAGCAGGGGCACCAGAGGGGATGGCAGGAGCAGGGGCAGGAGCTGACACAGGCGGAGGAGTCGGCGTCGCTGTATGCGCGGGCGCGGCGTCCGCCGCCCCCGTGGCGGCGTCGGCGACCTGCGGGGTCCCGGCGGCGGTGGCGGCCTGTGCGGAGGCGCCGTCCGTCGGTGTGGACTTGTCGGAACCGGCCGACGTCACCGGAGCGGCAGCGCCCCCCGGCTTGTAGTCGGCGAAGAAGTCCCACCAGGCCCGGTCGACCGACTGCGGGTCCTGGAGGTACTGCTGATAGATCTCGTCGACGAGCCACTCATTCGCGCCGAAGCCTGAGGCAGGGTTCTTCCCGCCCTCTGCTGCTTCGGTCGTGGTGCTCGAGTTACTGGGGGACTGTGGCGACACGGCGGCAACCGCCCTCTTCCGCTTCACAAGGTATGGACAGCGGGAATAAAGGCTACGCCTCCTCGGCCGCTGCATGCAGGCCGGGCGGGACTTACGTCATGCAGGTCACATCGAACGGCGGGTTTCATGACGTGGAATGGCGGGAAACCAGCCTGGTTCGGGTAGGCGGTACCGAGGTTGCGGCCCTCTTGGCTTCGCACCCCTGACGGACCCCGGGTACGTGTGGCCGAGATCATGTCCTTCCCAGTCGAACCCTACGTCAACACGGGACCTACGAGCTGCCCGGAAGGGTGACGAGGATGCGGCAGCCCCGAGACGATTCGGCCACCCCGATCCGCCCGCCGTGCAGCTCCACGGCCCAGCGGGCGATCGCCAGGCCCAGTCCGGTGCCGCCGTCGCCGCCGCGGGCGCTGCCCCGGTTGAACCGCTCGAAGACCAGGTGCCGCTCGGCCTCCGGGATGCCGGGGCCCTCGTCGCGGACCTCCAGCGCCAGGCTGTCGGGCACCTCGCCGGCCCGGGCCCGGACGGTGACCCGGCCGTGCGGGGGGCTGTGCTTGACCGCGTTGTCGATCAGGTTGGCCACCACCTGGTGCAGGCGTTCGACGTCCGCGTACGCGGCCAGATCGGGCGGGAAGACGTCCAGGTGCAGGTGGACGTCGTTGCGCGTGTGCCCGCCGGAACCCGAGAGCAGCCCCGGCCGCCCGGCGGCGGCCAGCCCCGACTCCTTCAGCACCCCGGACAGGTACGGCCACACCTCGAAGCGGCGGGCCTTCAGCGGCACCACGCCGTTGTCCACCCTGGACAGGTCCAGCAGGGTCTCCACGAGCCGGCCGAGGCGCTCGGTCTGCTTGAGCATGGTGCGCATGGTCTCCGGGTCGGCGTCCGAGACCCCGTCGACCACGTTCTCCAGCACCGCCCGCAGCGCGGCGATCGGCGTGCGCAGCTCGTGCGACACGTTGGCGACGAGCTCCTTGCGGTGCCGGTCCACCGCCTCCAGGTCGTCCGCCATCAGGTTGATCGTGGAGGCCAGGTCGCCCAGCTCGTCGCGGCGTCCGGCGCCCCGGACCCGCCGCGTGTAGTCGCCGTGGGAGATCGCCCGGGCCACCGTCGTCATGTCGTCCAGCGGGGCCGTCAGGCTGTGCGCCACGAACTGCGTGATCAGCATCGAGGCGATCACCGAGAAGACGGTGATGAACCGCAGCTCGGTGTCCGTGCGCAGGGCCACCAGCAGCAGGCCGGTCGTGATGAACACCGAGACCACCACGAGCGTGCCGAGCTTGGTCTTGATCGAGAACGGCGAGAAGGGCCGCAGCCCGCCGGTGGGCCGCTGGCGCCGGCGCGGCTCCTCCGCCCGGCCGTTCACGGCTGGGCCGGGGTCTCCAGGGCGTACCCGACGCCGTGGACCGTACGGATCCGCTCGGCGCCGATCTTGCGCCGCAGGGCCTTGATGTGGCTGTCGACCGTACGGGTCCCGGAGGCGTCGGCCCAGTCCCAGACCTCGGCGAGCAGCTGTTCCCGGGAGAGCACCGCCCGCGGGGTCCCGGCCAGGCACACCAGCAGGTCGAATTCGGTCGGGGTCAGGTGGACGTCCTCCGTCTGCACCCGGACCCGGCGCTGCGCGTGGTCGATCTCCAGGTCGCCCAGGCGCAGGGTGGCGCCGCGCGGGGTGTGCGCGGCGATCGTGGCCCGCTCCACCCGCCGCAGCAGGACGTGGACCCGTGCGGCCAGCTCGCGCATGGAGAACGGCTTCGTCATGTAGTCGTCCGCGCCGACGCCCAGGCCGACCAGCATGTCGGTCTCGTCGTCCCGGGCGGTGAGCATGAGCACCGGGACCGGGCGCTGCGCCTGGACCCGGCGGCAGACCTCCAGCCCGTCGAAGCCGGGCAGCATGACGTCGAGGACCAGCAGCTCGGGCAGCCAGCTCTCCGCCGCGGCGACGGCCGCGGGACCGTCGGAGGCCGTCTGCACCTGGAAGCCCTCGGCGCGCAGCCGGGCCGCGATGGCCTCCGCGATGGTGCGGTCGTCCTCGACGACGAGCACACGCCGCTGGGCGCCGGGCGTTGCCGCGGCGCCGGTGTGGGTGGTGTGTGTCTGTTCCATGTCCGCCCCTGAAGATCCCGCTGACTGGGGTGCAGCGTAGAGGAGGCTCCGGCCTGCGGCTACGTGGGGTTCGGACACGGCATATGCGCTGGACCGGAGTAAATGGAATGGGTTGTACCGGGTAGCGGACACCCCGCGGGACCGGCACCCGGCGGGTCGGGCGGTCAGCTGCCCCACCGGCTTCGATCTCGCCGGATCCCTTTTGCCGGGTCCCTGCAAGGCCGGTCGGCGGCCGTACGGGAGGACCGGGTCGTGGGTGTCGTCCCGCACATCGGGCCGGGAGGCGGCGACCGGCGCCGCCGCACGCCCGGCGGTCTCCGGGTGGGTGCGCGTGCCGGAGAGCGGGGCGGCCGTGGCGGCCGCGCTGTGCGGGGTCCTGGACCGGCTGCCGCGCGGGCTCAGCCCCCGGTGAACGGAGGCAGCGCCGCCACCACCCTGACCAGCTCCGGCGACAGTGCCCCCTGCCCGCCCGCGACCTCGTAGCCGCCGTGCACGAACGCGTAGAAGAACCCGTCGTAGATCTTCGGGCCACCCGTCGCGATCCGGGGCTGAGCGGGGAAGTCCGCCTCCCGGAGGGCGGTGCGCAGGGCTGTCAGCTCCTGCTCCGACAGCTTCCCGGTGCCCTCGCCCTTCGCCTTCGCGTCCAGCCGGGACCACGAACCGTCGCCCTTGACGACGAGGGTGTGGGTCTCGCCGGCGAAGCCACCGCTGCGGGTGACCCGGACCAGGGTCTCGCCGGGGGCGGGCACCGTGCCGGTACTCGCGCTCCGGCTCGGGGCGGGGCTCGGAGTGGGGCTCGCGCCCGGACTCGTACCAGCGCTCGCACCTGAGCTCGTGCCGGCGGTCGTACCTGCGCTCGTGCCGGCGGTCGTACCGGCGCTCGTGGTGATGGCGCCCGGTCCTGCGGAGCCCTTCGGCGGCGCGTCGTCGCCGTCCCCGGAACCGGACGGTCCGCACCCCGCGAGGACCACCGCGCCCAGAAGTACCGCCGCCACTGCCCGGAACGTGCGCACACCCACCTCCGCAGACACTCGGGTCCACCCCCGAGTATGGAGCCCGCACCCCCGATCCGACAGCTTGCCGACAGCTCCAGGAGGCCGCCATCCGCCGCATCGCGCCATGGCGCCTGCTCCCGCCGCTGCTCGCCGCGGCCCTCGGGCTCTGGGGCCTGGAACGGGGCGGCAGCATGTGGCGCGACGAGTCCGTCACCTGGCAGGTGGCGCACCGCTCGCCCGGCGCGATCTGGGACCTCCTCGGCCGGGTCGACGCCGTGCACGGCCTGTACTACGTCCTCATGCACGGCGTCTTCCAGGTCTGGGACGGTGGCCTGTGGGCGCTGCGGCTGCCCTCCGTCGCCGCCACCGCCCTCGCCGCCGCCGGGGTGGCCGCCGTCGCGCACCGGCTCGTGGGGGAGCGGGCCGCACTCATCGCCGGCTGCGCGTACGCCGTACTGCCGCCCGTCCAGATGTACGCCCAGGAAGGCCGCTCGTACGCGCTGGTCGCGGCGGCCGTGGTGTGGGCGACGTACCTGATGCTCCGCGAGCGCTGGGCCGCCTACACCGTCGTGCTGCTGATCGGCTGCTGGCTGCACGAGTTCGCCGCGCTGGCCCTGCTCGCCCACGCCTTCACCGCCCGGCACGCGCGCGGCTGGCGGTGGAGCGCCGCGACCGTCGTCGCCCTGCTGCTGCCGCTCGCCGCGGTGAGCGTGCGCCAGGCGCACCAGCAGCTCGGCTGGCTGGGCCGGCCGAGCTGGCAGGACTGGGCCGCGTACGCCCTGGTGGGCGGCGCCTGCCTGCTGCTCGCGCGGGGCGCCCCGAAGGACCTGGTCCGGGTGGCGCTGCCGCTCGTACTGCTGCCGCCCGGCCTGCTGATGGCGCTCTCGCTGCTCAATCCCTGGTACGTCGACCGGTACGTGCTCTACGCGCTCGCCGGGCCCGCCCTGCTGGCGGGCGCACGGCTGGCCGCCGCCCGCGGAGGCTGGCCCTGGGTGCTGGCGGGCGCCCTCCTCGCGTCCTCCGGCGTCTGGTCGGCGTGGCTGCGCACCCCGGAGAGCCGCAAGGACGACGTCCTCGCGGTGGCCGCCGCGGTACGGGAGCGGGCCCGCCCGGGGGACGCGGTGGTGTTCATGCCGTCCCGCAGGCGCGAATGGCTGCTGTCCTCGCCGGAGGTCTACGAGGGCCTGCGCGACCCCGCCCTCGCCGCCGGCCCCACCGCCTCGCACAGCCTCCAGGGCACGGAGCTGCCCCCGGAGCGGATCCGCGCGGCCCTGCTCGCGTCGCCCCGTGTGATCGCGCTGCTGGACCCGGCGGACCAGCCGCTGGACCCGTACCCGCGCGAGGTGGTCAAGCGCGAGGTACTGGCGAGCCGCTTCGACCTCTGCTCGATCACCGAAGTCCGTGGCGCCCGCATCGCCCTCTACGCCTCCCCGGGCAGTTGCCCCGACGCCCGTTAGATCTCCGTGCCCGCCGTGCCCGGCCCGCGGTGCGCCCTGCACCCCTCGTCCTCCGTACCGCGCTCACCCGTCGCGCCGGCCGCCACGAGGTCCGCCCTCCGGGCGCCGACGCCCTTCGGCCCGGCCGGAATGCGACCGCCGCCCCCGGCCGCGGGCCCTTCGCCGGGGAGATCCCCCGGAGTACGTCGTACCGGTGCGCGGACCGGCCCCGTCCGGTTCCCGCCCGGTTCCGCCCGGTGGACGGAGAGGCCGCCCGTGCAGGGGCGGGCGCACGGTCGGCGGGGGCGCACCGGAGGATGGGGGCGACCGCGTCGCACAGCCGGCGGCCGTACCACCCGCCGGGCGGGTACGGCCGGCCGAGCCATCAGGAGGTGCTGCCGTATGCCCACGTCCGACCGCCCCGTGCCCTGCGAGCCCGGGCCCGCGGACCCCGGACCGCTGGTCGGGGCCGACTGGCTGGCCGCCCGGCTGGGCGACCCCGGCGTGGTCGTCTTCGACGCCTCCGTCGGCGCCCACCGCGCCGCCGGCCGGCGCATCCCGGGCGCCCGCCCCTTCGACCTCGACGGGGCCCTCTCCGACCACACGGCTCCCGCCCCGCACACCATGCCCGGAGCGGCCGACCTCACGGAGGCGCTGAGGTCCCTCGGTCTCGACGACGCCGACACCGTCGTCGTCTACGACGGCGCCGGCGTCTACTCCAGCGCCCGTGCCTGGTGGATGCTGCGCGCCATGGGCTTCGACCGGGCCGCCGTCCTCGACGGCGGACTCCCCGCCTGGACCGCCGCCGGCCTGCCCGTCGAGGACTGCGGCCCGCGGTACGAGGGCCCGCGCGGCTCCTTCACCGCCCGGCCCCGCCCGGGCCTGCTGATCGATGCCGAGGGGGTCGCGGCCGCCCTCGCCGATCCGGCTGCGGCCGTCCTCGACGCCCGTACCCGCGAACGCTTCGAGGGCACCGCCCCCGAACCCCGTCCCGGCCTGCGCGGCGGTCACATGCCGGGCGCCGTCAGCCTGCCGTTCGCCGAACTCCAGCTTCCCGGCGGCCTGATGCGCCCCGCCGCGGAGCTCCGCGCGGCCTTCGAAGCGGCCGCGGGCGGCCGCGAACGCCTCCGCTTCAGCTGCGGCTCCGGGGTGACCGCCTGCGTGCTGGCCCTCGGCGCCGACCTCGCCGGCTACCGGGACCTGGCGGTGTACGACGGCTCCTGGAGCGAGTGGGGCCTGCCCTCCCCGCTGCGCCCGGTCGCCACCGGCCCGGGCGCGGGAGGGGAAGTCCCCGGGTCGGCCGAAGACGGCCGACCGCGCCTTCAGCCGCTCTGACACCCCGCCGGTGCAGGGCCGCAGGCGGAAGGCGGAAGGCGGAAGGCGGAGGCCGGGACGGCGACGGGGCCACCTTCCCGGCTGACCGGCGGAGCAGGCGGTTCCGGTCCGTTCGCCCCCGGCGAACGGGGGTTGGGGAACACAGGGCGGCGTAGATGCATTGAGTCGGCATAGCTCAACTTCACTGCCGGAGGGAAGATCATGGCTTCGACGTCCGTAACGCTCACCCTGCCCGTGCTGCCGCTCGATGACGAGGTCGTGCTGCCCGGAATGGTGGTCCCGCTGGACCTGTCCGACGCCGAGGTGCGGGGAGCCGTCGAGGCGGCCCAGGCCGCGGCGGGCAGCAGCGGCAAGCCCCGGGTACTGCTCGTGCCGCGGATCGACGGCAAGTACGCGGCGACCGGTGTGCTCGGAACGGTCGAGCAGGTCGGCCGGCTCTCCGGCGGCGACCCGGGCGCCCTCATCCGCGGTCTCGGGCGCATCCGCATCGGCGCGGGCACCACCGGGCCCGGAGCGGCGCTCTGGGTCGAGGGCGAGACCGTGGACGAGTCCGTCCCCGATCCGCTGCCGGGCGCCGTCACCGAACTCGTCAAGGAGTACAAGGCGCTCGCCACCAGCTGGCTCAAGAAGCGCGGGGCCTGGCAGGTCGTGGACCGCGTCCAGCAGATCGAAGGGGTCTCCGCCCTCGCGGACAACTCCGGGTACTCGCCGTTCCTGACGGTCGAGCAGAAGGTCGAGCTGCTGGAGACGGCCGACCCCGTCGCCCGCCTCAAGCTCGCCGTCAAGGCACTCAGCGACCACCTCGCCGAACAGGACGTGGCCGAGTCCATCGCCAAGGACGTCCAGGACGGCGTCGACAAGCAGCAGCGCGAGTTCCTGCTCCGGCGCCAGCTGGAGGCCGTGCGCAAGGAACTGCGCGAGCTGAACGGCGAGAAGGAGGGCGAGGAGTCCGACGACTACCGGGCCCGCGTCGAGGCCGCCGACCTCCCCGAGAAGGTCCGCGAGGCCGCCCTCAAGGAGGTCGACAAGCTGGAGCGGTCCAGCGACCAGAGCCCCGAGGGCTCCTGGATCCGCACCTGGCTGGACACCGTGCTCGAACTGCCGTGGAACGAGCGCACCGAGGACCGGTACGACATCCAGGGCGCCCGGGCGGTGCTCGACGCCGAGCACGCGGGCCTCGGCGACGTGAAGGACCGCATCACCGAGTACCTGGCCGTGCGCAAGCGCCGCAACGAGCGCGGCATGGGCGTCGTCGGGGGCCGTCGCGGGGGAGCCGTGCTCGCGCTCGTCGGCCCGCCCGGCGTCGGGAAGACCTCGCTGGGCGAGAGCGTGGCCCACGCCATGGGCCGCAAGTTCGTCCGCGTCGCACTCGGCGGGGTACGGGACGAGGCCGAGGTACGCGGCCACCGCCGGACCTACGTCGGCGCCCTGCCGGGCCGCATCGTCCGGGCCGTCAAGGAGGCCGGGTCGATGAACCCGGTCGTGCTGCTCGACGAGATCGACAAGGTCGGTTCCGACTTCCGCGGCGACCCCGCGGCCGCCCTCCTGGAGGTCCTCGACCCCGCCCAGAACCACACCTTCCGGGACCACTACCTGGAGGTCGAACTGGACCTGAGCGACGTCGTCTTCCTGGCCACCGCCAACGTGCTGGAGGCCATCCCGGAGGCACTGGCCGACCGCATGGAAATCGTCCGGCTCGACGGCTACACCGAGGACGAGAAGGTCGTCATCGCCCGCGACCACCTGCTGCCCCGCCAGCTGGAGCGCGCCGGGCTCGCCGCCGACGAGGTGGTCCTGGAGGAGGACGCCCTGCGCAAGCTGGCCGGCGAGTACACCCGCGAGGCGGGCGTACGCACCCTGGAGCGGGCCGTCGCACGGCTGCTGCGCAAGGTCGCGGCCCAGCACGAACTGGGCGAGCGCGAACTCCCGTACACCATCGGGGCCGGTGAGCTGCGGGCACTGATCGGACGCCCGCACCACGTGCCCGAGTCCGCCCAGGACCCGGCCGAGCGGCGCACCGCGGTCCCCGGCGTGGCCACCGGCCTCGCGGTGACCGGCGCGGGCGGTGACGTGCTCTTCGTGGAGGCATCCCTGGCCGACCCGGAGACGGGCGCCGCCGGACTGACCCTCACCGGCCAGCTCGGCGACGTGATGAAGGAGTCGGCGCAGATCGCCCTGAGCTTCCTGCGCTCGCACGGCGCCGAACTGGAACTCCCGGTCGCCGACCTCAAGGACCGCGGCGTGCACATCCACTTCCCGGCGGGCGCGGTGCCCAAGGACGGCCCCAGCGCGGGCATCACCATGACCACGGCCCTCGCCTCGCTGCTCTCCGGGCGGCAGGTGCGCACGGACGTGGCCATGACCGGCGAGGTCTCGCTGACCGGGCGGGTCCTGCCGATCGGCGGGGTCAAGCAGAAGCTGCTCGCCGCCCACCGGGCGGGCCTGACCACCGTGATCATCCCGAAGCGCAACGAGGCCGACCTCGACGACGTCCCGGCGGAGGTGCTGGAGGGGCTGGAGGTGCACCCGGTGACCGACGTCCGCCAGGTGCTGGAGCTCGCCCTCGACGGGGCGCAGGTGCCGGTCACCGCCGCCGCCTGACGGCTGTCCACCCGCTTCCCGACGGTTTCCCGGCGGCCCGGATCCCCGCTGCGGCGGGGCCCCGGGCCGTCCGCGCACCCGCTGCGAAATACTGGCCCTCACCCACCGGGGTGCCACACAGCGGAGAAGGAGCGGGACGTGCACGGGAGTGAAGACCAGGAGTTCCTTGCCCTGGAGCGGGAGCTGTCCGTCTTCCTCCGGCGGGCCCGTGCCTCCTCCGGCGAGATGGCCCGCGAGCTCCACCCCGAGCTGGAGCCCGCCGCGTACGGGCTGCTCGTCCGCCTGGAGGCCGCGGGCCGGCAGCGGGCCACCGACCTCGCCGCCTACTTCGGCGTCGGCAAGGCCACCATGAGCCGGCAGTTGCGGGCCCTGGAGGCACTGGGCCTGGTGGCCCGCGAGCCGGACCCCGCCGACGGGCGGGCCTTCCTCGTCGGCCTCACCGAGGAGGGCCGCGAGCGCTTCCTGCGGGTACGGGGCGCACGACGCGAGCAGTACATGCGCAAGCTCGCCGGCTGGGACCGCGGCGAGGTGGCGGAACTGGCGCGGCTTCTGCACCAGTTGAACGCCGGTACCGAATAACGGCACCGAACGCCGGCACCGAACAGCGGCACGGACGGCGCCACCGGGCGGCCGCACCGAACACCCGCACCCGGGCCCGCACCCGCACCCCGCACCCGCACCCGGCACCCGGCACCCGCACCCGGCACCCGCACCCGGGCCCGCACCCGCACCCGGGCACGCGGCCCCGACGCTCCGCCGGACGCGGCCTCAGAGCTCCGCGTAGATCGCCGAGGCGTCGTCGTGCCGCTTGGACCGGGGGGCCGACGGGTGCGCCGGGCCGGACTCGACGGCGCGGACCCGGGCGATCAGGCCCTCCGCGCCCTCCTTCCGCAGCACCTCCAGGCATGCGGCCCAGTCGCCCTCCCCGAACGTGTCCGTCCAGCGGCTGGCCCCGTCCGTGAGCGCGGCCACCGCCCGCACCCGCCCGCGCGGGGTGCGCCCCGTGACCGACCGGGCCGCCACCGCCGGGTCCGCTGCCGCCGTGAAGAAACCACCCTCGGCGTTGCGCAGGGCGTCCGTCGCGGCCACCGACCGCAGCACCTCCCGCGGCAGCCGGTCCAGCCGGTCGTCGAGCACCGCGGTCACGCCGCCCCCGGGTGCCTGGAGGAGGAGCACGGAGTCCGAGAGCACGAGGTGCTCCACGTACGCCTCGTCCCAGCGGACCACGACGACCGTCGCCTGCGGAGTCCTGACGTGAGAAAGGTCACAGGTGTCGCGATGGGCCTCGGCCGTGGTGCGGACGGCCTCGGCCAGGATCCGGTCCAGCGGCATGTCCCATCGCGATCCGGACAGTTCGGTCAATCGGCCGCCGAGTCGGGCCGTGAACCACGGCACTCCGTGCACGCATCCGTCCTCGCCCGCCGGAGGGGTGACCCCGTCCAGGACCACCAGCACCCCGCCGCCCGAAGCGGGCGCCGAGGCCGACACCCAGTCCTCATTGGGGCGTTCCCGGTTGCCGGGGGCTGTCGCGAGGTCGATGCGCATACGGGCATTCTGCCCGGCGGGGCCCGCGGAGCCGGGGCAGGTACGTACCAAGTCGGGGAGGAGTCGGGGGCTCCCCGCGCCCGGCGCGTCCGGCTCCGGAGCGGCAAGACCCCGGCGCGGCACGGCCGATGTGGGCGGGCATACTGCCAAAGGCCGCATCGATCTTTCAACCGTCTGTCCACGGAGCCGCTTCTGGGCCGCGTTCCCGAGTTGGTCGCCAACTCATCCGTGATGTTCACTCGTTCGAGTGGCCGGGTGGGCGATGTGCGGCTCTCTCCCCAACACGCTGCAAAGGTCTGAGGCGGGTACGAGGGGGCAGGGGGCGTTTACTTGTTGACCGGCCGTTACCTCGGCCACACGAGTAGACGAGCAGAAGCACACGTACAGGATTGCGAGCACCGGTGCAGAAGAAGCGGTCTCGGAACAGGGAGCACCTCCCAGCGGTAGCTGGGGGAGGCACCGCCGCCGAAGGCCCGGCCCCCGCAGGACGCCGCGTCCGCGTGCGCAGCCGGCTGGTCGTCGGCGTCGCCGTCGCAGGGCTCACCGTCCTCGCGGCCGGCACCCCCGCCGTCGTCACCGCCGCGAGAGAGCTGAACGACTCCCAGCGGCTGGTCACCCTCGCGGAGCAGACCGGGCAGATCCTCACCCTCACGCACGTCCTCGCCGACGAGCGCGACGCCGTGGTCGAGTACGCCGCCAAGGGCCGCCCCGGCGCCGCCATGGGCGGCCTCCAGGAACGCACCCTGCGCACCGACCGGCAGATCGCCGAGGCCGCCGCCGAGGTCGACCCCGCGGCCGACGAAACCCTCGCCACGGCCCTCGCCCGCGTCGCGTCCGTCCGTACCGAAGCCATCGACGGCAAGGGCACCGCCCTCGCCGCCCACCAGGCCTACACCGGCGTCATCACGGAACTCCTCGCCCCGGGCGCCCGGCTCGCAGACCTCACCCCGCCGCGCGCGGAGGCCGCCCTCACCACCACCCGCCCCCTGGCCCCGCTCGGCCAGGCCGTGGAGCAGGCCTCGGCCACCCGCGGACTGCTGCTCGCCGCACTGGCCGTCCCCCGCGGCGAACAGCCCCCGGGCTCGGCCGCGGTCGACGAACTCACCGCCGCCGCCCAGCGCTCGCGCGTACGGGAGCAGGCCGCCCTCGACGACTTCACGCGGGTCGCCCGGCCCGACGTACGCCAGACCCTCACCGCCACCGTCACCGGCCCCGAGGTCAAGGCGGCCGAGGACTTCCTCGAACGGCTCACCGACCGGCCCACCCTGAGCGGCTCCGACCGCAAGACCGACGGCGCAGCCGTCGGTACCGCGCTCACCGCCCGCATCGACCGGATGCGCACCGTCGAAGCCACCCTCGCCGGCCAGCGGGCCTCCGCCCTCGCCTCCCTGCGCGACGACGACGTGACCCGGCTGGAGATCATGGTCGCCCTGCTGGGCGTGCTGTTCCTCGTCGCCGTCGGCTTCTCCACCGCCGTCGCCCGCTCCCTCACCCGCCCGCTGTCGGTCCTCAGGCGCGGCGCGGAACGGCTGGCGACGCCCGAGGGCTCGGTCGAACCGGTGCGGTTCACCGGCCGCAACGACGAGTTCGCCGAGGTCGTCCGGCACCTGAACGCCGTACGCGACCAGACGGTCTCCCTGCACACCCGGATCGCCGGGCTCGACGCCGACCGGCGCCGCATCATCGGCCGCAACGATGCGCTCGCCTCCGGCCGGGAGGCGCTGGAGGGGGAGCTGACGGCGCTGCGCGCAGGGCTGGAGGAGCACCGCCGCATCATGTCGACGACCTCCGTCTCGCTCTCGCTGCGCACGCTGGGCCTGGTGGAGCGCCAGCTCGCCGTCATCGAGGAACTGGAGTCCAAGGAACAGGACCCCGACCGGCTCGCGACCCTCTTCAAGCTGGACCACCTGGCGACCGTGATGCGCCGGCACAACGAGAACCTGCTGGTCCTCGCCGGGCAGGAGCACGGCCACGGGCAGGGGCTGCCGGTGGCGCTGGTCGACGTGATGCGGGCCGCCGTCAGCGAGATCGAGCGCTACGAGCGCGTCGACCTCGCGGCACTGCCCTCGTACACGCAGGTCGCCGGGCACGCCGCCGACGACATCTCGCACCTGCTGGCCGAACTGCTGGAGAACGCCACGACGTTCTCCCCGCCCGAGGTCAAGGTGAAGGTCTCCGGCTGGACCCTGGACTCCGGCGACGTCGTGCTCTCCGTCGTCGACGAGGGCATCGGTGTCACCGAGGACCGCCTGGAGGCGCTGAACGTCCGGCTGTCCACGCCCGAGGCGTACGACGAGGAGCCCGAGGAGGAGCACGGCCTGGGCCTCGGCCTGTACGTGGCCGGGCGGCTCGCGGCACGGCACGGGGTCACCGCGGAGCTGCGCGGCGCACGGCACGGCGGGACCGAGGCCCTGGTCGTCGTCCCCGCGGCGCTGCTGCCCGCCACCCCGCCCGCCTCGCCGGTCCACACCCTTGCCACACCCGGCGCGCCCGCGCTGCACCTGCCGGGCGTGATAGCGGAGGCGAACCAGAACACCCTGCCCGCCCGCCCGCGCGGTGCGCACGCCGCTCCCGAGGCCGAAGCCGAGGCCGCACCCGAGGCCGCCGAATCCGCCGAATCCGCCAACACGGTGGCCCCGACCCCGGAGCCCGCCGTTCCGGTGGAGCCGGTCACACCAGTCACACCGGTCACACCGGTCACCCTGGCCGAGGCCCTGGCGGTCCCCGCCGCGGCCGAATCCGGCCGGGAGCCCGCCGGCGACCTCCCGTCGCCCGACGAGGTCTTCACGGCGGCCGACGCCCCGGCCGCCGACGGACCCGGCGCGGAGCAGGTTTTCACGGCCGCCCCTCCGGCGGAGCAGATCTTCACGGTGGCCCCGGCCGCCGACCGATCCGACGCCGGGCAGACCCCGCCCGCGGACCAGGTGTTCACCGCCGAGCCCCCCGCGGGCGAGGCGCTCCTCGCCCGCATCACCCACGACACGGATCCGGACGGCTTCACGCTGCCGGACCCCGCGGTGAACGCCCCCGCGGTGAACGACCCCGCGGTGAACGCCCCCGCCGGGACCGAATCCGCCGGAACCGAAGCCGCCGAGCCCCCCGCAGGGGACTCGCACGCCCACGCCCCTGCCGAGGCCGACTGGCTCCCCCGCCAGGGCAGCCACCCCGCCGACCCCGCCGACGGCGGCGGCCCCGTCACCGACAAGGGCCTGCCGAAGCGGACCCCGCGCACCGTGGCCGCCCCGCGCCGGGAGGACGTACCGCCCCAGCCGCCGCGCCGGGTCGACGCCGAGGAACTGCGGCGCCGGCTCGGGGGCTTCTACCAGGGAGCCCAGGACGGCCGACGCGTCGTCGCCGCCGAGCTCGCGCAGGACCGGGAGCCGGACCGGGGGCAGGGACAGAGCAATACCGACCAGGGGGACAGCGCACAGGAGGCACGCACATGACCGCGCCCAGTACGTACGGACTGAGCACCCAGGCCCGCAACCTGCAGTGGCTGCTGACCGACCTGGTCGAGGAGGTGCCCGGCGTCAACTCCGTAGCCGTCGTCTCCTCGGACGGGCTGCTGCTCCTGTCCTCCGACCCAGGAGCGGGCGGCGCGGGCGAACCGGAGGAGACGCCGAGGCCGAAGGGCCCACGGGGGGCGTCCGCCGACCTCGCCACCATCGTCTCCGGCCTCGGCAGCCTCACCACCGGGGCGGCCGCCCTCATGGAGTTCGGCGCCGTCAAGCAGACCATGGTGGCGATGGAGAACGGATCGGTCTTCGTCATGGCCATCAGCGACGGCTCACTCCTGGGCGTGCACGCCACGCCCGACTGCGACATGAGCGTGGTCGCCTACCACATGGCCCTGTTCGTCGGCCGCGCCGGCCACGTCCTGACCCCCGAAGTCCGCAGCGAGCTGCGCCAGTCGATGGAGAACACCCCGTGAGGAGACCGGCCGCCGACCGACTCCCGATACGTGGAGCCGACCGCCGTCCCGCCCGCGTCCGCCCGTACTCCCTGACGGGCGGCCGGACACGGTTCACCCAGGTCCTGCACGTCGAGACCTTCGTCGCCGCTCTGGACACCAAGGCGTCCGAGCCGCAGACGCCCGACCGCATGCCCGAGATGCCGGCCATCGTCGAGGTCTGCCGCCGCATGCGCACGATCGCCGAGATCGCCGCGCTGCTGAAGCTGCCGCTCGGAGTGGTCCGCGTCCTGGTCAGCGACCTCGCCGACCAGGGCAGGGTCCGTGTCTACGGAACGGGCCACGGCGCCGGCCGGCCCGAACGCGCGCTGCTGGAAAGGGTGCTCGGTGGTCTTCGCCGTCTCTGACAGACCGGAGCTGGACGACGAACCGGTCCAGCCCTGGCAGTACGACCGCTCCCGCGCGCCCGTCGCCGTCAAGGTGCTGGTCGCGGGTGGCTTCGGGGTCGGCAAGACCACCTTCGTCTCCTCCGTCTCCGAGATCACCCCGCTGCGCACCGAGGCGGTGATGACGCAGGCCAGCGTCCCGACCGACGACCTGTCCGGGACACCGGACAAGCACACCACCACCGTCGCCATGGACTTCGGCCGCATCACCCTCGACGACGACCTCGTCCTCTACGTGTACGGCACCCCGGGCCAGGAACGGTTCTGGTTCATGTGGGACGACCTGGTGCGCGGAGCCGTCGGCGGGCTCGTCATGGCCGACACCCGCCGCCTGCGGGACTGTTTCCCCGCCCTCGACTACTTCGAGAGTTCCGGGCTGCCGTACGCCGTCGCCGTCAACCACTTCGAGGGCTCGCAGGCGTACGAGCCCGAGGACGTGCGCGAGGCGCTCAGCGTCCCGCCGCACGTACCCGTGGTGATCATGGATGCGCGAGAGCGCCGGACGGTGATCGAATCCCTGCTGGCGCTGGTGGGCCACGCCCTGGACAGCACTCCCGAATAGAGGACTGAGAGATGCGCAGGATACTTGTCGTCGGAGCCGGCCAGTCCGGCCTCCAGCTCGCCCTCGGACTCCAGTCCAAGGGCTACGAGGTCACCCTCATGTCCAACCGGACCGCGGAGGAGATCCGCACCGGGCGGGTCATGTCCACGCAGTGCATGTTCGACAGCGCGCTCCGGCACGAGCGCGACCTGCAGATCAGCTTCTGGGAGCAGCAGGCCCCGAAGATCGAGGGACTGGGCGTCTCGGTCGCCGCCCCCGACGGCAGCCGCCCCGTCGACTGGCTCGGCCGGCTCAGGGGCCACGCCCAGTCCGTGGACCAGCGCGTGAAGATGTCCGGCTGGCTGGACACCTTCGCGCAGCGCGGCGGGCAGCTCGTCATCCACGGCGCGTCCGTCGCCGACCTCGACTACTTCTCCCGCGCCTACGACCTGGTGCTGGTCGCCGCGGGCAAGGGCGAGCTGGTGTCGATGTTCGGGCGGGACGCGGCGCGTTCCCCGTACGACGCCCCGCAGCGCGCGCTGGCCGTCTCCTACGTGCACGGGCTCGGTCCGCGCCCCGAGCACCCGGAGACCGAGGCCGTCCGCTGCAATCTGGTCCCGGGCGTCGGCGAGCTGTTCGTGATGCCGACCCTGACGACCTCGGGACGGGCGGACATCCTCTTCTGGGAGGGCGTCCCCGGCGGACCGCTGGACGTCTTCAACGGCGTCAAGGACCCGGCGGAGCACCTGGCGCTGACGCTGGGGCTGATGGAGAAGTACACGCCGTGGGAGTACGCCCGGGCGACGAAGGTGGAGCTGACGGACGCGGGCGGCACCCTCGCCGGCCGGTACGCGCCCATCGTGCGCAACCCCGTCGGCCGCCTCCCCGGCGGCGGGCTCGTCCTCGGCGTCGCCGACGTGGTCGTCGCCAACGACCCGATCACGGGCCAGGGCTCGAACTCCGCGTCCAAGTGCGCCGCCTCGTACCTCTCCTCGATCCTCATGCACGGGGACAACCCGTTCGACGAGGCGTGGATGAAGGCCACCTTCGACAAGTACTGGTTCACCACGGGCAAGCCCGTGACCCAGTGGACGAACGCGATGCTGGGCGTGCCGCCGGAGCACGTGCTCAACCTGATCGGCGCGGCCGGGCAGCTCCAGCCGGTGGCGAATCGGTTTGCCAACGGCTTCGACAACCCGGCCGACTTCGACGCGTACTTCTACGACCCCGAGGACGCGGCGGACTACCTCGCCGAGGTCACCGCCGCCGCGGACTCCTCGTCCGTGGGCGCCTCCTCCGCGGAGTAACCGGCGTCGTCCCCCGCCGCCGCGCCCGAGGACTCGGGCAGCGGCGGCGGGGTGAACTCCGCCAGCGGGGTCCCGTCCGGATCCGGCCGGACCGCCCCGAGCAACGGGTTCGCGGCGATCGGCGAGACCTTCACGACCGACCCGGGCCGCGGCGCCTGGATCACCTTGCCATCGCCCACGTACAGGCCCACATGGGTGGCCTTGGGGAAGTAGACCACCAGGTCCCCCGGCCGCAACCGGTCCAGCGGCACCCGCGGCAGCCGGGCCCACTGCTCCTGGCTGGTCCGCGGGATGCTCCGGCCGGCGTGCGCCCAGGCCTGCGAGGTCAGACCGGAGCAGTCGAAGGACCCGGGCCCCTCGGCGCCCCAGACGTACGGCTTCCCGATCTGCGCCGCCGCGTACCGGAGGGCCGCGCCACCGGCCGCCGTGGGCGTGCCCGTGCGCGTGGGGAGGGCCCCGGAGGTCACCAGCGCGCGCTGCGCCACGGCCGTCTTCTCGGCCTCGCGCGCCCCGAGCCGGGTGAGCTGCTCCGGAGTCAGCGAGGACAGCAGCCGCTCCACCTGCCTGAGCTGCGAGGCGACCTCCTCCTTGTGGAGCTTCTGCCGCGCGGCCAGGGTCTGCCGGGTGTCGAGGGCCTTGCGGGCCCGTACGGCCAGCGCGTCGGCCTCCTTCTCGCCCCGCGCGAGGCGGCTGAGCAGCGCGGCCCGGCGGGCGCCCTCGCGGGCGGCGAGCCGGCGCTGCTCCAGCGCCGCCTGCGGGCTCCCGGCCAGCAGCATCCGGGCGTAGGAGGACAGGCCCAGGCTGCCCTGGTACTGCTCGCGGGCGAGCCGCCCGGCGAGGGCCCGCTCGGCGTCCAGGGCCGTACGCGCCCTGCCGAGCTCGGCGGCGCGCGAACGCTCCTCCCGCCGGCCGGCCTCCAGGGCGTCCTCCGTGGACTTGTACGCCTCGGAAGCCTCCTCGGCCTTCTGGTAGAGGCCCTGCAGGCGGGTGAGCAACGCGCCCACGTTCTCCCCTTCGGGCACAACCGGCTCGGCGCCGGCGCCCTGGACCGGTCCGGCGACGAGGAGCGCCGCGGCGACGCAGGCAGCGCGAAGCCCCCGATATGACATGGGATCACCTCCGAGACCGCCGATGCTGCCACGCCCGGTATGACAAATCGCCCGACAGAGCCGTCCACCCCGCCCACGGCCACCCAGTTGGAGGGGTGGGGGAGGAGGCGGCGGGGCGGGGTGGAGGGCGCGGGGTGGGGCAGGGCGGAGCTGGCGGGGCGGGGACCGGAAGGCGCGGGGTGGTGTGGGGCGGAGGCTGGTGGGGCGGGGGTGGAAGGCGCGGCCGCGCCTTGTCGCTCCCGCCCGAGTGCATCCCGCTCCCCGCGCCGCCGTCGCGCCTTGTCGCTCCCGCCCCATCGGCTTCCGCCCCGCCCCACCCCGCGCTTTCCGGTCCCCGCCCCCGGAAATCGGGTCGGCCGCCGTCCGGCCGCCCTCCTCCTCTCCCCCCGTATCGGCCCGTTCGGTGCCTGCGGGGCCGTCAGTCGTTCAGCAGCCTGGCCTTCGCCGTTCTGAACTCCTGCGGGGTCAGCAGGCCCTCGCGGGCCAGGTCGGCCAGTTGGCGCAGTTCCGCCGCCAGGCCGGCGGGGGCCGTCGGGCCCGGCTCCGGGTGGGCGTCCGGGTGGGCGTCCGGGTGGGGGTCCCAGTGCACCGCGTCGACGGGCTCCGGCTCCGGCTCGTAGTCGTAGTCGGGATCCGGCTCGGGCTCGTCCAGTGGGTCCGGTTCCGGCTCCTCCACGAGCTCCGGCTCCGCCGCCCGGACGCCCCGGGCGAGCAGGCCCCGGGGCGGGGGCTCCTCCGGGCGCACCGCGCCCGCCGCCTCCGCCTCCGGCGCCGCGCCCGACGCCCGCGCCAGCAGGCCCCGTAGCAGGGGGGATCCCGCCGGGCGGTTCGCGGCGTGGACCGTCACTCCCATCGGGCGGATGAACATCAGGCCACCCCTGCCCGGGGGTCCGACGGCACCCGGTCCGGCGGGATGCGGACCGAGCCCACGATCCGGCCGCCCGCCGCCCGTACGGCGATCGCCGCGTCCTCGGCCCATACGTGCTCGACGACCAGCAGCAGCGCGCAGCTGCCGCGCTCCAGGAGGTCCGCCGCCTCGTGCACGTCCTCCGGGCCGATCAGCCGGGCCGCGTCCCGCCCCGTCAGCAGGCCGTGCAGTTCCACGAACTCGTCGAACTCGGCGGCGAGGACCTCCCCCGACGCCGTCTTCGTGGCGACGAGCCCGTCGATCAGCCGGACCACTCCCGACTTGCGCAGCCCCATCACGGCCTCGACGGCCGGCACCCGCAGCTGCTCCTCGGGGAAGGCGAGGACGATGAATTCCACAGGCCCCATGCGCCTCGGCTCCTCACTCTCGATACTTTCGACCGTTTGTGACGACTCTTCGGCACACTATGACATAAGCGGACATACCATCCCCCTGCTTGCTACGTTTCGGGGTATGACCGCTCTGACGGCGAAGGTGGCGGAGCCCTCCCCGCCCCCGCCACCCGAAGCCGGCGCACCCAAACGCCGGGGGGTCGAGCTGGCGCTCCTCGCGGGCGCCGTCCTGATCTCCGTACTCGGTCACCTCCACGTCGGCCTCGTGACCACCGGCCGCATCCCCGACCCCGCCGACCGGTACGCGGTCGGCCTCGCCGCGGCCGCGCTGCTCGCGCACCTCGCCGTACGGTTCACGGCCCCGTACGCCGACCCCCTCGTGCTCCCCATCGCCGTCCTGCTCAACGGCCTCGGCCTGGTCCTCATCCAGCGCCTCGACGCGACCACCCCCGGCCGCCCCACCGCGGACGACCAGCTCCTGTGGTCCGCCCTCGGCGTGGTGCTCTTCGTCCTGGTCGTCGTGCTGCTCCGTGACCACCGGGTGCTCCAGCGCTACGCGTACCTGTCCGTCGCCACCGCACTGGTGCTGATGCTGGTGCCCGTCTTCTTCCCGGCGGTCAACGGCGCGCACATCTGGATCCGCTTCGCCGGACTCTCCTTCCAGCCGGGGGAGTTCGCCAAGATCCTGCTGGCGGTGTTCTTCGCCGCCTACCTCGCCGCGAACCGCACCGCCCTGGCCCTGACCGGCCGCCGACTCTTCTGGAAGCTGCGCCTCCTGCCCGGCCGCGTGCTCGGCCCGATCCTCGCGATCTGGCTGCTCAGCGTCGGCCTGCTCGTCCTGGAACGGGACCTCGGCACCTCGCTGCTGTTCTTCGGACTGTTCGTGATCATGCTGTTCACCGCCACCGGGCGGATCGGCTGGATCGCGATCGGACTGCTGCTCGCCGCCCTCGGCGCCTACGCCGTCGGGACCTTGGAACCACATGTGAACAGCCGTGTGGAGGACTGGCTGCATCCTTTCGCCTCCATCGAGCGCGGCGAGGGCCCCGGCCAGCTCGCCCAGTCCCTCTTCGCCTTCGGCGCCGGGGGCCTCCTCGGGGCCGGCCTCGGCCACGGCCAGTCCTTCCTCATCGGGTTCGCCGCCAAGTCGGACTTCATCCTCGCCACCGCCGGAGAGGAGCTGGGCCTCGTCGGCCTCACCGCGATCCTGCTCCTCTACGGGCTCCTCGTCGCCCGCGGCTTCCGCGCCGGCCTCGCGCTGCGCGACCCCTTCGGCCGGCTGCTCGCCACCGGCCTCGCCTCGATCGTCGCGCTCCAGGTGTTTGTCATCGCGGGCGGTGTCACCGGGCTGATCCCGCTCACCGGCATGGCCATGCCCTTCCTCGCCCAGGGCGGCTCCTCCGTCGTCACCAACTGGATCATCGTCGCGCTGCTGGTCCGGCTCAGCGACAGCGCACGCAGACCCCGTCCCGCGCAGGAGGCGGCCGAGTGATCCGCTACATCCGCTGGTGTGCGTACTTCTGCGCGCTGCTGCTCCTCGCCCTGCTCGTCAACATCGCCCGCGTGCAGGTGTGGGAGTCCGCCGCCTACGGTGCGAACCCGGCCAACAAGCGCTCCGCCATCGCGCGTTACGCCGAGCCGCGCGGGGACATCCTTGTCGACGGACGGCCCGTCACCGGCTCCCGCGACAGCGGCCAGCTGCTGCGCTACGAGCGGACCTACGCGGACGGTCCGCTCTACGCGCCCGTCACCGGGTTCTCCTCCCAGACGTACGGGACCAGCTTCGTCGAGCGCGCCGAGGACGCCGTGTTGTCGGGCACGGACCCGGGGCTGTCGGCGTTCCCGCTCTGGTACGACCTGGCCCGCGGCCGCCCCGCCGGCGGGAACGCCGCCACCACCGTCCGCGCCGCCGTGCAGCGGGCCGCGTACACCGGGCTCGGCGGCAAGCGCGGGGCGGTGGCCGCCCTCGAACCGGCCACCGGGAAGATCCTGGCGCTGGTCAGCAGTCCCTCGTACGACCCTTCCGTGCTCTCCGGCACGGGGGCCGCGGCGCGCGGGGCCTGGGCGGCGCTCAACGCGGACCCCGCCCGGCCGATGCTCAACCGGGCGCTGCGCGAGACGTACCCGCCCGGTTCGACCTTCAAGATCGTGACGGCGGCCGCGGCCCTGGACGCGGGCGTGGTCACCGATGTGTACGCGCCGACCCGGACCCCGGACCCCTACCCGCTGCCCGGGACCAGCACCCTGCTGCCGAACACGGCCACGGGCTGCGAGGACGCCTCCATGGCCGAGGCCGTGCAGTGGTCGTGCAACACGGTGATGGCGAAGATCGGGGTACAGGTCGGGCTGCGCCGGATGACGGAGGCGGCGCGCCGCTTCGGCTTCAACACGGAGGGGCTGCGGGTCCCCTCGTGGGTGTCCCGGTCGAACTTCGACACGGACATGAGCCCGGACCAGCTGGCCCTCTCCTCCATCGGGCAGTTCAACACCACCGCCACACCCCTGCAGATGGCGATGGTGGCCGCGGCCGTCGCGAACGGCGGCGAGCTGGCCTCCCCGTACCTGGTGGAACGGACGACCCAGGACGACGGTTCCCCGGTGCGGCACGGTGACCGGCGCAGCCTCGGACGGGCGATGAACCCGGCCACCGCGCTGCGGATGCAGGAGCTGATGGTGAAGGTGGTGGAGCGGGGGACGGGCCGGAACGCGGCGATCCCCGGCGCGGTGGTCGGCGGCAAGACCGGCACGGCCCAGCACGGCGTCGGCAACGCCGGGACCCCGTACGCCTGGTTCATCTCCTGGGCCCGCACCGAGGGGGCGGCCCTGCCCGCCGTGGCGGTCGCGGTGGTGGTGGAGGACGCGGCGGCGGACCGGGGCGACATCAGCGGCAACGGCGCCGCCGCGCCGATCGCCCGAGCGGTGATGGAGGCCGCGCTGGCGGCGCGGTGAGGGCGTCGCGGGTGCACCGGGGTCCCCGCGAGGACCGTGCGGCCCGCGGGGGCCGGATCCGGCGCCGGGGCGGATCCCGGTACGAGCAGTCGCCGGAGGGGAAATGGCCGGGAGCCTGCGGGGTGGCGGCGTCGGCCCCGTTGATCTGGATCCCGTTGCCGGAGCCGCCGTCGATGTGGCTGACGGTCCCCCGGCGACCGCCTGGGCCGGGGTGCGGGTCGGCACCTGGACGGCGATGGCCGCGTAGGCGCGGTGCGGGCCGTCGAGTTCGCCGCGCGGTACGGCGCCGCGGGGCGGGACACAGGCGGAGTCCCCACCCGCGCGGTTCGCGGTCCCGGGCTGTGCAGTTCGCGGTCCCCGGCTGTGCGCAGATCGGGGTCCGGGTCCAGCCGGAGGCGTCGGCGGGGGCGTCGTCGTGGTCGGCGGTGTGGGTGCCGGACGCCACATCTCCTACGGCACGTACCCGCCGCTGCCCGCCGGCCCCCGCCTGCCGTCCGCCGGTCACCGCCCCCGGCCCCCGCGTGCCGTCCGCCGGTCCCCTCCCGCCGTCCGCCGGTCACCGCCGTCACGTTCCCGTCGGGCCCCGCCCTTCGGCGATGGCGGCCTCGACCTCCGCCACCCGTGCCGACTCCTCGGCCGCGAAGCGCTCCCGGTCGAGGGCCTCCGCGATCTCCTCGTCCTGGCTCATCAGCAGGTCCAGGTTGGAGTCGCCCATGTGGAAGACGCCCAGGTCCACGTACGCCCTCTGGAGCCGCTGGCCCCACAGTCCGATGTCCTTCACGCACGGCACGATCCGGCTGAACAGCAGCTTGCGGAACAGGTGCAGGAACTCGGACTGCTCGCTGAGCGCCTCCGCCTCCTTCGCCGGGATGCCGAAGTTCTCCAGCACCTCCACCCCGAGCAGCCGGTCCCGCATCAGGTAGCAGCCCTCGATCACGAACTCCTCGCGCTCGCGCAGTTCGGCGTCCGTCAGCTGCCGGTAGTGGTCGCGCAGCGCCATCCGCCCGAAGGCCACGTGCCGGGCCTCGTCCTGCATCACGTACGCCAGGATCTGCTTGGGCAGCGGCCTGGTGGTCGTGTCCCGGATGAGGCCGAAGGAGGCCAGGGCCAGGCCTTCGATGAGGACCTGCATGCCCAGGTACGGCATGTCCCACCGGGAGTCGCGCAGGGTGTCGCCGAGCAGTTCCCGGAGGCTGTCGTTGACCGGGTACAGCATCCCGACCTTCTCGTGCAGGAAGCGCCCGAAGATCTCCGCGTGCCGGGCCTCGTCCATGGTCTGCGTGGCCGAGTAGAACTTCGCGTCGAGGTCCGGAACGGATTCGACGATGCGCGCCGCACACACCATCGCGCCCTGCTCGCCGTGGAGGAACTGGCTGAAGTTCCAGGCGGTGTAGTGCCGGCGCAGCTCGCCCCTGTCCTTCTCGGTCAGCTTGGCCCAGTGCCGGGTCCCGTACAGCGGCAGGGCCTCGTCGGGGGTCCCCAGCGGATCGTACGGGTCCACCTCGATGTCCCAGTCGATGCGTTTGGCGCCGTCCCACTGCTTGTCCTTGCCCCTCTGGTACAGGGCGAGGAGCCGCTCGCGGCCGTCGTCGTAATCCCAGCTGAAGCGGGCGGAGCCGGAGGCGGGGATCTGCCAGACGGCCTCGCCCGGGTCCTCGGTGTAGAGCTCGTGCGTCGACACTGACGCCCCCTCGTCTCGCGTACTGCCGTGCAGGACCGGACAGTTGGCAGAGTCACACGTTGGTAGACGCCGGGTCAACAAGTCGTGCGCGGGGGATTGACGACGTTGCTGACAAGCAGTCTCATAAGCGGTGACCGCCGGTGACTCGACGACGAGGTGTCCGAAGCCATGACGACCGTGACCGAACGAGCCGCTCTCAGGGACGCCCTCGGCCTCCTCAAGGACCGGGAGCAGATAGCCGAGCGCCTGCTGGAATCCTCCGCCAAGCACTCCTTCGACCCCGACAAGGAACTCGACTGGGGCGCCCCCATGGCCGAGGGGAAGTACTACTGGCCGCCCGAGCTGCTCTCCCTCTACGACACCCCGCTCTGGAAGAAGATGGGCGAGGAGCAGCGCATCGACCTCTCCCGCCACGAGGCGGCGGCGCTCGGCTCGCTCGGCATCTGGTTCGAGATCATCCTCATGCAGCTGATGGTCCGGCACATCTACGACAAGTCGCTGACCAGCAAGCACGTGCGGTACGCCCTCACCGAGATCGCCGACGAGTGCCGACACTCGATGATGTTCGCCCGCATGATCCAGAAGAGCGGCAGCCCGGCATACCCGGTTTCCCGGCTCAACCACAACCTCGCGCGGATCCTCAAGACCGTCTCCACCACCCCCGGCTCCTTCGCCTGCACCCTGCTCGGCGAGGAGATCCTCGACTGGATGCAGCGCCTGACCTTCCCGGACGAGCGCATCCAGCCGCTGGTCCGCGGCGTCACCCGGATCCACGTGATCGAGGAGGCCCGGCACGTCCGGTACGCCCGCGAGGAACTGCGCCGCCAGATGCTGACGGCCCCGCGCTGGGAGCAGGAGCTCACCCGCATCAGCTGCGGCGAGGCCGCCCGCGTCTTCTCCCTCGCCTTCGTGAACCCGGCCGTCTACGACAACGTCGGACTGGACCGGCGCGAAGCCGTCGCCCAGGTCCGGGCCAGCGGCCACCGCCGCGAGGTCATGCAGACCGGCGCCAAGCGGCTCACCGACTTCCTCGACGACATCGGCGTCCTGCGCGGAGTCGGCCGCAGGCTCTGGCAGAGCTCGGGGCTCCTGGCATAGGGGCGGACGGAGCCCCGGGCGTCGCGGCGCCCGTCCGGCGGTCCGGATCGGGCCGGGACTTCACGGACGCCGGTCACGGGCCACGGCTCGCGGGCTACCCTGCGGTCATGACCGTACGCGCGTACCGCAGGCTGAGCGTCGAGGAGCGGCGGGCCCAACTCCTCGACGCCGCCCTCACGCTGTTCGCGCACCGGGCTCCGGAGGAGGTCTCGCTCGACGACGTCGCGGAGGCCGCCGGAGTCTCGCGCCCCCTCGTCTACCGCTACTTCCCCGGCGGTAAGCAGCAGCTCTACGAGGCGGCCCTGCGCTCGGCGGCCGAGCTCCTCGAACTCTGCTTCGCCGAACCCCAGCAGGGTCCCCTGACCCGGCGGCTGTCCCGGGCCCTGGACCGCTACCTCGCGTTCGTCGACGAGCACGACACCGGCTTCGCGGCCCTCCTCCAGGGCGGCAGCGTCGTGGAGACCTCCCGTACGACGGCGACCGTCGACGGCATCCGCCGGGCCGCGGCCGACCAGATCCTCCTCCACCTCGGCGTCCCGACGCCCGGCCCCCGGCTGCGCATGATGGTCCGCACATGGATCACGGCGGTCGAGGCGGCCTCCCTCATATGGATCGACGAGGGCAAGCAGCCCGAGGTCGACACCCTCCGCGACTGGCTGCTCGACCAGTTCATCGCCCTGCTGACGGCCACCGCCGCCACCGATCCGGAGACGGCGGCGGCCGCCCGGGCAGCCCTGGCCATCGAATCGGCGGACGGCCCGGTCGGGAGCCTGGCCCGGCGCGTGATGCCGGTGGTCTCCGAGGCCGCCCACCTGCTGTGACACTGGTGGGGTGAGAAGCCAACCGACTCCGTTCGAGGGCGGCCCGATGGACGGCCGGGTCCTCCCGATCCTGCTCGGCCCGACCGGACACCCGCCGAAGTGGTACGAGATCCCCGTCCCGACGCCCGACGGCCCGCCGACGGTGCTGCTGTACGAACGGGTCCCGTCGGGCTACTCGAAGCGACTGGGCCTGCAAAAGGGCTGGAAGTACGCGTTCCGCCCCTCGGGCACCAAGCCGCGCCCCCGCTGGCCCTGGACCAAGCCCCCGCGTCCCCAGAGCTGACCCGCCCCCCGCCCTCAGAGAGCTGACCCGCCCCCCTGCCCTCAGAGAGCTGACCCGCCCACGCGCCCGCGCCCTCGGCCGAGCCCGGGCCCCACCGCCGGACCGGGCGGGCCGGGCGGGCCGGGCGGGCCGCGAGGGGTGGACCGCGGCCCCCGGCCGGGAAGGGCGGGGTCCTACGCGCCCGGGAGGGTCAGGATGGCCAGGCCGCCACCGCCCTCCGCGGCGCGGAAACGCAGCCTCGCGCCGATCGCCTCCGCCTGGCCCACGGCGATGGTCAGGCCCAGCCCGTGCCCTTTGCCCCCGCTGCGGAAGCGCTGCGGGCCGTGCGCCAGCAGGTAGTCGGGGAAGCCGTCCCCGTGGTCCCGTACGCTCACCACCGGCCCGTCCACCGTCAGCACGACCGGCGACCGGCCGTGCTGATGGGCGTTGGCCACCAGGTTGCCCAGGACCCGTTCCAGCCTGCGCCGGTCCGTCTCCACGTGGGCGTCCCGCAGGACGACCACCTCCGTGTCCGTGCCGGAAGCCCGCACCACGCGCCGGGCCAGCCGCCCCAGCTGGTGCAGATCCGTCTCCACCGCCTCGCTGCCCGAGTCCAGCCGGGAGATCTCCAGCAGGTCCTCCGTCAACTGCCGCATCGTCCGCACCCGTTCGCGCACCAGCTCCGTCGGCCGCCCCTCCGGCAGCAGCTCCGACGCCGCCTGCAGGCCCGTCAGCGGAGTGCGCAGCTCATGGGCCACGTCCGCCGTGAACCGCCGCTCGCTCTCCAGCTTCGACTGCAGGCTCCCCGCCATCGTGTCCAGCGCCCCGGCCACGGTCGCCACCTCGTCCTGGGGACGCGAGGGGTCCTTCGTCCGCGGGTCGCCCACCCGGGCGTCCAGGTCGCCCTGCGTGATCCGCCGGGCCACGGACGCCGTCTGGTGCAGCCGCCGGGTCACCCGCGTCACCGCGAAGGCGCCCACGAGCAGCGTCCCGCCGATCGCCAGCACGGACGACCCGATGATCGCGTTGTCCAGTCCGCTGATGGTGCGGGCGCTCTGCCGGTAGTCGACGACGGTCGCCAGCGCCCGGCCGTCCGCCGGGCCGGCCGCCCACATCACCGGGCGGCCGCGGTGCTCCGCCACGACCGTCCCCCGCTCTCCGCCGGCCGCGAGCGCCCGCAGCTCCGGCGGCAGCCCCACCGGGTCCAGGCCGGAACCGGGCGGCAGCGGCTCGCCCGCCTCGTACGCGTCCGTGACGTCGCCGAGTCTGCCCAGTGCCTTCTCGCGCGCCGTGGCCACCGTCTGGCGGGTCACCTCCACGTGCACGAGCGCGCCGAGCACGGCTGCCAGCGAGCAGCACATCACCACGATGAAGCAGGCCGACTTCCAGGTCAGCGTGGCCGTCCACGCGGGCAGCCGCGGCCGGAGGCGCAGCCGCCGACGCTGCCACCGGCGCGGACGCGGCACCTGCCGCCGCTCGGCCCGTGCGTGTTCCTCGCCCACGGTCACGGCCGGTCCGGTGCGAGGTCGGCACCCGGGCCGTGGCCGTGACCGGAGCCGTGACCGGTCCCCGGGCCGGTCCCGCCTCCGGACCCGCCCCCGCCGCCGGGACCGATGCCGGGGCCGCGGTCCTCCGGACCCCTCGGGTTCGCCGGCACCCGTACGATCTGCTCGCGCGTCGGCAGCATCCTGCGCTGCCTCTCCTCCCAGGACCAGGCGGTGATCAGCTCGTAGCCGCGGTTCCCGCTGGGCACCCGCAGGACCACGTCCCGCCCGGCCAGTTCCACCGAGACCACGGTCTGCGTGGTCGCCATGATCCGGTTGAGTCGTCCGTCCCCGTCCGCCCTGTAGACCCGTACGGACATCATCCTGTCCGGGAACTCGATGCCCACGATCAGCTCGGCCTTGCCGTCGCCCGTGAGGTCCCGGTAGTAGGGCGCCAGCACCGGGCACGACTCGGGCTCCGCGCCCTCCTTCTTGCACGCGTTGATCGCCGCCGCGGTCTCGGCCGGTATCCCGTCGGCCCCGACCCTGGTCCTCGGAAGCACCCGCAGCTCCGCCTGGACGAGCGCCACCGGATCGACCGTGTGCACGTCCTGGTCGTGGACGGGCGGGATCCCCTTGACGTACTCGGGCGGAGCCCCGGCCGGATCGGCCGGCGGTACCGTCGCCCCCACGCGGTCGGGCCACAGGTGTACGGGCCCGCTCGCGGTCGCGGTGGCCCCCGCGCCGACCAGGCCGCCGGTGTCTCCGCAGCCCGCCAGCAGCGGAAGTGCGGCGAGGGCCAGCAGAGGGGCGAGGGCGGAGGCGCGGACGGGAACGGGAGAGCGGCGGCGCGCGGAGCCGCCCGGACCGAACCCCTGCACGCCCCCCGGGCCCGCTTCCCCCCTGATCACGGCCGCTCTGCGCCGAGCCCCCTTGCCCACGGCCCCCTTGCCCACAGCCCCCCTGCTCACAGCCCCCGTGCCCTTCTGCCCGCGTTACGACGATGGTCGATCACATCCACCATATGCGGAGGTGCGCCCCATTTGCCCATGCCGGTGGGTTCCGGCGGTCCGGGCGCGGGTGTGCGGGCCGCCCGTCCGTGCGGGCCGCCCCTGCCTGCGTACGACGGTCAGCCGTCCGTACGTCCCCGGCGCAGCATGGCGAAGCCGAGCCCGGCCGCGCCCACGGCCGCGATGCCGCCGCCCGCGGCGAGCAGCAGCATGCCGTCGCCCTGCCCGTCGGCCAGCGTACTCAGCCGCCGGCCCTCGGCGGACGCGGCCTCCAGCGCGCGGGTGTCGCCGGCGGCGGCCCGCTGCTCTGCCGAGACCGGCACGATCTGCCCGTCACGGGTGCCGGTCTTGTGCCCGTCGCCCGCGACGGCGTGGCCGCCGTCCGGCACGGAGGTGTCGCCCACCCAGGACGTCAGCCGCCCCGCGGGGTCCAGGGCGGCGTGCAGATCGCCGGAGCCGCCGACGTCGGTGACCCCGTCATGGCTGGTCAGGGTGGTGGCCCTGGCGCCGTCGGCGGCCAGGATGTCGGCCTGGTAGCCGCCCTTGGCGGTCCGGTAGACCTTCGCCGTGGAAACACCGTCCGCCAGTGCGAGGCTCTTGACCAGCGTCCGCTGCGTCGCCGCCGAGTGCGCGGACGAGGCCGCCGGCACCCCTTCGGCCAGAGCGGCGGCAGCGGGCAGCGCCAGGAGGCTGCCGGCACAGACGGTCACGGCTGCGGCGCGAACGAGAGTGCGGCGGCGGACGGTGCTCACGGAAGATCCTTCGATGCTGGTCGGTACCCGGCGTCTTCCGGGTACGGCCAACCTAGGCGGCGGCCGTTGCGGCGACACCCCGTTCGTGTAACAGCGAAGCCGCAAGGTTCCGTCGGAGTCGTTACACAGCCGAGGGATTGCCGTGCGGCCCCCCGGCTGCTCCCATGGACGGCGGGGGTGAGGGTGAATGCGCGGACTCAAGGTACTGCCCAGCGGCCGGCCCGGCCGCGGCCGACTGTACGTCAACCTGCCCGACGGGCAGGCGGTCGCGTGGTACGACCGCCAGGCCAACCGGATCAGCGTCCTCGCGGACGACCACCGCGAAGCGGTCCTGGCGGTGCTGCGCCCGTACCTGAGCGGCACCGTGTCCATCGGGCCGCCCCCGGTCCCCACCGCGGCCGATCTGCGCCGCCTGACCATGCCGCCGGACGCGGACCTGGCTCCCAACCGGCCCGCCGAGGTGCTGCTGGCGGAGCTGGAACACGGAGCAGCGGGCACCCGGGCCCGGCACCGCCTGCGCCAGGACCTGACGGCGCAACAGCGGATGGGCGACGCCTTCGACGCCCTGGAACCGGAAGGCTGGCGGACGTTGCACTGCGTCCCGCTCCCGGGCTTCGGCAGGATCGATCACCTGGTCATCGGCCCGGCCGGGATCTTCTGCGTGCGTACGGTTCCGGGACGGCGGCAGCGTGCGGTGGTCGGCGACCTGCTGCTCACGGTCGGCCGCGCGGAACCCCGCCCGGACCCCCGGTGGATCCGCGGCGCGGCGGCCCGCGCGACGGCGCTGCTGGCCGCGAAGGTCACCCCGGCCCTGGCGGTGGTCGACGCCTCCCGCCTGGAGACGGCGCCGACGGTCCGCGACATCCGCATCCTCCAGCCGCCGACGGCGACGCCCGACCTCGTCGCCTCCCCGGTCGCCCTCAAACCCCCGGACGTCGAGGCCCTGTTCGCCCAGGCCCGCGACACCCGGACCTGGCTGCCGCCGACTCCCCGTCCCCACCCGGGCCGTCCCCGCCGCACCCGCTGACCCGCCTCCACCGGTCGGCGGTCGGGCCAGCACCGCGACGGTTCGGGCCCGCACCGCGGCCCGGTCGGCCCGCGCCCGCCCGGTCGGCCCGCACCGTGGCCTGGCCGCCCCGCGCCCGCCCGGCCGCCCCGCACCACCGTGGCCTGGCCGCCCCGCGCCCGCCCGGCCGCCCCGCGCCCGCCCGGCCGCCCCGCGCCCGGCCGCCCTGAGGCTCCGGCGGGTGCGGGGTCCCGGGCCGTGCCCGGGCGGTGGTCCGTTCCCGGTCGGCGGGCCGTGCCCGAGATCGGGCGGTGGTCCGTTCCCCCGCCCGGGCCTTCGGGCGGCGCGGGGTTCCGGGCTGAGCCACGGGAAACGGTGACGGGGTGGTCCATCAGCGCCGCAGGCCCGGCTCCACCGAGCCGCCCGGCTTCAGGCCGAGGCTCGCTTCCGCGGCGCCGCCGCGGCCTTCTTCGCTCCCGTAGCCGTACCGGCCGCCGTCGTCCCGGCCACCTTCGAACCGGCCTTCTTCGTACCGGTCTTCTTCGCACTCGCCGCCGAAGTCGACTTGTTCGTACCGGGCTTGGCTGCGCCCGACTTGGCCGTACTCGACGTGGCGCTCGTCGCCGTCTTCTTCTTCGACGCGGCCGTCGCCGTCTTCTTCGCCGAAGCCGCCGTCGACTTCTTCCCGCCCACGGCCTTCGGCGCCGCCGCCGTCTTCCGGCCCGCCCCGCTCCGCCGCCGCATCGGTGTGACCTCGGCCCCTGCCCCTGCCCCTGCCTCGGCACCCGCCTCGGCACCCGCCTCGGTGTCCGCCTCGGTGTCCGCGTCGGCCGCCACCGCAGCACCGCCCTCGCCCCGCGACGCCTTCGCCGCCCGCACGCTCTTCTCCAGTGCCGCCATCAGGTCGATCACCTGCCCACCGGCCGGCTCCACCGTGGCCTCCGCCGGCTCGAACGCCCCACCCGCCTTCGCCGCGATCATCGCCTCCACCGCGTCCCGGTAGTCGTCGCGCAGCGACTCCAGCTCCACCTCGCCCAGCGTCGCCATCAGCGCGTCCGCCAGGTCCAGTTCGGCGTCCCGTACCGTCACCTCGACGTCCGGGGCAACCCCCTCCGGCGCCCGGATCTCGTCCGGCCACAGCAGCCCGTGCATCGCGATCACGTCGTCGACCACCCGCAGCATGCCCAGCCGCTCCCGGCCCCGCAGCGCGAATTTGGCGATCGCGACCTTCCGGCTGCGCTTCAGTGCCTCCCGCAGCAGCGTGTACGGCTTCGCAGCCGTCGCCCCGTTCGCCGCCAGGTAGTACGCCGCGTCCATCTGCAGCGGATCGATCTCCTCGGCGGGGACGAACGACATGATCTCGATCGTCTTCGCCGTGGCCAGCGGCAGCTGCGCCAGGTCCTCCTCCGTGATCGGGACGACGGACCCGTCCGCCTCCTCGTACCCCTTGCCGATCTCGGCGCCCGGCACCTCCTCGCCGTCCAGCTCGCACACCTTGCGGTAACGGATGCGCCCGCCGTCGGCGAGGTGGATCTGACGGAAGGAGATCGAGTGGCTCTCGGTTGCGTTCACGAGTTTGATCGGAATGCTGACGAGGCCGAAGGAGATCGCTCCGTTCCAGATGGATCGCACGGTTCCTCCTGTTTCGTGGCAATCTCATCGTATGACGCCGATCACATTGGTGGAGGGCCGTCGCATCGCGCTCAGCAACCTCGACAAGGTCCTCTACCCCGAGACCGGCTTCACGAAGGGCGAGGTCCTCCACTACTACGCCACCGTCGCGGAGCCCCTGCTCGCCCAGATCCACGACCGGGCGGTGTCCTTCCTGCGCTATCCGGACGGGCCGGACGGCCAGCTGTTCTTCACCAAGAACCCGCCGCCCGGCGCACCCGACTGGGTGAGGACCACCCCCGTACCCCGCTCCGAGGACCCCTCCGCCGAACAGGTGGTCGTCGCCGACCTGGCCACCCTGATGTGGTCCGCCAACCTCGTCGTCGAGTTCCACGTCCACCAGTGGCCCGTCGGCCGCCCCGCCGTCGCCGACCGCATGGTCCTCGACCTCGACCCCGGCGCGCCCGCCTCCGTCGTCGAGTGCAGCGCCGCCGCCCTCTGGCTGCGCGAGCGCCTCGCCGCCGACGGCCTCGACGCCTACGCCAAGACCTCCGGCTCCAAGGGCCTGCACCTGTCCGTGCCCCTGGAGCCGACCCCCTCGGCGCAGGTGTCCGCGTACGCCAAGCAGCTCGCCCAGGAGGCCGAACGCGAACTCCCCGACCTCGTCGTCCACCGCATGGCCAAGGCGCTGCGCCCCGGCAAGGTCTTCGTCGACCACAGCCAGAACGCCGCCGCCAAGACCACCGCCGCCGCCTACACCCTGCGGGCGCGAGCCCGCCCCACCGTGTCCGCACCCGTCTCCTGGGCGGAGGTCGAGGCCTGCCGCACCCCCGCCGACCTGGTCTTCCTCGCCGACGAGATCGGCCCGCGGCTCGACCGCGACGGGGACCTCTTCGCCTCACTGGCCGACCCCGCGCGGGGCCGCCCGCTCCCCAGGGCCCGGCCGTGATCCGCGTCGCGCTGGCCGCGGCCGTGCGGGACCTGCCGCGCGCGGCGGGACTGGCGTACGAGCCGAAGTTCGACGGGCACCGGCTGGTCGTCGTGCGGTCGGCGGCCGAGGTGTCGCTCCAGGCCCGCTCGGGCCGGATCGTGACCAGCGCGTTCCCCGATCTGGCGACGGCAGCGCTGCAGTTGCCCGCCGGGACGGTCCTCGACGGCGAGGTGGTCGTCTGGCATGCGGGCCGGACGGACTTCGCGCTGGTGCAGCGGCGGGCGGCGGCCACCGCCGCGCGGGCCGCCGTGCTCGCGCAGAGCCTGCCCGCCTCGTACGCCGCCTTCGACGTACTGGAACTGGCCGGGCTGGACGTGCGCGGCCGCCCGTACGAACGCCGCCGGGCCCTCCTCGTCGACCTGCTCCTGCCCCTCGGGCCACCGCTCCAACCGGTCCCGATGACCACCGACCCGGAACTGGCCGCCACCTGGTACGAGACGCTCCCCGCCAGCGGCATCGAGGGCCTCGTCGTCAAGAGGCTGGACCAGGCCTATCCGGCCGGGCGGCGCGGCTGGCAGAAACTGCGACACACGGACGTCCGGGACGCGGCGGTCGTCGGCTACACCGGCACTCCGCGCCGACCGCTCGCCCTGGTCCTCGTCCTGCCGGTCGGGGACCAGGCCCCGCTCGTGTCGAGCCCGCTGACGGCGGCGCTGCGCCGGGAGGTGGCGGAGGCGGTCGCCGTGCGCGGACCCGCCGAGCCGCGGGCCACCGCCACCGTCACCGCCATCGGCCTCGGCGAGGTCCCCTACCACCCCCTGGACCCGCCGCTGACGGCGGAGGTCCGGCACGCCTCGGCCAGGCACCCGCCGCCGGAGGTGATCCGGCTGCGGACGGACCTCTGACCCGCGCGGGAGGCGCGGGTCGGAGGGTCGGGTCGTCGTCTCCTCGCCGTCTCCGGGACGCAGGGTCCCGTGTGCAGGAATGAGCTCCGCGCCCGGCGTCTCAGGAATGCGCTCCGCGCCCCGCGTTCGGGGGAGCCCCGGGCTGCGGGTGCGGCCCCGGGCCCTCGGGCAGTCTGTATCCGGACTCGCGCTCCTTGCGGACCTCGTCCGGGTGGCTGGAGGTGGTGGAGCCGAAGTTCCCGTAGCCCTGCATCTCGTGCGGCCTCAGGCCGCCCTCGGGGATCTCCACCTGGTCCCGCTCCTCGCGGACCTCGTAGACGGCCCCGCCGTTCGGCAGGTGGGGCTGCTCCTCGGGGGCGGGCGGCGGCGGCTCCTTGGCCCGGACCCGCTGCCCCAGCTTGAAGCCGCCGAGCAGCATGCCGGCGACGACGATGCCGACGACGAGGAACCACGCGATGTCCAAGGCGACCGGGTCCACGCTCAGGATCATGTCCATACGGAGCATTTTCCCTCATATCATCTGGTTGCGCGCATTTCGGACTTGATGGCGGGGTGTATCGGGACGGGCGGGGAGGCAAGAGACTCAGGCGTTGACCGGCCCGGCGGCGTCCCGCAGCGCCCCCGCGTCGCGCGCCCCCAGCACCCCGAGGATCTCTGCGCATATCGCCAGCGCGGTCTCCGCCGGCGTGCGGGCGCCGAGGTCGAGCCCGATCGGCCCGTGCACCCGGGCCAGCTCCGCCTCGGTGACCCCGGCCGCGAGCAGCCCCTCCCGACGCCGGGCCGTCGTACGCCGCGACCCGAGCGCCCCGACGTACGGGACCCCGGCGGCCAGCGCCGCCCGCAGCGTCGGCACGTCGAACTGCTCGTCGTGGCTCAGCATGACCACGCACGCGGCGTCCCGGCGCGCTTCGATCACCTCGGCCGCCGGCCCCGGCGCCTCGACCCGTACGGCCTCCCAGCCCAGCAGCCGTGCCTGCCGCTCGATGACGGCGGCCAGCTCACCGCCGCCGCCGATGACCACGTACGGGGCCGACGGCTGCGCCTCCACCAGCACCAGGCCCGACTCCCCGTACAGGGCGTCCCGCCCGGCCCGCCGCGTGGCCAGCAGCTCGCCGGCCCGCCGCCCGGCATCGTCGCCCGGTACCGCGGTGGCCCGTACGACCTCACTGGACGCCTGGTCGGCGGCCTCGTTCAACCGGGTCACCAGTGCCACGCCGACGCCCTCGCCGAGCAGCTCCCACCACTCGGCGGGAATCGCCGCGAGCGGCTGGAGCAGCACCTCGGCCTGCCCGCCGCAGGTCAGCCTGGCTGCCACGGCCTCGTCCCCGGCCACGGACACCTCGCACACCCGCGCGGTGGCGCCGGGCGCCATGGCCACGGCTTCGGCGACGAGCTCGGCGTCGAAGACCCCGTGGTACAGGCTGCCGACGCACTCCCCCCGCGCATCGACGAGCACGGCCCCGCCCGGATCCCGCGGCCCGAAACCCTGCTCGGTCACGGGCCGGGCCAGATACCCCGCCCGCCCCTCGGTCACCCACTGCCGCGCCGTCTCCGCCAGCTCACGCATCCGTGCCGCCCCATCCTTCCGCGCTCTTTCCCGCAAAGCGCCAGGTCAGCGGCACCCTGCAGGCTCACCACCCACCATAGGCAGCCCCGCGCCGCACACCCACCCGGCAATCCCACAGACTGCCCGCCCCCGCCCTCGTACGGACCACCGGAACCCGCCCGGCGCGACGGTGCCGGGCGCCGTGCCGGCCGGTCAGTGCCCGGCGGTCCGCGAGGCCGGGATCGCGGGGACGGTGTCGACGGCGCGCAGGCCGTCGGCCGAGAGCCAGATGTCCAGGACCACCGAGGCGAGGTAGGCGCCCCGGGCGCGGATCCGGTCCTCGTCCCGGGCGGAGGACCACGCGTCGACACCGCAACCGGGCGGGGCGTTGAGGGTTCCGCCCGGTCGGGTTCCCGGACCGAATCGGGGGTCTGCCGCCATTGTTTCTCCGGCTGAGCCCTGTTGCTCTCCCTGACCGGTCGGCGACTGGACCACTGTGAGGGTGTTTCCGGGGGAGTCCGCCGTGATGCGCTCCAGGGTGTAAATGTCCCCCAGCTGCGAGGTGTTGCTGTCGGCTGCCAGGAGACCCACGGTCATCTCGTAACGCTCGTCGTCTGACCCTCGCGGGGAGGGCGCGGGCATGTCCCGGGCCTGGCCGAGGACGGGGGCGCGTCGAAGTCTCCCGCGCCATCCAAGCCCGAACAGCGGCACAACGACAAGGGGCCGGACTCTGTGGGACTGAGTCCGGGCCTTCATGCTTGGCTTGGCGCTTCAGCTGGTCAGCGACGTGATCTCGCTGCCCCTGCTGGAGTGCCCCCGGCAGGATTCGAACCTGCCCCGACCCCGGCCGGTGGGGTCCAGCAGCATGATCGCCGTGTAGGCGCACTTCAAGCGGCGGTCTCGTTCTGGAAGTGCCTGCGGGCCTTGGCCGCCCGCCGGATCCGCGCGTTCACGGACTCGATCGCGTTCGTGGTGCAGCGAGGCGGCGGCTCTCGAACCGCCTGGTGGAGCTTGTGGCGGGTGGCGTCGGCTGTTCTGTGTGCCGTGGTCAGTCCGATAGGGGGTCCGCGGCTTTTTTCCGCGTCGGTCGATGGATCCGGTCAGACCCCTTCCAGAGTAATGCGACATGTGAAATTTTACACGTCACATGTCGGTAGCCCGTGCTTCCCCGCACGAGGCCCCAACGGCCCTGGAGGCCCCCACAGATGCACCCCTCCCGAATATCGCGGACCCGCGCACGAAGACTGCCCGTGCTCGGCGCAGCCGCCTTCCTGGCCCTCGGTCTCTTGACGCAGCAGAGCCAGGCCGCCCCGGTCGGCGCGGCGGCTCCGGCCGACGGCCCGCGCGATACCGCGGTCTCGGCGCCGCGGGCGATCCCGGTCCCGAAGTCGCCCCACGCCATCAGCGAGAACCCCCGCTTCCGCCTCTCCTCGCAGGACGGCACCGAGGAGTCCGGCCCGGCAGCCGCGCCCACCACCGCCACGACCGGCAAGACGGCCAAGCAGTCCCCGCTCGCCGCCGCGGACGGGTGCGGTGACCTCTCCGGCGTCATCAACGCCACGGGCGGAGCGCTGGTCCAGCAGCTCAAGGATCTCCCCCAGATCACCTGCACCTACCCGTTGTTCAACCTCACCGGGGAGAACGCGCGGAAGACCTTCCGCGAGGCGCAGATGGTGACCGTCGCCAACGCGCTGCGCGCCGACTCAGCCGGGTACGCGGGCGACAACCGTTCCTCCACCGGCCAGTTGGTGATGTTCCTGCGCGCCGGCTACTACGTGCAGGACAACAACGCGGACGCCGTCGGGGACTACGGCCCGGCGCTGGCGGGCGCGGCACGCGGCGCGCTCGACGCGTTCTTCGCCTCCCCGCGCAGCAAGGACATCACCGACGCCAACGGCGCGATCCTCAACGAGGTCGTCACGCTGATCGACAGCACCCACGAGGCGGGCCGGTACGCCGGCGTCGTGAAGTGGCTGCTCGGCGCCTACGACGGCACCTGGCCCGGCCAGATGAACCTCGCCATGCAACATGTCGAGTGGGTCGTGGGGAACGGCTTCAAGGCCAGGAACGACGAGCGCGGATGGCGGGCCGCCCTCAAGGCGGACCCCGCCATCCTCGACACCTGGGCCGGCTTCGTCACCCGCAACGGCGGGCAGCTGAACCGCCTGGACGTGGTGAGCAACGTCGGCCGCTTCCTGGGCCACGCCCTCGACATCCCCGAGCTCAGGGAGCAGGTCCGGCCGCTGCTGAGGGACCTGATCAACCGGTACCCGAACGTCGGTCCCACCGCGCCGCTCACCATGAACCTGGGCTGGGCCACCCGCCAGTACGACCGGGGCAACTGCGCGGCCTACGCCATCTGCGACCTGGGGCAGCGCGTGCTCCCCGCGATCCTTCCCCTCCAGCACACGTGCACCCCGGGCCTGAAGATCCGCGCCCAGGACATGTCGCCCGGCCAGCTGGCGAGCACCTGCACGAGCCTGGTCGCGCAGGACGCGTACTTCCACCGGATCATCGGCGACGACGGTCCGGTCCCCGACGACGTGAACACGGACCTGGAGGTCGTCGCCTTCGACGACTACACCCAGTACGCGCTGTACGCCTGGGCCATCTACGACATCGACGTCGACAACGGCGGTATGTACGAGGAGGGCAACCCGGCCGTCCCCGGCAACCAGGCCCGCTTCATCGCGCACGAGGCCAGCTGGCTGCGCCCGGACTTCCAGATCTGGAACCTCAACCACGAGTACACGCACTACCTTGACGGCCGCTACAACATGTACGGCGACTTCGAGGCGGGCATGACCACGCCGACCATCTGGTGGGTCGAGGGCATCGCCGAGAACATCTCGTACGGCTACCTGGGCGAGCGCAACACCGCGGCCATCGCCGAGGCCGGCAAGCAGACATACCGGCTCAGCGAGCTCTTCGACACCGTCTACGGCCAGGACGAGGACCCCCAGGTCAACTCGGACCGGGTCTACCGCTGGGGCTGGCTCGCCGTCCGCTACATGCTCCAGAAGCACCCCGCCGACGTACAGACCGTGCTCGGCAAGTACCGCACCGGTGACTGGGCCGGAGCACGCGGCTTCCTGAAGCAGACCATCGGCACCACGTACGACGCGGACTTCGCGACCTGGCTGACGACCACCTGCGCGACCGACGGCTGCGGGCCGCTCCCCGACGCCCTGACCACGACACCCGCGCCGCTCTGCACCCTCGGCGACCCGCGCCAGTTCGACCAGAACTGCCGCCGGGACGGCCTCACCGCCGCCGCAGGCAACTACAGCTACCACTTCGTGTACCTGCCGACCGGCGTCAAGCAGCTGACCATCACCAGCAGCGGCGGCACCGGCAACGCCGACCTGTACTACGGCGGCGGCAGCTGGGCCACCACCGGCAGCTACCAGGCGAAGTCGACCAACGCCGGGAACGGCGAGACCCTGACGATCGACAACCCGCCCTCCGGCTGGGTCTACTTCAGCCTCGCCGCCGCGCAGGACTTCACCGGCGTGAGCCTCTCCACACAGTCCGAGTGAAGCGGTTCGCCGGGGCCCGCCAGGCCCCGGCGAACATCATCCGACCGGCCGCCGGCCGGGAGCCACGACGGACCCGGCGCCTGCGTGCATGACCTCGATCGCGGACCGGACCAGGGCTCGCCGGGCGGGCAGTGGGGCCGTGGTGCTTCAGGGTTTTGGCAGGCCGACGGCGTCGAAGCGGCGCATCAGGGACGGCTTGACTCGGTGGGTCGTGCGCAGCGCGCCGACCCGGTCCTCGAAGGCGCTGCTGGTTCCCGCGCGGGAGTGGATCTCGCGCAGGTCGGTGAGCAGGGTGACCGCGACGTCGTACGGGCCGGCCTTCTTCTCCCCGATCAGCCGGTCGACGTCCCGCCATGCCCGCTCGGTGTCCTGCGCGAGCTGGTCCAGGCGCGTCTCCCGTGCCTGGTCGACCTCCAGGGCCCGCACCCGCGCGGCAGCGGCCTCCTCCTCAGTCAGCCGCCGCATGCGCTCGGTACGGTGCAGGTGGGCGGCATCGAGGAGTTGCGCAGCGGTGCGGGGTTCGCTGGTGGTGCGCGGGGCGCCCCGGCGAGTGGCGTTGTAGCGGGCGAGGAGAATACCGACCACCGCCACCTCGATGCCCTGCGTGCGTGCGGTGCCGCTTCCGCCCGAGCTGGTGAGCATGTGGCGGTTCACTCCATGCACGGTGGCAGCTGGATGTCCTTCGGCGGTCTACCTCTGATCTTGGCCAGTGCTCCGCCCTTCAGGGCGGGGGTGAAGGCCATCCTTGGATCGGAGGCGCTGAGCGCCGGAGTGCTCTGCGCCTCCGGGGTGACGGTCAGACGGGGCGCTGCTGGTTTTCGATGTACTGCTTGACAACGGTCAGGGGTGCCCCGCCGCACGATCCGGCGAAGTAGGAACCGGACCAGAAGTGTCCGCCCCACAGGTACCGGCGGACGTGGCTGTCGTACTCCTGGCGGAGCCTGCGTGAGCTGACGCCCTTGAGGGAGTTGACCAGCTTGGAGAGCTGGACTTTGGGCGGGTAGTGCACCAGCAGGTGCACGTGGTCCTGTTCGCCGTTGAACTGCTTCAGCTCGGCCTCGAAGCCGGCGCAGACCTCCCGCATGATCTCTTCGGTGCGGGTCAGCATGGCGTCGGTGAACGCCTTCCGCCTGTACTTGGTGACGAAAACCAAGTGAACGTGCAGGTTGTAGACAACATGGCGACCGGTTCTGACATCGGCATTAGGGTTCCAGCGCCGTGACATAAACCAATGCTAGGCTCTCATTGTGAGTCAAGGCGCCCTGGTCAAGCGGCAGTTCGGGCACCGTGCCCGGCTTGCGCTGTCTCCTGCCGGGGTTCGCGCAGTGGATGATCAGGCGCACGCGGCCCGCACGATGTGGAACCTGCTGCACGCGTGGTGGCGGATGATGCCGAAGGAAGAGCGGACTCTCGCGAACGCCGACGCCGCGATTCGCCAGGCCCGCGAGGACATCGGCTTTCTCGCCGTCCTGCCCGCGCAGGCCGCGCAAGCGGTGCTCAAGACGTACTTCCAGGCGTGGAAGAACTGCTGGGACGGCCGCGCCGACGCCCCGAACTTCAAGGGCCGGTTCCGCACGGTGATGTCCGTGGACATTCCGCAGGGCCGGGACCTGAACATCACCCGCGTGCACCGCCGGTGGGGCGTGGTCAACATTCCCAAGGTGGGCCGGGTCCGGTTCCGGTGGACCAAGGACCTGCCCGTGGGCAAGCACGCCAACACGGAGAACCGGATCACCGGGGCACGACTGATCAAGGACGCGCTCGGCTGGCACATCGCCTTCCGTGTCCACACCCTTCAGGGCAGACCCGAGCCCCACCAGGGGCCGGACATCGGCATCGACGTGGGCGTCACCGTGCCCATCGCCCTCTCGGACGGCGAAACGTACGAGCACGGCGAATGGCTGACCGGCAAGGAGAAGGCCAGGCTCCTGCACTTGGAACAGCGTGCCGCGCAGCGTAAGCGGCACCGGGGGCCCGGCGAGCGCACCAGCGGCCGGCTGCACCGCACCTACGACCAGATCGCAGGACTCCGCGCGAAAGCCAAGCGTCGGGCCTTGGACTGGCAGCATCAGACGACCACCGCCATCGCCCGCACGTACGGCACGGTCGTGGTCGAAGTACTCACCATCACGAACATGGTCAAGTCCGCCAAGGGAACGGTCGAAGAGCCGGGGAGGAACGTTGCCCAGAAATCTGGGCTGAACCGGTCCATCAGCGGGGAGGCCTGGGGCCGCACAGTCACCATGCTGGCGTACAAGACCGCCCAGCACGGCGGCACCTTGGTCAAGGTCCCCGCCCCCGGCACCTCCCGGCGCTGCTCAGAGTGCGGCTTCACCACGCCCAGCAGCCGGGAGTCCCAGGCCGTGTTCGTGTGCAAGAACCCGGACTGCGGCTGGTCGGGCAACGCCGACCACAACGCAGCCCGGAACGTCTTGCACCTGTACCGGATGGGCCTCGCGCTCATCCCGGCTGCCGGGAGGGCAGTCGTCAGGCGCGCGAAGCGCGTCAAGCCCGCTGCCGCAAGGTAAGCAGGAATCTCCCGGCTTCAGCCGGGAGAGCACTTCAAGGCATCTGGAAGCACCGCCGACCCGCCGATGGCAGAATGTGGGAATCTCGGAAAGTTGGAAGCTCGCACTTTCTTCCGGTTCTGGGTAGCCTGGGGGGACGAAGAAGACATGGGATGGAGAGAGGGAGGTCACTCATGGCCGCGACCACGTTCCATGCCAGCGTGCGCGACAAGGGGCAGCTGACGTTGCCCGCAGGGGTGCGCGAGGCGCTGGGAGTCTCCCCGGGCGACGAGCTTGAGTTCGCGATCAACGACGCGGGGGTCGTCGAGGTTCACGGGCTGCGGAAGATCCGCACCGATCAGGCGTGGTTCTGGACGGAGCGGTGGCAGGCGGGGGAGCGCGAGGCGAGCGAGGACATCGCGGCCGGACGTACGACCCGTCACGAGGACGTGGACGAGATGTTCGCGCACCTCGGCAAGGAGAACTGACCCCGCCCCCTGGGAGGCCCATTGCCGACTTTCGAGACGACCGCTCGCTTCGACCGCGACTTCAGGAAGCTCCTTCCGGAGGAGCGGGCGCGGTTCCAGGCGACCATTCGGGACAAGTTCGTGCCGGATGTGACCAGCGGGCGGTTTCGGCCCGGCCTCCGGGTCAAGCCGGTTCAGGGGGTTCCGCTCCCCGCAGGCGCGCGTCCCGTCATGGAGATGACCTGGGCGCCTGATGGGCGTGCCACCTGGCAGTACGCGGACGAGGTCCGCGCGGGTGAGCCTCACATCATCTGGCGCCGCGTGGGCGGACACGAGATCTTCGATCCTGGTCCTGCCTGAGGGACAGAGGGCCGTCGACGGCGGATACCGGTCGACGGCCCTCGCGCGGTCCTTGGGCGCACAGCCCCGGCGAGTGGCTGAGAGGCGGGCCCGTGCGTGGGCGGTCGGAGAGTGAATCCGCACGGCAGAATGGGCCCGTGAGCGACGAAGAGGCGGACCTGGCCGAGATCCATCGACCTTCAGCTCTCCTCGCTCCACCTCGCCACCCCGGCCGGCACGCCGACCACGCTCGGCGTCCTGGCCGTCGGACTGGATCCGACCAGCCAGGTACCCGGGGCGTACGTCCAGTTCGTCCGCTACCAGGGCACCGACCTGGACGCCCCGATCGCCGACGAGCAGGAGCTCCGGCAGAACCTGGTGGGGCTCTCGGCGCGCCTGGAACCACTCCTGCGCAGCAACCTCCGCACCCGGCTCGTGGAGGACGGATTCCGGGAGACCCCGCGCCCGGACTATCCGCTGGAGGCGCTGCGTGAGCTCTGCATGAACGCCCTCATGCACCGGAACTATGAGACGTCGTATGCGCCGACCCGCATCGTCTGGTTCGACGACCGGATCGAGATCACCAACCCCGGTGGCCCCTTCGGCCAGGTCCGGGAGGACAACTTCGACCGTGTCACCGACTACCGCAATCCGTCCCTGGCCGCCGCGCTGAAGGGCCTCGGATACGTGAACCGATTCGGCCGCGGTATCGGCCGGGTGAGAAGGGCGCTGGAGGACAACGGGAATCCGCCCGCCGAGTTCCAGGTGGACGATTCGTCGTGGGTCGTCGTGATCAGGAGAGCCGCATGACGTCGATCGCGCTGTTCAACAACAAGGGAGGCGTGGGAAAGACCACCCTCACCTACCACCTGGCCCACATGATCCGTCGCCTCGGCCTGAGCGTGCTGGCCGTCGATCTGGACCCTCAGGCCAACCTGACCTCCATGTGCCTGGACGAGACCGAGATCGAGGACCTGTGGGAGAACCCCTCCGAACTCATCAACCAGGGTGCGGCGAAGGCGGGGCTCCCCGGTACCGGGCGGGTGCGCAGCGGACAGACCATCGCCGACGCTGTCCGTCCCATCCTCGAAGGCACCGGTGACATTGCGGCCGTCGAGCCCGTCGAGCTCCAGCCGGGGCTCTGGCTGTTGCCGGGGAGCCTCGACCTCAGCCGCTTCGAGGACAAGCTGTCCAACGAATGGTCCCGCGCCTACGCAGGTGACATCGCGGCGATCCGTACGTCCACGTCGTTCCATCGGATCATCGAGCAGGCCACTGGGGCCGTCGGGGCGGACGTCGTACTCATCGACGTCGGCCCCAACCTGGGGGCCATCAACCGCGCCGCCCTGATCTCGGCCGACACGGTGCTGATGCCGCTGGCCGCCGACCTGTTCTCGCTCAAGGGCCTCAGCAACCTGGGGCCGACGCTGCGCCAGTGGCGCGCCGACTGGCAGCAGCTCGTCCTGCCCAGGGTGCCCGCGAACATCTCCGCGCCCCAGGCCGAGATGCGTCCCCTCGGGTACGTCATCATGCAGCCGGAGATGCGCCTCGACCGGCCCGTCAAGGCGTACGAACGGTGGCTCAAGCGCATTCCGTGGGTCTACTCCTCGGCAGTCCTCAACGAGGTGGAACCCACCCGTGAGGACGACCTGCACCGCATCGCGACCATGCGGAACTACCGGAGCCTCATGCCTTTGGCACACGACGCTCGCAAGCCCATGTTCGACCTGAGGCCGGCCGACGGCGCTCTGGGCAGCACCCAGCAGTACGTGAAGACCTGCTTCAAGGAGTTCCAGACGCTGTCCCGTGAGGTGCTCGCGAGGATCGGCGAGCCTCTGGAGGAGGCCCGCCCGACGGCACCGGCGGACCGGCGATAGCGCTCCGCCGCGAAGGACACGGACCGCGTCCAGCCCTCGTGGTTGGACCGTGAGGGGGCGGCGCCCCAGACCGACGAACGGGCGGGCAACAGCATCGAGGTGCTCATGACCCGGTACGCGAAGTGTCTCCACGGCCGCCAGGCCCTCGCCAACAGGCGCGTCGACGCGTTCCTGGACGAACGCAACTGAGGATCCGTCGCACTCCTCGCGGCAAACCGAGCGGTCCACGCGGCCCTCGCGTCCCGCGTATGTCCCGCGCGAGTCGGTTTCGAGGGGCGGTCGTCTTTTGAGGAGGGCGTACAGGTCCGACGCCATGCCGGAGAACGCCTCGATGCGTACGGTCTCCATGCGGAAGACGTGGTCGGTGCCGACGAATTTCGTGCCGCCGACCGTGATTTCCGCGTTGTGGTGGCTGGATGTGGCGGCGAAGGTGGGGATGTCGTAGTGCTCTCGGCCTTGGCGTGTGGTGAGGTACTGGGCTGATTTCTGTCCGCCGCCGGCGAATGCGGTCAGGCCGGCGGTGCCGGTGCGGGCCAGGAGCTGGCCGAACCAGCCGAGGTTGTCCTCGCCCACCTGGAAGCCGTCGGCGTTCCGCGCCCGCCTCCCGTCGCGGGCGGGTATGCGGATGGCGTTGGGGTAGGGGATGCCGGCCTTGTCCTTGATCTCCGGGCCTCCACGAGGACCACGTCGAGGGGTTGGAGGTCGGCGGGGGAGACGGCCTCGGTCTCGGCGTGCCGGAGGTTCATCCCGTACGTCCAGTGGCGCAGCCGCAGCGCGACCGTGTCGGTGCGCGCCCGGCGCAGTGATTCGGCCCAGCGCTTCACGATCACCGACCCGGACGACATCCAGACCGCCGTCCTGCTGCTGGTGGTCGGCCTTCTCGTCGCCCAGCTGGCCGTACGGGTGCGACGGCTCGAAGTGGTGACGGTGACAGACGCCGAGCACCTCTCGCGTCTGCACGCCACCGCCCGTCTCGCCCAGGGTGCGGGCTCTCCCGAGGCCGTGGTGGACCATGTACGGGGCGAGCTCACCGAGCTGCTGGGGCTGCGCGGCTGCCGTTTCGAGTACGGGACCCTGATCGGCCGTCCGCCGCGGCTGGAACCCGACGGCAGCGTGTCGGTCGGCCGCCGCGCCTGGGATCTGGAACGCAGCGGCTGGCCCGAGGGCGAGATCGAACTGCGCGCCAGCGGCAACGGTCACTACTACGGCCGGTTCATGCTCACCCCCAACCCGGGTTCAGCGCCGTCCGCCCAGGCACGCCGGGTGGCCGCGACGCTCGCCGACCTGACCGGCTCGGCCCTCGACACGGCGGCATTGCCCGGCGACGGCTGATTCCCGCCGCGCCGTTCCCCGAAGGTGGAGCGGGCCTGCGTGCCGTGTCGCGTAAGGATTCCGTCAAAGCCGCCGCGCCCGGCGTATGGGAGCCGTCAAGGCCTCTTAGCGGCGCTGCCGGGATGCGGTTAGCTCAGGTTCGGCCAGCTGGCCGAATCCTTATTTCCACTTCCCCAGGAGCTCACGATGGCCGATGTGGCCTTCGTCGTCACCACGATCGCGGTCTTCGCGCTGGTGGCTCTCATCGCCAGGGGGGTGACGAAGCTGTGACTGCCGAGAACATTGCCGGCCTGGTCGTGGCCGTCGCTCTGCTGGGATATCTCGTCCTCGCCCTCGTCAAGCCGGAGAGGTTCTGAGCCCCGACATGAGCCCCGTTCTTGCTGACGTGCTCCAGGTGGCGGCGCTGATCGCCGCCCTGGCCCTGGTGCACCGCCCCCTGGGCGATTACATGGCCCGCGTCTTCTCCTCCGAGAAGCACCTGCGGGTCGAGAAGTGGATCTACCGCAGCGTCGGTGCCAACCCGAACGCCGAGATGCGCTGGTCGGCCTACCTGCGCGCGGTCCTCGCCTTCTCCGCCGTGAGCGTGCTGCTGCTGTACGCGCTCCAGCGCTTCCAGGACGTCCTGCCGCTTTCGCTCGGCTTCGAGGCGATCAGCCCGGACCAGGCGTTCAACACCGCCGCGTCCTTCGTCTCGAACACGAACTGGCAGTCGTACTCGGGTGAGACGGCGATGAGCCACGTCACCCAGACCGCCGGACTGGCCGTGCAGAACTTCGTGTCGGCGGCGGTCGGCATCGCGGTCGCGGTGGCCCTCGTACGCGGCTTCGCCCGCTCCCGCACCGGTGAGCTGGGCAACTTCTGGGCCGACCTGGTGCGCGGCATCGTCCGCATCCTGGTCCCGATCTCGGTGATCGCCGCGATCCTGCTGGTCGCCGCCGGCGCGATCCAGAACTTCGGCGGCATCCACGAGCTCACCACGGTGACCGGGCAGACCCAGAGCATCTCGCCGGGCGCGGTGGCCTCCCAGGAGGCCATCAAGGACCTGGGCACCAACGGCGGCGGCTACTTCAACGCCAACTCCGCCCACCCCTTCGAGAACCCCAACGGCTTCTCGAACCTGCTGACGATCTTCCTGCTTCTGGTGATCCCGTTCTCGCTGCCCCGCACGTTCGGCCGCATGGTCGGCAACGTCAAGCAGGGCTACGCGATCCTCGCCGCGATGGCGAGCATCTGGTTCGTCGGTGTGGTCCTGGTGACCTGGATCGAGTACGCGCACCCGGGCACCGCCTCGCAGCTCGCGGGCGGCGCGATGGAGGGCAAGGAGCAGCGGTTCGGCGAGGGCGCGTCCTCCCTGTTCGCCGTGTCCACCACCATGACGTCCACCGGCTCGGTGAACTCCTTCCACGACTCCTTCAGCGGGCTGTCCGGCGGTGTGCTGCTGCTGGGGATGATGCTGGGCGAGATCGCCCCGGGCGGTGTGGGCTCCGGCCTCTACGGCATGCTGATCATGGCCGTGATCGCGGTCTTCCTGGCGGGCCTGATGGTGGGCCGAACGCCCGAGTACCTGGGCAAGAAGATCGGCACCCGCGAGATCAAGCTCGCGGCCTGCTACATCCTCATCACCCCGGCCCTGGTCCTGGTCGGCACCGCGGTGGCCATGGCCCTGCCCGACGGCAAGGAGGCCATGACCAACATCGGGGCACACGGCTTCTCCGAGGTCCTGTACGCCTACACCTCCGCGTCGAACAACAACGGCTCGGCCTTCGCGGGATTCGGCGCCAACACGCCGTTCTTCAACACGACGCTGGGCCTGTGCATGCTGCTGGGCCGCTTCCTGCCCATGGTGTTCGTGCTGGCCCTGGCCGGCTCGCTCGCCGAGCAGAAGCCCGTCCCGGAGACCGCGGGCACCCTGCGCACCGAGAAGCCGCTGTTCACCGGGCTCCTCGTCGGCGCGATCCTGATCATCACCGGTCTGACGTTCTTCCCCGCCCTGGCGCTGGGCCCGCTCGCCGAAGGGCTGGGGTCATGACCACGAACACGAAGAAGCACGAGGACTCGATGTCCACCGCCACCCCGACCCCGGCGCCGCACAGCGACGTGCCCACGGGTCACAAGCCCGAGAGCGGACGCGTCGGCGCGGGGCTCTTCGACCCCAAGCAGCTGCTGAAGTCCTTCCCGGACGCCGTCCGCAAGCTCGACCCGCGCATCATGATCAAGTCGCCGGTCATGTTCGTGGTCCTCGTCGGCTCGGTGGTCACCACCGCCCTGGCGATCAAGGACCCGACGGACTGGTTCGGCTGGGCGATCACCGCCTGGCTGTGGCTGACCACGATCTTCGCGAACCTCGCGGAGGCGGTGGCCGAGGGCCGCGGCAAGGCGCAGGCAGACACCCTGCGCAAGGCCAAGACCGACACGGTCGCCCGCCGGATCAACGGCACGAACGAGGAGCGCGTCCCCGGCACCGAGCTGAAGATCGGTGACCTGGTGGTCTGCGAGGCAGGCGACATCATCCCCGGCGACGGCGACGTCGTCGAGGGTGTGGCGTCGGTCGACGAGTCCGCGATCACGGGCGAGTCCGCTCCGGTGATCCGCGAGTCCGGCGGCGACCGCTCGGCCGTCACCGGCGGCACGAAGGTGCTCTCCGACCGGATCGTCATCAAGATCACGACGAAGCCGGGCGAGACCTTCATCGACCGGATGATCAACCTGGTCGAGGGCGCGGCCCGGCAGAAGACGCCGAACGAGATCGCGCTCAACATCCTGCTGGCATCGCTGACGATCGTCTTCCTGCTGGCCGTCGTCACGCTGAAGCCGTTCGCGATCTACGCCGGGGCCGACGAGCAGACCTCGATGATCGTGCTGACCGCGCTGCTGGTCTGCCTGATCCCGACCACGATCGGCGCGCTGCTGTCCGCGATCGGGATCGCCGGCATGGACCGCCTGGTCCAGCGCAATGTCCTGGCCATGTCCGGCCGTGCGGTGGAGGCCGCGGGTGACGTCTCCACGCTGCTGCTGGACAAGACGGGCACCATCACCCTCGGTAACCGCCAGGCCGCCGAGTTCGTGCCGGTCAAGGGCACCACCGCGGCCGAGCTCGCCGACGCGGCCCAGCTGTCCTCGCTCGCCGACGAGACCCCCGAGGGCCGTTCCATCGTGGTCCTGGCGAAGGAGAAGTACGGGCTGCGCGAACGCCACCAGGGTGAGCTGGCGCACGCCGCGTGGATCGAGTTCACCGCGCAGACCCGCATGTCGGGTGTCGACGTGGACGGCAGGCAGACCCGCAAGGGGGCGACCGGCTCGGTCGCCGCCTGGGTCGAGACGCAGGGCGGCCGGGTCGCCGAGGACGCGCAGGCCCTTACGGACCGGATCTCCCAGGCAGGCGGCACGCCGCTGCTGGTAGCCGTCAAGGACGACAAGGGTGCCCGGGTCCTGGGCGTCATCCACCTCAAGGACGTGGTCAAGGAGGGCATGCGGGAGCGGTTCGACGAGCTGCGCCGCATGGGCATCAAGACGGTCATGATCACGGGTGACAACCCGCTGACCGCGAAGGCCATCGCCGTCGAGGCGGGCGTCGACGACTTCCTCGCCGAGGCGACGCCCGAGGACAAGATGGCCCTGATCAAGCGGGAGCAGGCGGGCGGCAAGCTCGTCGCGATGACCGGCGACGGCACCAACGACGCACCCGCCCTGGCCCAGGCCGACGTGGGCGTCGCGATGAACACGGGCACTTCGGCCGCCAAGGAGGCCGGGAACATGGTGGACCTCGACTCCAACCCCACCAAGCTCATCGAGATCGTCGAGATCGGCAAGCAGCTCCTCATCACCCGAGGCGCCCTCACCACCTTCTCCATCGCCAACGACGTCGCGAAGTACTTCGCGATCATCCCGGCCATGTTCGCGGTCGCCTACCCCGGCCTGGACAAGCTCAACATCATGGGCCTGGCCTCACCCGAGTCGGCGATCCTCTCCGCCGTCATCTTCAACGCGCTGATCATCATCGCGCTCGTGCCACTGGCCCTCAAAGGCGTCAGGTACCGGCCGAGCAGCGCGGACAAGATGCTCCGCCGCAACCTCGGCATCTACGGCCTGGGCGGCCTGGTCGCGCCGTTCATCGGCATCAAGCTCATCGACCTTCTCATCTCCCTCATCCCCGGAATCGGCTGATCTGCCATGAACAAATCCGTCTCCAACACGGGCCGCCTCCTGGGCGCCGCGCTGCGGATGCTGCTGGTGCTGACCGTCGTCACCGGCATCCTCTACCCGCTCGCCGTCACCGGCATCGCCCAGGCACTCTTCCACGACAAGGCCAACGGCTCCCTCGTCAAGGTCGAGGGCAAGGAAGTCGGCTCCGAGCTGATCGGACAGAGCTGGGACCTGCCCAAACAGAACCCGGAAGACGAGAACGAGGCCGCCCGGCCGGACCCCAAGTGGTTCCAGCCGCGCCCCTCCAACAGCGGCTACGACCCGCTGGCCACCGGCTCCAGCCAGCTCGGCGCCTCCGACCCCAGACTCGTAGAGGCGGTCAAGGACGCGAAGAAGCAGGCGGCCGAGTTCAACGGTGTTCCCGCATCCGAGGTGCCCAAGGACGCGGTCACCGGCTCCGCCTCCGCCATCGACCCGCACGTCTCCCCGGAGTACGCGCAGATCCAGGTGAAGCGCGTCGCCAAGGAGAACGGCCTCACCGAGCAACAGGTGGCCAAGCTGGTCGAGGACAACACTCAGGGCCGCACCGTCGGCTTCCTCGGCGAGCCGCACGTCAACGTCCTGAAGCTCAACCTCGCCCTCAAGGCACTGACCAAGAGCTGATCCCCAGCCCGAGCGGGCTCCGGAGCCGGCGGGACGCGGTACTTCCGCCTCCCGTCGGCTCGCCCCGTATCCAGCACGCCCACCACGGAAGGGAGGCGCCACACCAATGACCAGGGTCCTGGTGGTGGAAGACGACCCGCAGCTCGTCCGAGCCCTGAGGATCAACCTCCAGGCACGCAAGTTCGAGGTCGAATCGGCTACCGACGGCGGCACCGCGCTCCGGCTCGCCGCCACCCGCACACCGGACGTCATCGTGCTGGACCTCGGCCTGCCCGACATGGACGGCATCGACGTCATCAAGGCCGTACGCCAGACCGGCCGTGTCCCCATCCTCGTCCTTTCCGCCCGGCACACCTCCGAGGACAAGATCAGGGCGCTGGACGCCGGAGCCGACGACTACGTCACCAAACCCTTCAGCGTGGACGAACTGCTCGCCCGGCTCCGCGCCGCCGTCCGCCGTTCCGAGTCCCCCGAGCCCTCGGAGGAAACGGTGCTGGTCACGACCGAAGACTTCACCGTGGACCTGGTGGCCAAGAAGGTCCGGCGCGATGGCCGCGATGTCCGGCTCACCCCCACCGAGTGGCACCTGCTGGAGATCCTCATCACCCACCCCGGCCGGCTGATCAGCCAGCGCCAGCTGCTGCTGGAGGTGTGGGGCCCGACGTACGGGGACAAGGCGAACTACCTGCGCGTCTACATGGCCCAGCTGCGGCGCAAACTGGAAGCGGACCCCTCGCACCCGAGATACCTGATCACCGAGCCCGGCATGGGCTACCGCTTCGAAGGCTGAATCACATGGGACGCGGCACATTCCGGATCTACCTCGGCGCGGCACCGGGCGTCGGCAAGACCTACGCCATGCTCTCCGAAGGCCACCGTCGCATCGAGCGGGGCGCCGACGTCGTCGTCGCCTTCGTCGAGCACCACCACCGTCCGCGCACGGAGGTGATGCTGCACGGCCTGGAGCAGGTCCCGCGGCGAGAGCTGGAGTACCGGGGCTCGACGTTCACGGAGATGGACGTGGACGCGGTGCTGGCGCGCCGCCCCGCCGTGGCCCTGGTGGACGAGCTCGCCCACACCAACGTGCCCGGCTCGCGCAACGCCAAGCGCTGGCAGGACGTCGAGGAACTCCTCCGGGCCGGCATCGACGTCGTCACCACCGTCAACATCCAGCACCTCGAATCGCTGGGTGACGTCGTCGAGACCATAACCGGCGTCCGCCAACGGGAGACCGTGCCGGACGAGGTGGTGCGCCGCGCCGACCAGATCGAACTGGTCGACATGTCCCCGCAGGCGCTGCGCCGGCGCATGGCGCACGGCAACATCTACAAGCCGGACAAGGTCGACGCGGCCCTGTCCAACTACTTCCGCCCCGGCAACCTCACCGCCCTGCGCGAGCTCGCCCTGCTGTGGGTCGCCGACCGCGTCGACGAGTACCTCCAGGAGTACCGGGGCGAGCACAACATCCGCTCCACCTGGCAGGCCCGCGAACGCATCATCGTCGGCCTGACCGGCGGCCCGGAAGGGCGCCAGCTCATCCGCCGCGCCGCCCGCCTGGCGGAGAAGGGCTCCGGCGGCGAGGTCCTCGCCGTCTACATCGCCGCCAGCGACGGACTGACCTCCGCCTCGCCCAAGGAACTCGCCGTCCAGCGCACCCTCGTCGAAGACCTGGGCGGAACCTTCCACCACGTCATCGGCGACGATATCCCCCAGGCGCTGCTCGAATTCGCCCGCGGGGTCAACGCCACCCAGATCGTCCTCGGCGTCAGCCGCCGCCGGTCCTGGCAGTACGTCTTCGGACCCGGCGTCAGTGCCACCGTCGCCCGCGAGTCCGGGCCCGATCTCGACGTCCACATAGTCACCCACGACGCGGCCGCCAAGGGCCGGGGCCTTCCCGTGGCGCGGGGCGCCCGGCTGGGACGCTCGCGGATCATCTGGGGCTGGCTGGCCGGCATCGCCGGACCGGTCCTGCTGACCGTCCTGCTGCGGCTCGGGCTCCCCGACCTCGGTCTGGCCAACGACATGCTGCTCTTCCTGACGTTCACCGTGGCCGCCGCGCTGCTCGGCGGACGGTTGCCCGCGCTGGCCTCCGCCGCCTTCGGCTCCCTCCTCCTCAACTATTACTTCACCCCGCCGCTGCACCTGTGGACCATCGCCGACCCCAAGAACATCGTCGCCATCGCGGTCTTCTTCGCCGTCGCCGTCTCGGTCGCCTCCGTCGTCGACCTCGCCGCCCGCCGCACCCACCAGGCCGCCCGGCTGCGCGCCGAGTCCGAGATCCTCTCCTTCCTCGCCGGCAGCGTCCTGCGCGGCGAGAACTCCCTCGACGCCCTGCTGGAGCGGCTGCGCGAAACCTTCGCCATGGACTCCGTGGCACTCCTGGAACGTGAGAGCGAGGTCGAGCCGTGGACGATCGCGGCCGGCACCGGGCCCTCCCAGGTCTCCCGCCCCGAGGACGCCGACGTCGACATGCCGATCGGCGAGAACATGGCCCTGGCCCTGACCGGCCGTGTCCTGCCCGCCGAGGACCGCCGGGTCCTCGGCGCCTTCGCCGCCCAGGCCGCCGTCGTACTCGATCGCCAACGCCTGGTGGACCAGGCCGCGGAAGCCGAACGGCTCTCCGAGGGCAACCGCATCCGCACCGCACTCCTCGCCGCCGTCAGCCACGACCTGCGCACCCCACTGGCCGGCATCAAGGCCTCCGTCACCTCACTGCGCTCCGACGACGTCGAATGGTCGGAAGACGACCGTGCGGACCTGCTCGAAGGCATCGAAGAGGGAGCCGACCGCCTCTCCGCCCTGATCGACAACCTCCTCGACATGTCCCGCCTCCAGACCGGCACCGTCACCCCGCTGATCCGCGAGACAGATCTCGACGAAGTGGTCCCCAAGGCACTGGCCGGCGTACCCGAGGACAGCGTCCAACTCGACATCCCCGAGACACTCCCGATGGTCGCCGTCGACCGAGGGCTCCTGGAACGCGCGGTCGCCAACATCGTCGAGAACGCCGTCAAGTACAGCCCCGACCGCCGGCCTGTCCTCGTCTCCGCCAGTGTTCTCGGCGACCGCCTCGAACTGCGCGTCATCGACCAGGGGCCAGGAGTTCCGGACGGGGAGAAAGCCCGTATCTTCGAGCCCTTCCAGCGCTACGGAGACGCCCCGGCAGGCACCGGAGTGGGCCTCGGCCTCGCGGTCGCCCGCGGCTTCACCGAAGCCGTCGGAGGCACCCTCACCGCCGAGGACACCCCCGGCGGCGGCCTGACCATGGTCCTCACCCTGCCCATCGCAAAAACAGGCCCGAGGCCTGCCCCCGAACTCCCCAAGGCAGCTCTCACCTGACAGGCCGGGCAACTCGGCCCTGCTTGCCGCCTCACCTGGACGGACGTGCCCTGTTCGAGTGCCGACAGCCGCCGGGGTAGGGTGACGCCGCTGGTCCTTGACGCACTCCTGACGCTCGGGCCCGATGGCAGCGCCGAGTCGGAGGGAAGTCGGTCGAGTGGCCGGACGCGCGGCAAGAGTGTGGCATTCGCTTTTCACCACTCATCCGGCCCGCACGGTGGTGTCCGCGTTCGCGCTGGTGATCGCCATCGGCACGGTACTGCTGATGCTGCCCGTCTCCTCCCAGGACGGCTCCGCCACCAGCTTGGTGACCGCCCTGTTCACCTCCACCTCGGCGGTGTGCGTGACCGGGCTGGTCGTCGTGGACACCGCCACGCACTGGAGCGGCTTCGGCGAGGGCGTCATCCTGGCGCTGATCCAGGTCGGCGGCTTCGGCATCATGGCCCTGGCGTCCCTGCTGGCCCTGCTGGTCTCAGGGAAACTGCGGCTGCGCATGCAGTTGACCGCGGCAGCGGAGACCAAGAGCCTGGGCATCGGCGACGTACGCCGCGTCCTCCTCGGCGTCGCCGGCTGCACGCTCATCGTGGAACTCGCGGTGGGCGCCTTCCTGGCCCTCCGGCTGCGCTTCGGATACGGCCGTTCCATCACCGAAGCCGCCTACTCCGGTCTCTTCCACGCGGTCTCGGCGTTCAACAACGCCGGCTTCGGTTTGCACGGCGACAGCCTCACTCCGTACGCCCAGGATCCCTGGGTCACCCTGCCGATCGCCGTGGCCGTGATCCTGGGCGGCCTCGGCTTCCCCGTGCTGCTGGAACTCCTGCGCCACCGCACCCGGCGCCGCACCACCGGCCGCCGCAACTGGTCGCTGCACACCCGTCTGACGCTCCTCACCAGCGCCGCCCTGCTGTTCATCGGCACCGTGCTCACCAGCCTGCTGGAGTGGACCAACCCGGGCACCCTCGGCGCGTTCGACTGGGACGAGAAGCTCCTCAACGGCTTCTTCTACTCCGCGATGAGCCGCACCGCCGGGTTCAACGCCATCGACATGGGCGCCCTGAACGCGGCGACCCTTCTGCTCACCTGCGCCCTGATGTTCATCGGCGGCGGCAGCGCGGGCACCGCGGGCGGCATCAAGGTGACCACCTTCGCGGTCCTGGCCGCCGCGATGCTCGCCGAAGTACGCGGAGAGCCCAACTCCACCGTGATGGGCCGCCGTCTCGCCCCGCACGTGCTGCGCCAGGCGCTGACCGTGGCACTGCTCGCCATCGGGCTCGTCATCGCCGCGACCCTCGCCCTGCTCACCGTCACGAAGGCCTCCTTCGAGGCCGTCCTCTTCGAAGCCGTCTCCGCGTTCGCCACCGTCGGCCTGTCCACCGGCATCACCGCCGACGTCCCCGTCTCCGGCCAGCTGATCCTTATCCTCCTCATGTTCGTCGGCCGCCTCGGCCCCATCACCCTGGTGTCCTCGCTCGCCCTGCGCGAGCGGACCCGCCGCTACCAGCTACCCGAGGAGCGACCCGTCATTGGGTAACTACCTGCACTCCCTGCGCCGTCGCCGCCGCAAGCGGCTCCTGGACACCAGCACCCCCGCAGTCGGTGACCAGCGCGTGGCCGTCATCGGACTGGGCCGGTTCGGCAGCTCCCTGGCCAACGAACTGACCCGGCGCGGCTGGGACGTACTGGGCATCGACACCGACGCTGCTCTCGTGCAGAAGCACAGCGACATCTTCACCCACACCGCCATCGCCGACTGCACCGACCCCGAGGTGCTCCGACAGCTCGGCGTCGGCGAGTTCCCCAGCGTGGTCGTCGGTATCGGCACCGACATCGAGGCCAGCATCCTGATCGCCTCCAACCTCCTGGAGGAGAACGTCCCCAACATCTGGGCCAAGGCCATCAGCCGCCAGCACGGCCAGATCCTCGAACGCCTCGGAGTCCACCACGTGGTCCTCCCCGAACACGAGATGGGCGAACGCGTCGCCCACCTCGTCACCGGCCGTATGCTCGATTTCATCGAGTTCGACGACGACTACGCCCTCGTCAAGACCATCACCCCGAACGCGATCACCGGCGTCCCCCTCGGACAGAGCGCCGTCCGCACCAAATACGGCATCACCGTCGTCGGCATCAAACGCCCCGGGCACGACTTCACCCACGCCACGGCCGAAACCGTCGTGGCGAAAGGCGACGTCATCATCGTCACCGGCAAGACCGGGGATGTGGAGGCTTTCACCGAACTCAGCTGAGCGCCCGGGTGCCATCACCGCGCTCGGGGCCGACTACGCAACCCGCGGGGTGCCCGTACGGAGGACCGGCCTTGGCCGCCCGGCAGGGCGGAGCTCCCGCAGTTGACGCGGGAGCCTACGCGGCGCCGATCAACCGGTCAGCGGGCTTGCATCCTTCGGCCACCTTGGAGGTACGGGAAGTTCAGACCTCTATGCCGTGACGCCCGAGCCGCCATGGCCACGAGGTATTCAAGTGACTCCTGTTACACGCTGGGGCTCCGAAACGGCAACGACCCACCAGACCGTTTACGCTTCCCACGCATCCGGGCAGGTCACACGCGGATTCCGCACTACCGAGCGAAAGTCGGCCGTGATCTCCGAGTGGCCACCCACGACGGGTCGTTGCGACGCCTGGGCGGCTGGTGCAGCCGCTTTGACCTGCGAAAACCCGCGAGTCGGCCACGCCGGATCCAGCGGCCGGTGAGCCAAGACCGTCAAAGAGGGCAACCCGAAAGGCCGTTTATGTTTTGGCATGTACGAGAAAGGGCCTGACCTGCGTTTTCGCAGGTCAGGCCTTTTTTCCGGAAGTGCCCCCGGCAGGATTCGAACCTGCGCACACGGCTCCGGAGGCCGTTGCTCTATCCCCTGAGCTACGGGGGCGTGTCGCTTGTGGTGCGGCGACGGGTTGAACACTACCAGCTTCCATGGGGTGATCAGGAACCCGTTTGTGGGGGAGGGGTGAGTGCGTCGCCCGCACGGGGTGGAAGTGCTGAAAACCCGGACGCGGGGGCCTGCGTCGACCTACTCTCGAGTTGTGCCAGGCGTCTCGGGCCGGGTCCTCGTTGTCGACGACAACAAGGTCATCCGGCAGCTGATCAAGGTCAATCTCGAGCTGGAGGGCTTCGAGGTCGTGACCGCGAACGACGGTGCCGAGTGCCTGGACGTGGTACACCAGGTGTGCCCCGACGTGATCACCCTTGATGTGGTCATGCCCCGCCTGGACGGGTTCGGGGCCGCCGCGCAGTTGCGGGCCGATCCGCGGACCCGGGACGTGCCCGTCGCCATCGTCAGTGCCTGTACGCAGCAGGAGGTCGAGTCCGGCATCGCCGCCGGGGTCGACGCCTTCCTCGCCAAGCCCTTCGAGCCCACCGAGCTCGTACGCGTCGTCCGCCGGCTCGCCGAGCGCAAGGACCGGCGCGACGGGAGGAAAGGGGCTCCCGCCGGGAGAGGGCGGGGCTGACCCCCGTCCGGGCCGGGCCCGCTGTTCACATGGCGAAACCCTTCGCGGGATGACGGGGCGTCTCCCCTAGGCTGGTCCCGTGACCCCCGCAGACCTCTCCCGTTGCGTCGTACGCGCCGTGCGCTGCGCCGTCGCGGACGGGGAGCTGGCGGCCGGTGCGGCGGCGCCCGGGCGGGTCGTCGTCGAGCGGACCAGGCCCGGCGGGGTGGGGGACTACGCCACCCCCGTCGCCTTCCAGGTCGCCAAGGCCGCCGGATGCCCGCCGCGGGAGGTGGCCGGCGTACTGGCCCGCCGGCTCGGCGCGGAGCCCGGCATCGAGCGCGTCGAGGTCACCGGGGCCGGGTTCCTCAACTTCGTGCTCCCCGCCCCCTCCGCGCCCGCGGTCATAGCCGACGCGATCATGCGTGATGTCGTCATCCGGGAGGCGTGCGGTGGGGCCGGCCGCGGCCTCCCCGCCGACGGCAGCGAGCCGGAGCCAGGGTCCGGGCCCGGGCTGCGTGAGCATGTCGTACGCCGGAGTGTGCTGCGGCTCCTGCGCGTCCAGGGCGCCACGGAGCCCGCCGCTCCGACCGTGGCCCCCCTGGCCGCCGTGGCCCCCGTGGCCAGGCGCGACGGCGACGTCGTCGCCCGCTACGGCCCCGACGCCGCCCGCTGGGCGATGCTCGCCGTACCCGCCCGCGAGACCCCCTCCTTCTCCGACGTCCTGCTCGTACAGGGCGAGGCCAGCGAGGTCTTCCGCGTCCGGTACGCTCACGCCCGCAGCCGGGCCCTCGTACGCAACGCCGCCCAGCTGGGCTTCCGCCCCGAGCCCGGCGACGTCGACGGCGCCCCCGCCCTGCTGCGCCTCCTCGCCGACCACCCCCTCGTCCTCGAAGCCGCCGCGCACCACCGCGCGCCCGAGCGGCTCGCCCGGCACCTCGTCGAGCTGGCCGACGCGCTGCTCGACTTCCAGTACCGCGTACTGCCCCAGGGGGACGAGAAACCCTCGGCCGCCCACCGCGCCCGGCTGGCACTCGCCGAAGCCGCCGGGACGGTGCTGGCCGGCGGCCTGGCCCTGCTCGGCATGGACGCACCCGAACGCCTATGAACCGCGAAGAGAGAAGCCGATGAGCCGTTCCGCGCACCCCGCCGGGCCCCGCCACGCCGACGTCCTGCCCGAAGGGCACTACGCACCGCCGCCCGCCGACCTGAACGCGCTCGACGAGAAGGTCTGGTCCCACACCGTGCGGCGCGGGGCCGACGGCGTCGTCTCCGTCGGCGGCATCGAAGTCACCAGGCTCGCCGAGGAGTTCGGTACGCCCGCCTACTTCCTCGACGAGGAGGACTTCCGGGCCCGGTGCCGGGCCTGGGCGCACGCCTTCGGCAAGGACGCCGACGTCTTCTACGCCGGGAAGGCGTTCCTGTCCAAGGCCGTCGTGAAGTGGCTGAAGGAGGAGGGGCTGAACGTCGACGTGTGCTCCGGCGGGGAGCTGTCGACCGCCCTCGCCGCCGGGATGCCCGCCGACCGGATCGCCTTCCACGGCAACAACAAGTCCGAGGGCGAGATCCGGCGGGCCGTCGGCTCCGGCGTCGGACGCATCGTCCTGGACTCCTTCCAGGAGATCGCCCGCGTCGCGCATATCGCCCGTGAGCTGGGCGTACGGCAGCCGGTGCAGATCCGTGTGACGGTCGGCGTCGAGGCGCACACGCACGAGTTCATCGCCACCGCCCACGAGGACCAGAAGTTCGGCATCGCCGTCGCGGACGGGTCCGCCGCCGAGGCCGTGCGCCGCGCCCTGGGCCACGACTCGCTGGAGCTGCTGGGCGTCCACTCCCACATCGGCTCGCAGATCTTCGACATGGCCGGCTTCGAGGTCTCCGCCAAGCGCGTCGTGCGGCTGCTCGCCGCGGTCCGTGACGAGCACGGCGTCGAACTGCCCGAGATCGACCTCGGTGGCGGCCTCGGTATCGCCTACACCTCGAACGACGACCCCCGTGAGCCGCACGAGATCGCCAAGGCGCTCACCGAGATCGTGGCCCGCGAGTGCGAGAGCGCCGGGCTGCGCGCCCCCCGGATCTCCGTCGAGCCCGGCCGCGCCATCGTCGGCCCGACCGCGTTCACGCTGTACGAGGTGGGGACGATCAAGCCGCTGGAGGGGCTCCGTACGTACGTCAGCGTCGACGGCGGGATGTCCGACAACATCCGTACGGCCCTCTACGACGCCGAATACTCGATCGCGCTGGTCTCCCGCACCTCCGACGCCGAGCCCATGCTCGTGCGCGTCGTCGGCAAGCACTGCGAGAGCGGTGACATCGTCGTGAAGGACGCGTTCCTGCCGGCCGACCTGGCGCCCGGGGACCTCCTGGCGGTGCCCGCGACCGGCGCGTACTGCCGTTCCATGGCCAGCAACTACAACCACGCGCTCCGCCCGCCGGTGGTCGCCGTGCGTGACGGACAGGCCCGAGTGATCGTTCGCCGCGAGACGGAGGAGGATCTCCTGCGACTCGACCTCGGATGATGAAATAGGTGTCTCACGAAATGGACCGAAGATGGAAAGTGCTGTCCATTGAGTGAGACTGGTTCACACCCCGCGCGCAAAACCGCGCGCGGGGTATTGATGGAAGATCGAAAGGCGTAGGTCGAATGATGCGTACGCGTCCGCTGAAGGTGGCGCTGCTGGGCTGTGGAGTGGTCGGCTCAGAGGTGGCTCGCATCATGACGACGCACGCCGACGACCTCACGCAGAGGATCGGCGCGCCCGTCGAGCTCGCCGGCGTGGCCGTGCGCCGCCCCTCCAAGGTCCGTGAGGGCGTCGATCCGGCGCTGATCACCACCGATGCGACCGCCCTCCTCAAACGGGGCGACATCGACATCGCCATCGAGGTCATCGGCGGCATCGAGCCGGCCCGCACCCTGATCACCACCGCTTTCGAGCACGGCATCTCCGTGGTCTCGGCGAACAAGGCGCTGCTCGCCCAGGACGGCGCCGCGCTGCACGCCGCCGCCGAGCAGCACGGGCGCGACCTGTACTACGAGGCCGCCGTCGCCGGCGCCATCCCGCTGGTCCGCCCGCTGCGCGAGTCCCTCGCCGGCGACAAGATCAACCGCGTGATGGGCATCGTCAACGGCACGACGAACTTCATCCTCGACAAGATGGACTCGACCGGCGCCGGCTATCAGGAGGCGCTCGACGAGGCCACGGCCCTCGGGTACGCCGAGGCCGATCCGACCGCCGACGTCGAGGGCTACGACGCCGCAGCCAAGGCCGCGATCCTGGCCGGTATCGCCTTCCACACCCGGGTCCGCCTCGACGACGTCTACCGCGAGGGCATGACCGAGGTCAGCGCCGCCGACTTCGCCTCCGCCAAGCGGATGGGCTGCACCATCAAGCTCCTCGCCATCCTGGAGCGCGCCGCGGACGGCGAGTCCGTCACCGCCCGCGTCCACCCGGCGATGATTCCGCTGAGCCACCCGCTCGCCTCCGTCCGCGAGGCGTACAACGCCGTCTTCGTCGAGGCGGAGGCCGCCGGGCGGCTCATGTTCTACGGGCCCGGCGCGGGCGGTGCCCCGACCGCGTCCGCGGTCCTCGGCGACCTCGTCGCCGTCGCCCGCAACAAGCTCGCCGAGGCAACGGGGCCCGGCGAGTCGGCGTACACCCAGCTGCCGGTCAGCCCCATGGGCGACGTCGTCACCCGCTACCACATCAGCCTCGATGTGGCGGACAAGCCGGGCGTCCTCGCCCAGGTGGCGACCACGTTCGCGGAGCACGGTGTCTCCATCGACACCGTCCGGCAGCAAGGTCGTCCAGACGGGGTCGGCCATGAGGCCTCCCTCGTCGTCGTCACCCACCGCGCGGCCGACGCCGCCCTCTCGGGGACCGTCGAGGCGCTGCGGAAGCTGGACACCGTGCGCGGTGTCGCCAGCATCATGCGTGTTGAAGGGGAGTAAGGACCCATGAGCAGCAATCGCACCCACCAGTGGCGCGGCATCATCGAGGAGTACCGGGACCGCCTGCCGGTGACGGACACGACCCCTGTGGTGACGCTCCGTGAGGGTGGCACTCCCCTCGTCCCCGCGCAGGTGCTGTCCGAGCGCACCGGCTGTGAGGTACACCTCAAGGTCGAGGGGGCGAACCCCACCGGGTCCTTCAAGGACCGCGGCATGACCATGGCGATCACGAAGGCCAAGGAGGACGGCGCCAAGGCCGTCATCTGCGCCTCCACCGGCAACACTTCGGCGTCCGCCGCCGCGTACGCGGTGCGCGCCGGGATGGTCTCCGCGGTGCTCGTGCCCCGCGGCAAGATCGCGCTCGGCAAGATGGGCCAGGCCCTCGTGCACGGCGCCAAGATCCTGCAGGTGGACGGGAACTTCGACGACTGCCTCGACCTCGCCCGCGCGCTGTCCGACAACTACCCGGTGGCGCTGGTCAATTCCGTCAACCCGGTGCGCATCGAGGGCCAGAAGACGGCCGCGTTCGAGATCGTCGACGCGCTCGGCGACGCCCCGGACGTGCACGTGCTGCCGGTGGGCAACGCGGGCAACATCACCGCGTACTGGAAGGGGTTCAAGGAGTACAAGGCCGACGGCCTGGCCTCCCGTACGCCCCGCGTGTGGGGTTTCCAGGCCTCCGGTTCCGCGCCCATCGTGCGCGGTGAGGTCGTCAAGGAGCCGCACACCGTCGCCACCGCGATCCGTATCGGCAACCCGGCCTCCTGGGACTACGCCCTGCAGGCGCGGGACGAGTCGGGCGGCTTCATCGACGAGGTGACGGACCGCCAGATCCTGGCCGCGTACCGGCTGTTGGCCTCCCAGGAGGGCGTCTTCGTCGAGCCCGCCTCGGCCGCGTCCGTGGCCGGTCTGCTCAAGGCCGCGGAGCTGGGCCTGGTGGACCCGGGCCAGAAGATCGTATGCACCGTCACGGGCAACGGCCTCAAGGACCCCGACTGGGCGGTCGCCGGGGCTCCGCAGCCCGTCACCGTTCCGGTGGACGCCGAAGCCGCCGCCGTGCGCCTCGGGCTGGTCTGACCGGTCCGACCGCCCGACCGTGAGAGCCGGGTTCCGGAGGGTTCCCGAGTGCCCCGACGGCACTCCAGGGACCCTCCGGAGCCCGGCAACTCACCCCGTACGACGGCAGAAGTGCGGCTGAAGCGGGTCCAACCCGGTCGAAGCCCGCGACACGCATCGTGCGCCTCCTGTGCGCCCTATGTCGCGAGAGAACCTTCCTTCGATAGGCTGTACTTACATCCGCCACCGCGCATATGACTGCGGTGCTGCCCCGAGGGCCTTCGGGTGTCGTACGTTCTCCAGTACATTCACAGCGAGTCAGCGAAGAGCGAAGTCCTCGCACAGTCACAAGGAGTGTCATCGGACGATGGCCGGTCCAGCGTTCCGCGCCGCCGCCGTACGGGTGCGCGTCCCCGCCAGCAGTGCCAACCTCGGCCCCGGGTTCGACGCTCTGGGCCTGGCCCTGGGGCTCTACGACGACGTCGTCGTCCGGGTGGCCGACTCCGGCCTGAACATCGACATCGCGGGCGAGGGCGCCGACACCCTCCCGCGGGACGAGAGTCACCTGCTCGTACGCTCCATGCGCACCGCCTTCGACCTGCTGGGCGGACAGCCGCGCGGCCTGGAGGTCGTCTGCGCCAACCGGATCCCGCACGGCCGCGGCCTCGGGTCCTCCTCCGCCGCCATCTGCGCCGGCATCGTCGCCGCCCGCGCCGTCACCATAGGCGGCGAGGCGAAGCTCGACGACGCGGCGCTCCTGGAGCTCGCCACCGAGATCGAGGGCCACCCCGACAACGTCGCCGCCTGCCTGCTCGGCGGGTTCACGCTGGCGTGGATGGACGGGGGCAGTGCCCGGGCGATCCGGATGGAGCCTGCCGACTCCATCGTTCCGGTGGTTTTCGTACCTTCCCGGCCGGTCCTCACCGAGACGGCGCGCGGCCTGCTGCCGCGCACCGTGCCGCACGTGGACGCGGCCGTCAACGCGGGCCGCGCGGGCCTGCTCGTGGAAGCCCTGACCAGGCGTCCCGAGCTGCTGCTGCCGGCCACCGAAGACCGGCTCCACCAGGAGTACCGGTCCCCGGCGATGCCCGAGAGCGTGGCACTCGTCAACCGACTGCGGGCGGACGGCATCCCCGCGGTCATCTCCGGCGCGGGCCCCACGGTCCTCGCGCTGGTCGACAACGACGCGGCCGACAAGGTCGCGCAGCTCGCCGGCGAGGGGTGGGCGGCCAACCGGCTCGCCCTCGACGCCGCGGGCGCGAGCGTACTTCCGCTGGGTACCCAGGGCGGCTAGGCCTGTCCTTCGACAGGCCCGGCCGGTTCGGGGCGGGCGGCCGGGGCAGGCCGCCCGCGCGGAAGTGCGCGGTTGCCGGTGATTGAGAGGGGGAATATCTATTGGATCCGGTAGTGTTAGTCTCAAGTGCGCATCGGAAGCCGCCATGGCTCGGTGCTCAGTGTCCCCATCCGGGACCACATTTCTTCCGGGAGCCTCCCCGACTGCTCTGATCACCTCCAGCAGTTTCGAGCACGCTCCGGAATCGGCGTGATTTTCCCACGCTTTCAGCTGGGGGGCTTCTCGCCGGAACCCACGCACGTTTCTTTCCGCCGTATCCCCTTTCGGCGGACCACCGCCCCGGCACGGTCCACACCTAGGACCGTCGTCGGACAGCACAACCGGTCGCCGAGCCAGACAGGCCGACGTCCGCTCCAGGGAAGGACCCTTCGTGAGCGACACCACCGATCTGATGGGCGCTGCCGACACCTCTGTCGACGCCAGTGCCCCCGCCGCGGGCGCCGCGCCCAAGCGTCGTCGCACCGGCACCGGCCTTGACGGCATGGTCCTCGCCGAGCTGCAGCAGGTCGCGTCGGGCCTCGGTATCAGGGGCACCGCGCGGATGCGCAAGAGCCAGCTGATCGAGGTCATCAAGGAGGCGCAGGCGGGCAGCGGCGCCCCCAAGGCCGCCGCCTCCGCCGCGGACACCGCCGAGGCCAAGCCGAAGCGCCGCGCCACCAGCAAGGCCCGTACGGCTGCCGCCGACGCCGCACCGGCGGAGGCCCCCGCGGCCCCCGCCGAGAAGCCCGCCGCCGCGCAGACGCAGATCGAGATCCCGGGCCAGCCGGCAGGGGGCCCCTCCCGCGCGAGCGCAGCCGAGAGCGGGGGAGAAGAGGCCCCGGCCGGCGAGCGCCGCCGCCGCCGCGCCACGGCCCCCTCGGGCAGCCCGGAGGGCTCGGCCCCCGTCTCCGTACAGGTCGAGCAGAAGGCCGACACGGCCACCGCCACCGCGCCCGCCGAGACCAGGGCGGAGGCCGCCACGGCGGTCTCCGCGGGCCAGGCCCAGGGCCAGGACGGCGAGGGCCGCGGTCGCCGCGACCGTCGTGAGCGCGGCGACCGCCAGCGCGACCGTCGCGAGCGCGGCGCCAAGGCCGACGACCAGGGCCAGGGCGGCCAGGGTCAGGGCCAGGCCGCGCAGGGCGGCCAGGGCGGCGGTCGCCAGGACCGCGCCGACCGTCAGGACCGCCAGCAGCAGGGCGGCCGCGGTCAGGGGCAGGGCCAGGGCCAGCAGGGCCGCCAGGACGGTGGCCCGCAGGACGACTTCGACGACGAGGGCGGCCGTCGTGGCCGTCGCGGCCGCTACCGCGACCGCCGTGGCCGTCGCGGCCGCGACGAGTTCGCGCCGAACGAGCCGCAGGTCGCCGACGACGACGTGCTGATCCCCGTCGCGGGCATCCTCGACATCCTGGACAACTACGCGTTCATCCGGACCTCGGGCTACCTGCCCGGTCCCAACGACGTGTACGTCTCCCTCGCCCAGGTCCGCAAGGCGGGTCTGCGCAAGGGCGACCACACCACGGGTGCCGTGCGCCAGCCCAAGGACGGCGAGCGCCGCGAGAAGTTCAACGCCCTGGTGCGCCTCGACTCGGTGAACGGCATGGCGCCCGAATCCGGCCGCGGCCGACCGGAGTTCCAGAAGCTGACGCCCCTGTACCCGCAGGACCGGCTGCGTCTGGAGACCGACCCGGGCGTGCTGACCACCCGCATCATCGACCTCGTGTCGCCGATCGGCAAGGGCCAGCGCGGTCTGATCGTGGCCCCGCCGAAGACCGGCAAGACCATGATCATGCAGGCGATCGCCAACGCGATCACCACCAACAACCCCGAGTGCCACCTGATGGTCGTCCTGGTCGACGAGCGTCCGGAAGAGGTCACCGACATGCAGCGGTCGGTCAAGGGCGAGGTCATCTCCTCGACCTTCGACCGCCCGGCCGAGGACCACACCACCGTCGCCGAGCTGGCCATCGAGCGCGCCAAGCGTCTCGTCGAGCTGGGCCACGACGTGGTCGTCCTGCTGGACTCCATCACCCGTCTGGGCCGCGCGTACAACCTCGCGGCGCCCGCCTCCGGCCGCATCCTGTCCGGTGGTGTCGACTCGACCGCGCTGTACCCGCCGAAGCGCTTCTTCGGTGCCGCGCGCAACATCGAGGACGGCGGCTCGCTGACCATCCTGGCCACCGCGCTGGTCGACACCGGCTCGCGCATGGACGAGGTGATCTTCGAGGAGTTCAAGGGCACCGGCAACATGGAGCTCAAGCTCGACCGGAAGCTCGCCGACAAGCGCATCTTCCCGGCCGTCGACGTCGACCCGTCGGGCACCCGCAAGGAGGAGATCCTCCTCAACGCGGAGGAGCTCGCCATCGTCTGGAAGCTGCGCCGGGTGCTGCACGCGCTCGACTCGCAGCAGGCGATCGAACTGCTCCTCGACAAGATGAAGCAGACGAAGTCGAACGCCGAGTTCCTGATGCAGATCGCGAAGACGACCCCGTCGGGCAAGAACGACGACTGAGGTCCCTCCTCCGGCGCCCCGCGCCGGTGGTGAGGCATCGCCACGGCAGCCCCCGTCCGCACCGCGCGGCGGGGGCTGCCGTGCGTTCCGAGGCCGACGGGAGCGCCCCGGAGGGCTCCGGAGGGCTCCGGAGCGCCTCCGGGGAGCCGTTCGGACCCCTGCGAGCTTCGCCACGTCACACCCGCTGCGCGGCTCCCGGGTGCGCACCCCGAAACCGCAGGTGAAAGCCACGCTATGCAGTGTTTGTCCTGGTTCATGGGTAAGCGCCTGCCGTGAGGGGCTTGCATCCGACGTGGAACCCTTCACGGCATTCGCCCGTCTGTGTCAGAGGACCCGCGGGGCGGGCGGCGGGCCTGTACGGACCCGGGGACCGGACTCAGGAGTGAAGAGAGCATGACCGAGGACAGCAAGGGCCGGGGCCGGCGGGCCGCGGGCCGCCGCCGACGCGAACCGGCGACGCGCCGCCGGGCCCTCGTCGTGGCCACCTGGAGCGCCGCGGCGGTGGTCCTGCTGGGCGGGGCGGGCGCCGGCTACCTCTACTTCACGCTCAACGGCAACCTGAAGACCGTCGACATCGACCAGGCGCTGGGTACCGACCGCCCCGCCGATGTCGGCAACGGCTCGATGGACATACTCGTCCTCGGCTCGGACTCCCGTGGCGGCGCCAACAGCGCGCACGGCCAGGACGACGGCGGCTCCGCCCGCTCCGACACCGCGATGGTCGTCCACCTGTACGAGGGGCACGAGAAGGCCAGTGTCGTGTCCATACCCCGCGACACCATGACTTCCCGTCCCGAGTGCCCCACGGGCAAGGGGAGGGCCGACCCCGGCGGCCAGCGCCGGCAGTTCAACGAGGCCTACACCGTCGGTGGCGCCGCCTGCGCGGTCAAGACCGTCGAGAAGATGTCGGGTATCCGCATGGACCACTACATCGAGGTCGACTTCACCGGGTTCAAGAAGATCATCGACACCCTCGGCGGCGTCGAGGTCACCACCACCGAGCCGATCAAGGACGAGTACAGCCACCTCGACCTGCCGGCCGGTCCCGCCAAGCTGAACGGCGAGCAGGCCCTGGGCCTGGTCCGTACCCGCCACGGCGTCGGGGACGGCGGCGACCTCGGCCGAATACAGCTGCAGCAGGCCTTCATCAAGGCGCTGATCAAGCAGGTCAAGGGCGTCGGCGTGTTCGACAACCCCAAGAAGCTGTTCGACCTCGCCGGTGCCGGGACCAGGGCGCTCACCACCGACAAGGCGCTCGGCGACGTGAAGTCCCTCGCCGGTCTCGCGCAGAGCCTCCAGGGCATCGACCCCGGTGACCTGCAGATGATCACCCTGCCCGTGACCACGGACGCGCTCGACGCGAACCGCGTCACACCCCTGCGGAAGGAGTCCAGGATGGTCTGGGACGCCCTGCTGGCCGACCGGCCGATCCCCGCCGAGGCCACCGCGAACTCCACCGGCGACAAGAGCGCCGCGGGGACCCTCGTGCAGTAGTGCGGTGACCGGGCGCGCCCGGCGGAACGGACCCCGGAATAGACCGGGACCCCTTCCCGTTGAAGCAGACGTCCTCAGAATTTTGACAGGCGGCCCGGTCCTGGCAGACTGGTCTGTCGGCCCCGGTTCACGCACATAGCAATTCGGCTCCTGCGACCCGGCGCCCTCCCGAATCTAGGAGACACCTTGAAGCGCGATGTTCACCCCGAGTACGTCGAGACCGCGGTCAGCTGCACCTGCGGCGCGTCGTTCACGACCCGTAGCACCCTGACCGAGGGCACCATCCGTGCCGAGGTCTGCTCCGAGTGCCACCCGTTCTACACGGGCAAGCAGAAGATCCTCGACACCGGTGGCCGTGTGGCCCGCTTCGAGGCGCGCTTCGGCAAGGGCGCGGCCAAGAAGTAGCGCGACCCAGGCGCCGGTCTCCGGCCGCCCCCTGTCCACTCGGGGGCGGCCGGACCGGCGCCTTTGTCGTCGTTCAAGCCCGTCACCCGTGCAGTCCCCCCGCACTTTCACCACAGGAGTCCCCCGATGTTCGAGGCGGTCGAGGAACTGGTCGGCGAACACGCCGACCTCGAGAAGCAGCTCGCCGACCCTTCGGTCCACTCCGATCAGGCCAACGCGCGCAAGCTGAACAAGCGCTACGCGGAGCTGACCCCGATCATCGCGACCTTCCGTGCCTGGAAGCAGACGGGCGACGACATCGAGACGGCGAAGGAGCTCGCGGCCGACGACCCGGACTTCGCCGCCGAGGTCAAGGAGCTGACGCAGGCGCGCGAGGAGCTCACCGAGAAGCTCCGCCTGCTGCTCGTCCCGCGCGACCCCAGCGACGACAAGGACGTGCTCCTGGAGGTCAAGGCGGGAGCGGGCGGCGACGAGTCCGCCCTGTTCGCCGGTGACCTGCTGCGCATGTACCTGCGCTACGCCGAGCGGGTGGGCTGGAAGACCGAGATCATCGACGCCACCGAGTCCGAGCTCGGCGGCTACAAGGACGTCCAGGTCTCCGTCCGTACCAAGGGCGGCAACGGCGCCACCGAGCCCGGCCAGGGCGTGTGGGCCCGCCTGAAGTACGAGGGCGGCGTGCACCGCGTCCAGCGCGTTCCGGCCACCGAATCGCAGGGCCGCATCCACACCTCCGCCGCCGGCGTGCTCGTCACCCCGGAGGCCGAGGAGGTCGAGGTCGAGATCAACGCGAACGACCTGCGCATCGACGTGTACCGCTCCTCCGGCCCCGGCGGCCAGTCCGTCAACACCACCGACTCGGCCGTGCGCATCACGCACATCCCGACCGGTGTGGTCGCCTCCTGCCAGAACGAGAAGAGCCAGCTCCAGAACAAGGAGCAGGCCATGCGCATCCTGCGCTCCCGCCTGCTGGCCGCCGCCCAGGAGGCCGCCGAGCAGGAGGCCTCGGACGTGCGCCGCAGCCAGGTCCGCTCCGTCGACCGGTCCGAGAAGATCCGTACGTACAACTTCCCGGAGAACCGGATCTCGGACCACCGCACCGGTTTCAAGGCGTACAACTTGGACCAGGTGCTCGACGGTGACCTCGACGCGGTCATCCAGGCCTGCGTGGACACGGACTCCGCGGCCAAGCTCGCCGCCGCGAACTGACAGAACCCCGCACCACCCCCCGTACGACAGCAGCCCGGAGGACCAGCGTGAACTTGCTGCTTGCCGAGGTGGCCCAGGCCACCCAGCGGCTGGCCGCCGCCGGCGTGCCCTCACCGCGCTTCGACGCGGAGGAGCTCGCCGCCTTCGTGCACGGCGTCAAACGGGGGGAACTGCACCACGTCAAGGACGCGGACTTCGACGCCCGCTACTGGGAGGCCGTCGCCCGCCGCGAGGCGCGCGAGCCGCTCCAGCACATCACCGGCCGCGCCTTCTTCCGCTACCTGGAGCTCCAGGTCGGGCCCGGGGTGTTCGTACCCCGGCCCGAGACCGAGTCGGTCGTCGACTGGGCCATACAGGCCGTCCGGGCCATGGACGTCGTCGAGCCGCTGATCGTCGACCTGTGCACCGGGTCCGGCGCGATCGCGCTGGCCATGGCCCAGGAGGTGCCGCGCTCGCGCGTGCACGCGGTCGAGCTGTCCGAGGACGCCCTGCGGTGGACCCGCAAGAACGCCGAGGGCTCCCGGGTCACCGTCCACCAGGGCGACGCCCTGAGCGCGCTGCCCGAGCTCGACGGCCAGGTCGACCTGGTCATCTCCAACCCGCCGTACATCCCGCTCACCGAGTGGGAGTACGTGGCGCCCGAGGCCCGCGACCACGACCCGGAGATGGCGCTCTTCTCCGGCGAGGACGGACTCGACACCATCCGGGGCATCGAGCGCACCGCCCACCGGCTGCTGCGGCCCGGCGGCATCGTCGTCGTCGAGCACGCCGACACCCAGGGCGGCCAGGTCCCGTGGATCTTCGCCGAGGAACGGGGCTGGGCCGACGCGGCCGACCACCCCGACCTCAACAACCGCCCGCGCTTCGCCACGGCCCGCAAGGCACTGCCGTGACCGGCGCGACGAACCCCGCCACCCCCCTGCTGCACGAGGAGGCCCGCTGATGGCCCGGCGATACGACTGCAACGACGCGACGGACCGCAAGACGGGCCTGCGTGAAGCCGCATCCGCCGTGCGCCGCGGCGAGCTCGTCGTGCTGCCCACCGACACCCTCTACGGGATCGGCGCGGACGCCTTCAGCCCGGAGGCCGTGCACGACCTGCTCGCCGCCAAGGGACGCGGCCGCGGCATGCCCACTCCGGTGCTCATCGGTTCCCCGAACACCCTGCACGGCCTCGTCACGGACTTCTCCGAGCAGGCCTGGGAGCTCGTCGACGCCTTCTGGCCCGGCGCGCTGACGCTGGTCGCCAAGCACCAGCCGTCGCTGGCGTGGGACCTCGGCGACACCCAGGGCACCGTCGCCGTCCGCATGCCGCTGCACCCGGTCGCGATCGAGCTGCTGACGGAGGTCGGCCCGATGGCGGTGTCCTCGGCCAACCTCTCCGGGCACCCGGCTCCCGAGGACTGCGACGCGGCGCGCGAGATGCTCGGCGACTCGGTGTCCGTCTACCTGGACGGCGGTCCGACGCCCGGCATCGAGCCGTCGTCGATCGTCGACGTCACGGGGAAGGTTCCCGTGCTGCTGCGCGCGGGAGCGCTCAGCGCCGACCAGCTGCGGGAGGTCGTACCCGACCTCGAGGTGGCCCCGTGAGCCCTGAGGGGCGTGGCATAGCAGGGGGAAGCACTTTCCGCATACTCCACGTCAGCACGGGCAACGTGTGCCGCTCGCCGATCACCGAGCGGCTGACCCGGCACGCCCTCTCGCACCGCCTCGGCGGCCCCGTCGGCGGGGACCTCATCGTGGAGAGCGCCGGCACCTGGGGCCACGAGGGCGCCCCGATGGAGGCGAACGCGGCGGCCGTGCTCGCCGACTTCGGGGCCGACGCGACCGGGTTCACCGGCCGCGAGCTGCTCGACGAGCACGTCATCCGCGCCGACCTGGTGCTGACCGCCACGCGCGACCACCGTGCGCAGGTCATCTCGATGGGGCATTCGGCGGGGCTGCGCACCTTCACGCTCAAGGAGTTCACCCGGCTGGTCCGGGCCATAGATCCGGCCACGCTGCCACCGCTGGACGACGGCGTGGCGGAGCGGGCGCGGGCGCTCGTACGGGCCGCCGCGGCGCTGCGCGGATGGCTGCTGGCGCCGTCGCCCGACGCGGACGAGGTGTACGACCCGTACGGCGCGCCGATCACCTTCTTCCGCTCCATCGGCGACGAGATCAACCAGGCGCTGGATCCCGTGGTGACGGCTCTGACGGGTGTGGCGGCCCGTCGCTGACCTCGGCGGCCGGAGGCCGGCGCAGCGGGCCGAAGCCGGGGAGGCCCGCCGGGCCGAGGGGCGCGCCGGGAGGCGTCGGCAGGGCGTCGTGGGGGGTGCGGGCCTACAGTGGCTGGTAACCCGGTACCCCCTGGAGCCGCGCCATGAGCGTCATCACCCAGCCCACGGACCTGCTGCGCCGACAGGACCCGCAGATGGCCGACGTGCTCGACGGGGAGTCCCGCAGGCAGGCCAGGACGCTGCAGCTGAGCGCGGCGGAGAACTTCACCTCGACGGCCGTACTGGCAACGCTGGGGTCCCCGCTCGCCAACAAGTACGCCGAGGGCTACCCCGGCGCCCGCTACCACGGCGGGTGCGAGTACGCGGACCTGGCCGAGAAGACGGCGACCGAGCGGGCCAAGGCGTTGTTCGGGACCGAGCACGCGAACGTGCAGCCGCATTCCGGTTCCTCGGCCGTCCTGGCCGCCTACGCGGCGCTGCTGCGGCCGGGGGACACCGTGCTGGCGATGGGGCTCCCGTACGGGGGACACCTCACCCACGGCTCGCCGGCCAACATCTCCGGGCAGTGGTTCACCTTCGTCGGGTACGGGGTCGACGCCGGGACCGGGCTCATCGACTACCGGCAGGTGCAGGACCTCGCCCGGGCGCACCGGCCGAAAGCCATCGTGTGCGGGTCCATCTCCTACCCCCGCCACCCCGAGTACTCCGCCTTCCGGGAGATCGCCGACGAGGTCGGGGCGTATCTGATCGCCGACGCCGCCCATCCCATCGGGCTGGTGGCGGGCGGGGCCGCGCCGAGTCCGGTGCCGTACGCCGACGTCGTGTGCGCGACCACCCACAAGGTGCTGCGCGGGCCGCGCGGCGGGATGGTCCTGTGCGGTGCCGAGTTCGCCGAGCGCATCGACCGGGCGGTGTTCCCCTTCACCCAGGGCGGCGCCCAGATGCACACCATCGCCGCCAAGGCCGTCGCCTTCGGCGAGGCGGCCCGGCCGGCCTTCGCCACCTACGCCCACCGCGTGGTCGCCAATGCCCGGGTGCTCGCGGGGGCGCTGGAGGAGCGCGGGTTCACGGTGACCACCGGCGGCACGGACACTCACATGATCACCGCGGACCCGGCGCCGCTGGGCGTGGACGGCCCGACCGCCCGCGGCCGGCTGGCCGCCGCCGGGATCGTGCTGGACACGTGCGTCCTGCCGTACGGGGACCAGCGGGGCGTCCGGCTGGGAACGGCCGCCGTGACCACCCAGGGCATGGGGGAGACGCAGATGCGCCGGATCGCGGAGTTGTTCACGGCCGCGCTGCACGGGGAAGCCGCGAAGACACGTACGGAGGTCGGCGAGCTCACGGAGGGATTTCCCCCTTACGGGGAGTAAATGGGGCAAGGGGGGTGTAGTGGAACCGGTCTACCGCCCCCTCGCGTCCTCGGGAGAGGGGACATCGCAGCTAATGTGTGGGGCTGAGATGGCCGGCGATACATCTGGGGCAGCCAGTGCGTGAATATCTGCTGACGCTTTGCGTCACGGTCGCGGTGACCTACCTGCTGACCGGGCCCGTGCGGAAGTTCGCGATCGCGGCCGGGGCCATGCCGGAGATCCGCGCCCGCGACGTGCACCGCGAGCCGACGCCGCGCCTCGGCGGGATCGCGATGTTCGGCGGCCTGTGCGCGGGTCTGCTGGTCGCCGACCACCTGCAGAACCTCAACGCGGTCTTCGAGAAGTCGAACGAACCGCGCGCACTGCTCTCCGGTGCCGCGCTGATCTGGCTGATCGGCGTACTGGACGACAAGTTCGAGCTCGACGCCCTGATCAAGCTCGGCGCGCAGATGATCTCCGCCGGTGTGATGGTCATGCAGGGACTGACGATCCTGTGGATCCCGGTGCCCTTCATCGGCACGGTCCCGCTCACCCAGTGGCAGGGCAACCTGCTCACCGTGGCCCTCGTCGTGATCACCATCAACGCCGTGAACTTCGTCGACGGCCTCGACGGCCTCGCCGCCGGCATGGTCTGCATCGCCGCCGCGGCGCTCTTCCTGTACGCCTACCGGATCTGGTTCGGCTACGGGATCGAGTCCGCGGCGCCCGCCACCCTCTTCGCGGCCATCCTGATGGGCATGTGCCTGGGCTTCCTGCCGCACAACATGCACCCCGCCCGGATCTTCATGGGGGACTCCGGCTCGATGCTGATCGGGCTGGTGCTGGCCGCCGCGGCGATCTCGCTGACGGGCCAGGTGGACCCGGACGCGCTGGCGCTGTTCGCCGGTGGTGAGCGCAACGCGACGCACGCGATGCTCCCCGCCTACATCCCGCTGATCCTGCCGCTGACGGTGATCGCGATCCCGATGGCGGACCTGGTGCTGGCCATCGTGCGCCGTACATGGAAGGGCCAGTCGCCGTTCGCGGCCGACCGCGGGCACCTGCACCACCGGCTGCTGGAACTGGGCCACTCGCACAGCCGTGCGGTCCTGATCATGTACTTCTGGTCGGGCCTGATCGCCTTCGGCACCGTGGCCTACTCCGTGCACTCCGCCGCGATGTGGATCGTGCTGGTGATCGCCGTGCTCAGCGCGATCGGGCTGTTCCTGCTGCTCCTGCCGCGCTTCACGCCGCGTACCCCGGTCTGGGCCGAGCGCCTGGTCCCGCCGCGTTACCGGCACGCCGCACGGGCGGCGGAGGCGGCTGCGGAGGCGGCCGCGCGGGATGCCTCGGGCGCCGGGCCGCAGCCCGCCCGGCCGATCGCCGCGGGCGTCTCGGGCGTCAACGGGGCGACCGCCGTGGGCCCCCGTTCGCGCTTCCCCGAGCGGCGTAAGGCTGAATCCACTCGCTGACACCGGCGTCACATGTCCGACATCGTCGCCCATTAGCAGACAGTCGACCCTCCTGTCGCGCACACACGCGCAGGGTCACTCTCATGTGTGACAGTCGGCACACCCGGCAGGTAAAGCTCTCATCAAATAGTTTGTGATACCGTTCACTAAACCCGGCGACAGAGCCGAAGGACCGTAGTGCGACGGTCCCTTGGCCCGAGGTTCTCTCTCGGACCGGGCTTACGCTCGTCCCGTACGAGTCCAGTGCCCCCACCACCACGCGGAGCAAACCGCCATGCGGTCAGATGACGTCCGATCCCTTCTGCAAGCCGCCGTGCCCACGGCCGTCGCCGGCGCACTCGCCGCGTTGGTCAGCGGGCTTGTCGTCGGCGGCAAGGGCGCGGTCGGAGCCGTCGTCGCGACGCTGGTCGTGATCCTGTTCATGGGCATCGGATTCGTCGTTCTGCAGCGCACGGCGAAATCGCTTCCGCACCTCTTCCAGGCCATGGGGCTCATGCTCTACACGGCCCAGATCCTGCTGCTTTTCGTCTTTGTCGCAGCGTTCAAGAACACGACGCTGTTCAACCCCAAGGCCTTCGCCATCACGCTCGTCGCCACCACCCTGGTGTGGATCGCCGCGCAGACGCGTGCCCACATGAAGGCCAAGATCCTTTACGTCGAACCGGACTCGGTGAAGGGCGACAAGCCCGAAAATCCGGGGCCGAAGTCGTGAAGGGTAGGGCCGGGATAAGTGGGCGTTCGAGATCCTGCTATCGTCCGGTGCCAACTGCGGCACTGCGGGCGCGGGCATCTGAGCTGACGCCTGTCCCATCGCGAGGCTCGATGCCTGATCGCCGCCACATCATCCGTAACACCAGTCCAGTGCCGAACAGCGGCTGTGCGCCGCGCCGACACAACGAGGTTGCCGTACCTATGCGCCACGCTGAAGGAGCCCGCGGTGAGTGCTGACCCGACGACGGTGCTCGCCTTCGAGACCGATTGCCACATCTTCGACGGTTGTGGCTTCCCGGCTCCCGGCCTGCACTCGTTCCTGTTCGAGCCGATCTTCGGTGACGCGGACAGCAGCCTGTACTTCAACAAGACGATGCTCCTGGCCCTGCTGGGCTCGATCATCATCGTCGGGTTCTTCTGGGCCGCGTTCCGGAAGCCGAAGGTCGTCCCGGGCAAGCTCCAGATGGTCGCCGAGGCCGGCTACGACTTCGTGCGCCGCGGCATCGTCTACGAGACGCTGGGCAAGAAGGAGGGCGAGAAGTACGTCCCCCTGATGGTCTCGATCTTCTTCTTCGTCTGGATGATGAACCTCTGGTCCATCATTCCGCTGGCCCAGTTCCCGGTGACCGCGATCATCGCGTACCCCGCGGCCCTCGCGGCCATCGTGTACGTGATCTGGATGAGCGTGACCTTCAAGCGTCACGGCTTCGTCGGGGGCTTCAAGAACCTGACCGGCTACGACAAGTCGCTCGGCCCGGTCCTCCCGATGGTCATGGTCATCGAGTTCTTCTCGAACGTCCTGGTCCGCCCCTTCACCCACGCGGTCCGACTGTTCGCGAACATGTTCGCCGGTCACACCCTGCTGCTGCTCTTCACGATCGCCAGCTGGTACCTGCTGAACGGCATCGGCATCGCCTACGCCGGCGTCTCGTTCGTCATGGTCATCGTGATGACCGCCTTCGAGCTCTTCATCCAGGCCGTCCAGGCGTACGTCTTTGTGCTCCTGGCCTGCAGCTTCATTCAGGGCGCGCTCGCCGAGCACCACTGACCATCCCCCTGAACCCTTAGTCGTCCGGTGGCCAACCCCCACCGGTCCGTGAAAGAGAAGGAAGAACTGGCATGTCCCAGACCCTTGCCGCCGTCACCGGCTCCCTCGGCTCCATCGGTTACGGCCTCGCCGCCATCGGCCCCGGCGTCGGCGTCGGCATCATCTTCGGTAACGGCACCCAGGCTCTTGCTCGTCAGCCCGAGGCGGCCGGTCTGATCCGCGCCAACCAGATCCTCGGCTTCGCCTTCTGTGAGGCGCTCGCCCTCATCGGTCTGGTCATGCCGTTCGTCTACGGTCCGTGATCTTCGGATTCACGACCAACCACTAGACGAAAGGCACTGATGTGAACCTCATGGTTCTCGCGGCCGAGGAAGTTCAGAGTCCTCTCATCCCGCCGCTCCCCGAGCTCGTCATCGGTCTGATCGCCTTCGTCATCGTCTTCGGTTTCCTCGCGAAGAAGCTCCTCCCGAACATCAACAAGGTTCTGGACGAGCGCCGCGAGGCCATCGAGGGCGGTATCGAGAAGGCGGAAGCCGCTCAGACCGAGGCCCAGAGCGTCCTGGAGCAGTACAAGGCCCAGCTCGCCGAAGCCCGGCACGAGGCCGCGCGCCTGCGCCAGGAAGCGCTGGAGCAGGGCACTGCGCTGAAGGAAGAACTGCGCGCAGAGGGCCAGCGGCAGCGTGAGGAGATCATCGCTGCCGGCCACGCCCAGATCGCGGCAGACCGCAAGGCCGCCTCTCAGGCGCTGCGTCAGGACGTCGGCAAGCTCGCCACCGACCTGGCCGGCAAGCTCGTCGGCGAGTCCCTTGAGGACCACGCCCGGCAGAGCCGCACCATCGACCGCTTCCTCAGCGAGCTTGAGGAGAAGGCCGAGGCGGCCCGATGAACGGAGCGAGCCGCGAGGCGCTGGCCTCCGCGCGCGAGCGTCTCGACGCGCTGACGGACAACACGTCCGTCGACGCGGCGAAGCTCGCCGGTGAGCTGGCCGCTGTCACCGCGCTGCTCGACCGTGAGGTCTCGCTGCGTCGGGTCATCACGGACCCGGCGCAGTCCGGCGAGGCCAAGGCCGAGCTCGTCGCTCGGCTGCTCGGCGGTCAGGTCGGCGGGGAGACCCTCGACCTGGTGTCCGGCATGGCCCGGTCCCGCTGGTCGCAGTCCCGCGACCTGGTGGACTCGCTGGAGGAGCTGGCGGCCACCGCCGACCTCACGGCGGCCCAGCAGGCAGAGGTGCTCGACAACGTCGAGGACGAGATCTTCCGCTTCGGCCGGATCGTGTCCTCGAACACCGAGCTGCGTGCCGCGCTGACCGACCGCGGGGCGACCACCTCCGCCAAGAGCCAGCTGCTGCGCAGCCTGCTCAATGGCAAGGTGAGCGCCGTCACCGAGCGCCTGGTGATCCGTCTTGTCACCCACCCGCGTGGACGTAGCCTGGAAGCGGGACTCGAGTCCCTTTCCAAGCTCGCCGCCGAGCGCCGTGACCGCATGGTCGCCACCGTGACCAGCGCGGTTCCGCTCAGCGACGTGCAGAAGCAGCGTCTCGGCGCGGTGCTGGCCAAGCTGTACGGCCGCCAGATGCACCTGAACCTGGACGTGGACCCCGAGGTCCTCGGCGGGATCTCGGTGCGCGTCGGCGACGAGGTCATCGACGGCACCATCGCGGACCGCCTCGCCGAGGCGTCCCGCCGCATGGCCGGCTGACCAGCCACCACAAGTACAAAGCATTCCTAGCGGCCCGGTTGGGCCGTGCAGAACTTGCAGAAGATTCCTGGGGGTCGCCCCCAGACCCCTAAGAAGCTTCAGGCCCAACAAGGAGAGCAGGGAACCCAGATGGCGGAGCTCACGATCCGGCCGGAGGAGATCCGGGACGCACTGGAGAACTTTGTCCAGTCGTACCAGCCGGACGCGGCCTCGCGCGAGGAGGTCGGAACGGTCAGCGTTGCCGGCGACGGCATCGCGAAGGTGGAGGGCCTGCCCTCCGCCATGGCGAACGAGCTGCTGAAGTTCGAGGACGGCACCCTCGGTCTCGCCCTCAACCTTGAGGAGCGCGAGATCGGTGCGATCGTCCTCGGCGAGTTCAGCGGTATCGAGGAGGGCCAGCCGGTGCAGCGCACCGGTGAGGTTCTCTCCGTAGGTGTCGGCGAGGGCTACCTCGGCCGTGTCGTCGACCCGCTCGGCAACCCGATCGACGGCCTCGGCGAGATCGCGACCGAGGGCCGCCGCGCCCTCGAGCTGCAGGCCCCGGGCGTCATGGTCCGTAAGTCGGTGCACGAGCCCATGCAGACCGGCTACAAGGCCGTCGACGCGATGGTGCCGATCGGCCGTGGCCAGCGTCAGCTGATCATTGGTGACCGTCAGACCGGCAAGACCGCTCTGGCCGTCGACACGATCATCAACCAGCGCGACAACTGGCGCTCGGGCGACGTGAACAAGCAGGTCCGCTGCATCTACGTCGCCATCGGCCAGAAGGGCTCGACCATCGCGTCCGTTCGCGGCGCCCTGGAAGAGGCCGGCGCGCTCGAGTACACGACGATCGTCGCGGCCCCGGCATCCGACCCGGCCGGCTTCAAGTACCTGGCGCCGTACACCGGTTCCGCCATCGGCCAGCACTGGATGTACGCCGGCAAGCACGTCCTGATCATCTTCGACGACCTGTCGAAGCAGGCCGACGCCTACCGCGCCGTGTCGCTGCTGCTGCGCCGCCCGCCGGGCCGTGAGGCCTACCCGGGTGACGTCTTCTACCTGCACTCCCGTCTGCTGGAGCGCTGCGCGAAGCTGTCCGACGAGATGGGTGCCGGTTCGATGACCGGTCTGCCGATCGTCGAGACCAAGGCGAACGACGTGTCGGCGTTCATCCCGACCAACGTCATCTCCATCACCGACGGCCAGTGCTTCCTGGAGTCCGACCTGTTCAACGCGGGCCAGCGCCCGGCGCTGAACGTCGGTATCTCCGTCTCCCGCGTCGGTGGCTCCGCCCAGCACAAGGCCATGAAGCAGGTTTCGGGTCGTCTCCGCGTCGACCTGGCCCAGTACCGCGAGCTGGAGGCGTTCGCCGCCTTCGGTTCCGACCTGGACGCCGCGTCGAAGGCCTCGCTGGAGCGCGGTAAGCGCATGGTCGAGCTGCTGAAGCAGGGCCAGTACCAGCCGATGCCCGTCGAGGAGCAGGTCGTCTCCGTCTGGGCCGGCACCACCGGCAAGATGGACGACGTCCCGGTCGCCGACATCCGTCGCTTCGAGTCGGAGCTGCTGGAGCACCTGCGCCGCGAGCGCAAGGACCTGCTGACCTCCATCGCCGACGGCGGCAAGATGTCGGACGACACCCTCGGTTCGATCGCCGACGCCATCGCGGCCTTCAAGCGCCAGTTCGAGACCTCGGACGGCAAGCTCCTGGGCGAGGACGTGCCGGCCGTCAACGTCTCCAAGTGACGACGGAAGGGACCTGACTCATGGGAGCGCAGCTCCGGGTCTACAAGCGTCGCATCCGTGCCATCACGGCGACCAAGAAGATCACCAAGGCGATGGAGATGATCGCCGCCTCGCGCATCGTCAAGGCGCAGCGCAAGGTGGCGGCGTCGATGCCGTACGCGACCGAGCTCACCCGTGCGGTGACCGCGGTGGCGACCGGCTCGAACAACAAGCACGCCCTGACCACCGAGGTGGAGACGCCGACCCGCGCCGCGGTCCTGCTCATCACGAGCGACCGCGGTCTGGCCGGCGGCTACTCCTCGAACGCCATCAAGCAGGCGGAGCGGCTCACCGAGCGGCTGCGCGGCGAGGGCAAGGAGGTCGACAGCTACATCGTCGGCCGTAAGGGTGTCGCCTACTACGGCTTCCGTGAGCGCAAGGTCACGGACTCGTGGACCGGCTTCACCGACAGCCCGGCCTACGCCGACGCCAAGCGCGTCGCGGGTCCGCTGATCGAGGCCATCCAGCTGGAAACGGCCGAGGGCGGCGTCGACGAGCTGCACATCGTCTACACGGAATTCGTGTCGATGATGACGCAGAACGCGGTCGACGGCCGGATGCTGCCGCTCAGCCTCGACAAGGCTGCGGAGGAGGACGGTGCGAAGGGCGAGATCCTTCCGCTGTTCGAGTTCGAGCCGTCGGCGGAGGACGTCCTCGACGCCCTTCTGCCGCGCTACGTCGAGAGCCGGATCTACAACGCACTGCTGCAGTCGGCCGCTTCCGAGCACGCCGCCCGCCGCCGCGCGATGAAGTCGGCGACCGACAACGCCGGGGACCTCATCAAGAGCCTCTCCCGGCTTGCCAACGCGGCCCGCCAGGCCGAAATCACCCAGGAAATCAGCGAGATCGTCGGTGGCGCCAGCGCCATGGCCGACGCGACCGCGGGGAGTGACAAGTAATGACGACCTCTGTTGAGACGGCCGCTGCCACGGGCCGCATCGCCCGGGTCATCGGCCCGGTCGTCGACGTGGAGTTCCCCGTCGACGCGATGCCCGACATCTACAACGCGCTGAAGGTCCAGGTCGCCGACCCGGCCGAGGACGGCGCGCTCAAGACGCTGACCCTTGAGGTCGCCCAGCACCTGGGTGACGGCCTGGTCCGCACGATCTCGATGCAGCCCACCGACGGTCTGGTCCGCCAGGCCCCGGTGACCGACACGGGCGAGGGCATCACCGTCCCCGTCGGCGACTTCACCAAGGGCAAGGTGTTCAACACCCTGGGTGAGGTGCTCAACTACCCCGAGGCGAACGCCGAGGTCACCGAGCGCTGGCCCATCCACCGCAAGGCCCCGAGCTTCGACGAGCTTGAGTCCAAGACGGAGATGTTCGAGACCGGCGTCAAGGTCATCGACCTTCTCACCCCGTACGTCAAGGGTGGAAAGATCGGTCTGTTCGGTGGTGCCGGTGTCGGCAAGACCGTTCTGATCCAGGAAATGATCTACCGCGTCGCCAACAACCACGACGGTGTGTCGGTGTTCGCGGGCGTCGGTGAGCGTACCCGTGAGGGCAACGACCTCATCGAGGAGATGGGCGACTCGGGCGTCATCGACAAGACCGCCCTTGTCTTCGGCCAGATGGACGAGCCCCCGGGCACCCGTCTTCGCGTCGCCCTGGCCGGTCTGACCATGGCGGAGTACTTCCGCGATGTGCAGAAGCAGGACGTGCTCTTCTTCATCGACAACATCTTCCGGTACACCCAGGCGGGTTCCGAGGTGTCGACCCTGCTCGGCCGTATGCCCTCCGCGGTGGGTTACCAGCCGAACCTGGCCGACGAGATGGGTCTCCTCCAGGAGCGCATCACCTCGACCCGTGGTCACTCGATCACCTCGATGCAGGCGATCTACGTCCCCGCGGACGACCTGACCGACCCGGCGCCGGCGACCACCTTCGCCCACCTCGACGCGACGACGGTTCTCTCCCGTCCGATCTCCGAGAAGGGCATCTACCCGGCCGTGGACCCGCTGGACTCGACGTCCCGCATCCTCGACCCGCGGTACATCGCGGCGGACCACTACGCGGCCGCCATGCGTGTCAAGGGGATCCTGCAGAAGTACAAGGACCTCCAGGACATCATCGCGATCCTCGGTATCGACGAGCTGGGCGAGGAGGACAAGCTCGTTGTCCACCGTGCCCGTCGCGTCGAGCGCTTCCTGTCGCAGAACACCCACGTGGCGAAGCAGTTCACCGGTGTGGACGGTTCGGACGTTCCGCTCGACGAGTCGATCACCGCGTTCAACGCGATCTGCGACGGTGAGTACGACCACTTCCCCGAGCAGGCGTTCTTCATGTGCGGTGGCATCGAGGACCTGAAGGCCAACGCCAAGGAGCTGGGCGTCTCCTGATCCGGCGCGCTCCGCGAGGAGCGCATCCGGTTCGCAGGCCCCCCAGCTACCGCTGGGAGGTGCCCCCGGAAGGAGAGGGGCGGGTGTGTCCCGTCCCTCTCCCCACGCCCATTAGAATTTGACCCAACACCCGGCCGACCCGCCGGGTGGTGACCCGAGGAGCCACCTTGGCTGCTGAGCTGCACGTCGAGCTGGTCGCGGCGGACCGCAATGTCTGGTCCGGCGAGGCCACCCTTGTTGTCGCCCGCACCACGTCCGGCGACATCGGCGTCATGCCCGGTCACCAGCCGCTTCTCGGTGTGCTGGAATCGGGCCCGGTGACCATCCGCACCAGCGAGGGCAACACTGTCATCGCCGCGGTGCACGGCGGATTCATCTCGTTCGCGGACAACAAGCTGTCCCTGCTGGCCGAGATCGCCGAGCTCGCGGACGAGATCGATGTCCAGCGTGCGGAGCGGGCACTGGAGCGCGCGAAGGCGGAGGCCGACGCGGCCGCCGAGCGTCGCGCGGATGTCCGGCTGCGCGCCGTAACGGGCTGAACGCCCGTCGGAGTTTCAACCGCTGAGTCCGGGAGGGCGACCTCCGGGGCCCGGCAGACCTCAGCCGCGGTCCGTTCTGGAATTTTCCAGACCGGGTCGCGGCTGAGGCGATGCAGGTCTGTTTTTTCTCATGCGTATTCGATGAGCGAGGAGGTCGGTGAAGATGCTCCTCGCTCTGCTTGTGAGCGGCCTGGTCGTAGCCCTGGTGGTGATCGGGCTGTTCGTCTTCGGACTGCGCCGCAGACTGATCCAGCGGTCCGGCGGCACCTTCGACTGCAGCATGCGCTGGGGTGTCTCGGAGGAGCCGGACGCCTCCGGCAAGGGCTGGGTCTACGGGGTCGCGCGCTACAGCGGTGACCGGATCGAGTGGTTCCGGGTGTTCTCGTACTCCCCGCGCCCGCGCCGTCTGCTGGAGCGTTCCTCCATCGAGGTCCTGGCCCGCCGCGCCCCGGAGGGCGAGGAGGAGCTGGCCCTGCTGTCCGACGCCGTCGTGCTCGGCTGTCTCCACCGGGGGACGCGCCTGGAGCTGGCGATGAGCGAGGACGCGCTGACGGGCTTCCTGGCGTGGCTGGAGGCGGCTCCGCCCGGCCAGCGGGTGAACGTGGCGTAGGTACCCCTGGGGGGTCCCACGCCGGGATGGCATGGAGAAGCCGGGGAGACGGGGGGCGGACCCGTCTCCCCGGCTTCCGTCGTGCTACTGGAGTCCGGTGTGGACCGCGTTCGCGAGCTCACCGTTGGTGGTGTCGCCGCTGAACTCCCAGTAGAAGGCTCCCCTGAGGCCCTGCTGCTTGGCCCAGGTCATCTTCCCGGCGATGGTGGCGGGGGTGTCGTAGCTCCACCAGTTGCTGCCGCACTTGGCGTAGGCCGTGCCGGCGACGGTGCCGGTGGCCGGGCAGCTGCTCTTGAGCACCTTGTAGTCCTCGATGCCCTGCTCGTACGTACCGGGGGCCGGTCCGGTGGCGGCGCCGCCGGGGGCCGCCTGGGTGACCCCGGTCCAGCCGCGGCCGTAGAAGCCGATGCCGAGGTTGAGCTTGGCGCCGGGCACGCCCTTGGCCTTGAGCTTGGCGATGGCGTCGGCCGAGTTGAAGCCGGCCTGCGGGATGCCCGCGTACGAGGTGAGCGGGGAGTGCGGGGCGGTCGGGCCCTGGGCCGCCCAGGCGCCGAAGAAGTCGTACGTCATGACGTTGTAGAAGTCGGTGTACTGCGCGGCGCCCGCGTAGTCCGCCTTGTCGATCTTGCCGCCGTCGGAGGCGTCGGCGGTGATGGCGGCGGTGACCAGGTTGTTCGCGCCGAACCGGGCCTTCACGGCCTGCATCAGGTTCTTGAAGGCGGCCGGGCCGCTGCTGTCACAGGACAGGCCGCAGGCGTTCGGGTACTCCCAGTCCAGGTCGATGCCGTCGAAGACGTCGGCCCAGCGCGGGTCCTCGACCAGGTCGTAGCAGGACTGGGCGAAGGCGGCCGGGTTGGCGGCGGCCTGCGGGAAGCCGCCGGACCAGGTCCAGCCGCCGAAGGACCACAGCACCTTGATGTGCGGGTACTGCTTCTTCAGTTTGCGCAGCTGGTTGAAGTTGCCGCGCAGCGGCTGGTCCCAGGTGTCGGCGACGCCGTCGACGCTCTGGGCGGCGGTGTAGGCCTTGTCGTAGTCGGCGTAGGCGTCACCGATCGTGCACCGGCCGTTCTGGACGTTGCCGAAGGCGTAGTTGATGTGCGTGATCTTGCCTGCCGTACCCGAGGTGACCAGGTTCTTCACGTGGTAGTTGCGTCCGTAGACGCCCCAGTTGGTGAAGTAGCCGAGCTTGACCTTGTCGCCCGGGTCCGGGGGGATGACCCCGCCCGTGGTGGTGACCGTGGTGGAGCCGGAGGAGGGGCCGGTCTGGTCGATGGTGTCGCGGGCGGTGACGCTGTAGGTGTACGTCGTGCCCTTGGTCAGGCCCGAGTCCGCGTAGCTGGTACCGGTGACCGTGGCGATCCTGGCGGAGCCCCGGTAGACGTCGTAGTTCTTCACGCCCTTGTCGTCGGTGGCCGGGGTCCAGGCCAGGGTCAGCGAGGTGTCGGCGACGTTGCTCGCGGCGGGGGTGCCGGGAGCGGTGGGGGGAGTGTCGCCGGGCTGGGTGCCGCCGTCGCAGGAGGCGCCGTTGATCTTGCAGCCGCTCGGGGCGCCGGAGCCGGAACCGTTGAAGCCGAAGCTGGCGGTGGCCCCGGGGGCGAGGGTGCCGTTCCAGCCGACGTTCTTGGCGGTCCAGTGGGTGCCCGAGCTCGTCACGGTGGCGTCCCAGGCCGAGGTGACCGAGGTGCCCGCCGGGTAGTCCCACTCCACGGTCCAGCTGCTGAGCGTGGTGGTGCCGGTGTTTTTCACCACCCACTTGCCCTCGAAGCCGGAACCCCAGTCGGAGACCTTGGTGTACGTGGCGGTCGCCGCGGCGGCGGCCTGGGCCGGGCCGGCCAGGGCCACGAGCCCGGTGACGGGGAGGGCGAGTGCGGCGACGACCGCCGCGACCCTGGTGAAGAACCGGGTGCGCCTGGTGGGGGGTGGGGATGCTGTGCTCAAGGGTGCTCCTCCGTAGGTCCGTCGCGGCCGTGGGGCCGACTGCGACATGGGGGTGGGACCTGCGCCGCCCGTGAGCACGCTTTGTCATGGCATGCTCACCACAGTGTTGCCGCGAGCGTAGAAAGGTCTGGACCAACCGTCAAGAGGTCCAGACCGGTGCCGCCCGCAGCCGTCAGATCCCCAACTCCTGTGCCAGGACCGCAGCTTGGAGTCTGCTGCGCAGTTCCAGCTTGCCCAGCAGGCGGCTGACGTGCGTCTTCGCCGTCGCCTCCGCCATGCCCAGACGTTCGGCGATCTCCGCGTTCGACAGACCCTCGCCCAAGGCGCCCAGCACCTCCCGCTCCCGCCGGGTGAGCGAGGCGACCGCCGCCGCCCGCTCGGGTGCCGCGGCGGTACGCGCCGGGCGGGGCGCGGCGAACTCGGCGATCAGCCGCCGGGTCACCGCCGGGGCGATCAGCCCCTCCCCCCGCGCGACGGTCCGTACCGCCTCGATCAGCTCGGCCGCGTCCGCGTTCTTCAGCAGGAAGCCCGCGGCGCCCGCCCGCAGCGCCCCGAAGACGTACTCGTCGAGGTCGAAGGTGGTCAGCACCAGTACGTCCGCCAGGCCGTCCTCGACGACCCGGCGGGTCGCGGACACCCCGTCGAGCCGGGGCATCTGCACGTCCATGAGGACGAGATCCGGCCGCAGCTCGCGGGCCAGGCGCACCGCCTCCTCACCGTCGGCCGCCTCGCCCGCCACCTCGATGTCGCCCGCGCTGCGCAGGATGAGCACCAGCCCGGCCCGCACCGCGGCCTGGTCCTCGGCCACCACCACCCGGATGGTCACAGGGTTCCTCCGAGGATGCCCTGGCCTTCAGGCCGGGGAGGAATCGGACTCCTGCGGAGCAGGGCAGGGAAAGCCGAATCGCCGTCAGGGCGATTCGGCGTGATCCCGGGTGGCGGCGCGCTCGCCCTCAAGCCGGTGGACGATCTCGGAGTTGAGTGACCGGTGGGCGGCCTTCGCCTGGGCGACCAGCCATGCGTGGAGGTCGGCGGGGAGGCGCAGCGTGATGCGTGATTCATGGTCCATGCCCTTGATCGTAGTGCTAGGGTGACACCATGGCGACACCGCGACTGGCGGAGGAGACCGGGCACGCCCGGTACACCTACCGCCTGCGTGTGTCGTCCACCGCGCGGGCCGGTCTGGAAGCCGAGTGGGCGCGCTGCCGGTGGGTGTGGAACGAGTGCGTGGCCATGTCCCGCAAGGTCCACGCCGCGAACCGGGAGACCGGCGAGAAGACGACGTGCGGCCCGGCGCAGCTCGACAGGATGCTGACCGGGGCCCGCACCGCGATGGCCTGGCTGCGCGAGGGCGCGTCGGTGCCGCAGCAGCAGATCATCCGGGACTTCGCCAAGTCCCGCGCGAAGGCGCTCAAGGACATCAAGGCCCGGCTTCCGATGCGGCAGCGCGCCGGGATGCCCCGCATCAAGCGCAAGCGGGAGTCCGCGCCGTCGCTGAACTACACCCGCCGCGGGTTCCGCCTCAAGGACGGGCGCCTGCACCTGGCCGGCGGCATTGCGCTGACCGTGGTGTGGTCCCGCGAGCTGCCCGCCGACCCGACATCGGTCCGCGTCTACCGCGACAGCCTCGGCCACTGGTACGCCTCGTTCGTCGTCGCCGTCGAGACGCAGCCGCTGCCCGCTACCGGCCGGGCCATCGGCATCGACTGGGGCGTCCGCGAGACCGCCACCACCACCTCCGACGCCCACGACCTCCCCCACCCGCAGCACGGGAAGACCGCCGCGCAGAAGCTGGCCCGCTACCAGCGGATGATGGCCCGCCGCGCCACCCCGAAGAACCGGCCCGACACCGCCGGCTACCGCAAGGCCCGCACCGCCGCCGCGAAGGTCTCCAAGAAGATCGCCCGGCAGCGCCGGGACACCGGCCGCAAGTGGGCCAGGCGCATCGTCCGCGACCACGACGTGATCGCCGTCGAGGACTTCCGGCCGAAGTTCCTCGCCAGGACCACCATGGCCCGCACAGCAGCCGACGCCGCGATCGGCGCCACCAAGACGGCCCTGATCGAGATGGGCCGCAAACACGGGCGGGACATCCGCCTGGTGAACCCCGCGCACACCACCATGGACTGCGCGCAGTGCGGAGCGAGAACCAAGCACGCACTACCTCTTTCGGAACGTACCTACGCCTGCACCGCGTGCGGAGCCGTGTCCCCCAGAGACAAGAACTCCGCCCGCGTGATGCTCGTCCGGGCTGGTCTCAACCCGGCTGGTGCTGATCGTGTAAGCGCCGGTGGACCGCTGGTCCCCGGCCAACGTGAGCCAGGGATCCCCGTCCTTTAGGGCGGGGAGGATGTCAAATCTCCACCGCCTTCTCCTCGGCGGGCAGGATCGCCCGCACGTGCCAGACGGTGCCCGCCAGGCCCGCCGTGAACTCCCCGCCCAGCAGTTCCGTCCGCTCCCTCATGCCGATCAGCCCGGCGCCCGAACCGGGCGCGCGGGGTCCGGGGCGGTCCCCGTAGGGCGAGTCCACCACCACGCTCAGCAGGCCGTCCTCGTGCGCCACGCGGACCGTGACCGTGCCGGGGGCGGCGTGCTTGAGGGCGTTGGTCAGGGACTCCTGGACGATCCGGTACGCCGCCAGCTCCACGGGGGCCGCCGCGGGCCGCCCGGACGGCCGGTCGTCGTGCAGGACGAAGGTCAGCCCGCTCGCCGAGCCGTTGGTCCCGGCCTGTCCGATCAGGGCGTCCAGGCCGTCCAGCGAGGGCACCGCCACCGGCTCCTGGTCGCCGCCGGCATCGCGCAGCAGCCCGATCAGGCGCCGCATCTCGGCCAGCCCCTGCACGCTGTTCTCGCGGATCACCCCGAGCGCGTCACGGCTGGTCTCGGCCGTGTCGATGGAGAGCGCGGCGGTGGAGTGGATGGCGATGGCGGAGAGGTGGTTGGCCACCATGTCGTGCAGCTCGCGTGCCATCCGGGCGCGCTCGGCGGCCACGGCCTGACTGCGGTCCATTTCGGCCAGCAGAGCCGTCTGCTCGGCGCGCAGCCGGGCGGCCTCGGCGGCCTCGCGGTGGTTGCGCAGCGTGGCGCCGGTCAGGGCCGGGGCGAAGCTCACGATGCCGGTGACCGCGCCGATCAGCAGGGCCTGCGGGGTGCGCAGCCAGGCCAGCGAGGCGACGGTGACCACAACGGTGATCAGTCCGGTGGTGACCGGGAGCCGCCGGGCCATGGCCGGTTTTCCGTAGACCACGGCGGCGTACATCAGGTCGGTGAAGATGATGACGGTGGCCAGGCTGCCGACGGTGAACTGGTCGGCGATCACCCCGACGGTGCCGACGGTCAGGGTCACCCGCGGTGCGGTGCGGCGCAGCAGCTCCATCGCGCCGAGCGCCACGAGGGGCACCAGGGCCGCCCAGGCCGGCAGGGAGCCGCGCCCGGGGCTGCTGTAGACCCCGAGCGACCAGAACGCCAGGCCCGCGGTCACGCTGACCACCGCGAGGAGGACGTCGTCACGGTGGGGGCGCAGGCTCTCGTCGATCACGTTCCCATCCAACAGGGTCCGCGGCCCCCGCACGTCGGCGGAGCGGCCGAGGCGCGGCTACATCGAAGGATGCAGGCGCACATGGTCAATGGCGACGACGTATCGGCCGCCGGCGGACGGGAGGCTTGGGGGGAACGACGCACCCGAGCGGACGGAGAATCCCGTGATCGTCGCTCTGATCATCGCCTGCGAGGTCGGATTCTGGGTCCTGCTGGCCGCAGGGCTGGCCCTTCGCTACCTCGCGAAGATGCCCCGGCTGGGGGCCGCGGTCCTGCTGTGCGAGCCGCTGATGGAGCTGATCCTGCTGGTCGTCACCACGATCGACCTCAAGAACGGCGCCGAACCGGACTGGAAGCACGGTCTCGCCGCGCTCTACATCGGCTACACCGTCGCCTTCGGGCACTACACGGTCAAGTGGCTCGACGGGCATGCCGCCCACCGCCTGGCCGGCGGACCCAAGCCGGCCGGCGCCGGCCACGGGAGGGCGCGGGCCGTCCACGAATGGAAGCTGTGGGCCCGCACCGTCCTCGGCGCCGCCGTCGCCCTCGTCCTGCTCCAGGCGGCGATCTGGTACGTCGGCGACGCGGGCGACATCAGCTCGCTGCGGGCCTGGCAGGGCGGCGCCCTGCGCGTGGTCGGCATCCACGCCCTCGTCGCCGTCGCCTACACGGTGTGGCCGAGCAAGGCCCCGGCGGAGGCGGAGGAGGACCGGCGCTCGCCGGTGAAGTCCCGCTGACAGGGGCTCCGGGCGGCCTACCGCTCGCCGCCCGGCACCCACAGCACGTCCCCGACCTCCTTGTTGGCCACCCGGGCCAGGATGAACAGGAGGTCGGAGAGGCGGTTGAGGTAGGTGGCGGTGAGCGGGTTCATCGTCTCGCCGTGCACCTCCAGCGCCGCCCACGTCGACCGCTCGGCACGCCGGACCACCGTGCAGGCCTGGTGCAGCAGGGCCGCCCCGGGGGCGCCGCCGGGCAGGATGAAGCTGCGCAGCTTCTCCACCTGCTCCAGGAAGACGTCGCAGTCGGCCTCCAGCTTGTCGACGTAGAACTGCTCCACGCGCAGCGGCGGGTACTCCGGGTTCTCGACCACCGGGGTGCACAGGTCCGCGCCGACGTCGAAGAGGTCGTTCTGCACCCGGACCAGGACCTTCACGACCTCCGCGGGCAGCGCGCCCAGCGCGATGGCCGTCCCGATGACCGCGTTGGCCTCGTTGGCGTCGGCGTAGGCGGAGATGCGCAGATCGGTCTTGGCCGTGCGGCTCATGTCGCCCAGGGCGGTCGTGCCCTGGTCGCCGGTACGGGTGTAGATGCGCGTGAGGTTCACCATGCGGCCAGGGTAGACGGGCCCGCCGGGGAAGTTCCGGGTGCGGTCGCCACCGCCCGCGTACGGTCCGACGTGGCCGCAAGGCCCCCGGGAACCCGGAGGGGCCGCGTGGCCTCGACGTACCACCTGCGGCGGGCGGGGCCGAGGCCGTCCGGGCGCCGCGCGCGGGGCGCCGCGCCGGCCGCGCGCACTGGCCGGACGGTACGCGGGGACCCCCGTCGCATGAACTGGGCGGCGGGGCAGGGCTGCTGGGCCGTACCGGTGTGATGTCCGTCATCTGAGACGTGACGCGTGTTACTTCACGGTCACACCGCACCGCCCGGGCGCTAGTCTCCGCCGGAGTGGCTGCGAAGCCGTGCCGTATTTGAGAACAACGAGGGGTGTGCAGTGGCTGGGAAGCTCGCCGTCATCGGTGCGGGACTGATGGGTTCCGGGATCGCTCAGGTCTCCGCTCAGGCGGGATGGGACGTCGTGCTGCGCGATGTCACCGACGCCGCGCTGACCCGGGGCACGGACGGGATCAAGGCCTCGTACGACAAGTTCGTCTCCAAGGGCAGGCTGACGGCCGAGGACGCCGAGTCGGCGCTCGCGCGCATCACGACCACCACGGACCTGGACGCGGTCGCCGACGTCGACATCGTGGTGGAAGCGGCCTTCGAGAAGATCGAGATCAAGCACGAGATCTTCCGCGCCCTCGACAAGATCGTGCGCGAGGACGCCATCCTCGCCTCCAACACCTCCGCCATCCCGATCACCAAGATCGCGGCTGTGACGGAGCGCCCGGAGCGGGTCGTCGGCGCGCACTTCTTCTCGCCCGTCCCGATGATGCAGCTGTGCGAGCTCGTACGCGGCTACAAGACCAGCGACGAGACCCTGGCCGCCACCCGCGCGTTCGCCGAGTCCGTCGGCAAGACCTGCATCGTCGTCAACCGCGACGTCGCCGGCTTCGTGACGACCCGTCTGATCTCCGCGCTGGTCGTCGAGGCCGCCAAGCTGTACGAATCGGGCGTGGCCTCCGCCGAGGACATCGACATCGCCTGCAAGCTGGGCTTCGGGCACGCGATGGGGCCGCTGGCCACCGCCGACCTCACGGGCGTCGACATCCTGCTGCACGCCACCAGCAACATCTACACCGAGTCCCAGGACGAGAAGTTCGCGCCGCCGGAGCTCATGCGCCGCATGGTCGACGCCGGGGACTTCGGCCGCAAGAGCGGCCAGGGCTTCTACAAGCACTGAGAACGGTCCAGCCACTGAGCGCCATCATTCGAACGCCTTCACCCGTCAGGGTGAATTAGGTATCGGTTCGCTCACGGTCGGCAACTTCCCTGCCCGCGCGGCAGTCAGTTGCAGTGAGAGTTGCCGACCACGGACCAGTTGCCATACGTACGCAGTACTGCCGGGAGTACACATGCACATCAGGGGCGACCACGCCGAACTCGCTGTCGGGGGCCGCCTCGACGTGCGCAGCGCGGCGGACGCCCGTACGGCCCTCCACACCGCCCTCGACGACGGGCAGGGCGACCTCGTGCTCGACCTCACCGGGCTCGACTCCTGGGACGCGACCGGCCTCGGCGTGATCATGGGCGCGCACCGCAGGGCCGGCCGGACCGGGCGCCGGCTCGTCCTGCGCGGGGTGCCGCCGCAGATGCAGCGGCTGCTCGTGGCGACCCGGCTGCACCGGATCCTCGCGATCGAGGGCGGCCTGGAGGCCGAGTCCCTGCCCCGCGTCTGACCCAGGTCCGATCCGCAAGCCGCTGACCTCTGCATTTCCTGCGGAAAGTAACGGTCCGGTGGTGATCGTGCCCCTGCGGTTTCCCGCACGACCGGCCACGGTCTAGGGTTCGGGCGGAACCGGACCAGTGGCGACAGCGGGTGCGCGACGGCCGGGAGGCACGACGGCGAGGCGCGCGGCCCGCGATCGGGGGAGTGGGTCATGGACCGTACACAGGGGCAGAACGGGCAGGGCAAGCAGGCCACGGGCGGTTCCGCGTCGCCGTCCCCCGCCTGCGCACCCGCGTCCCCCGGGCCGATGGCGCCCGCCCCCGCCGGTCCCGCGCGGGTGGTCACCCTGACCGCCGGAGACTTCACCCTCACCGTCAACCCCGTCGACGGCAGCGAGATCGAAACGCTGCGTCCCGGCACCGAACGCGGGCGCCCCGCCCGGCGCGACGCCGCCGCCCGCGCGGCCCGCGACGCCGCCGCCCGCCCGCCCGCACTGCCGGGCCCCCCGATATCCGCCCGGCCCCTGCTCGCCCGGGACCAGGAACTGGAGCGCCTCGTCCGGCTCCTGGGCCGCGGCCGCTCCGTACGCCTGACCGGGCCTTCCGGATCCGGACGCAGCGCACTGCTCGACGCGGTCGCCACCCGGTGCACGGGCGTCGCGCCCGACGGCGTCGTCCGCCTCAGCGGGTACGGACACCAGCAGCCCGCGGAACTGCTCCACGCGCTCCACGCGGCCGTGTACGAGGCCCCGCGGGAACGCCCCGCACAAGACGAGCTCCTCGCCCGCGTGCGCGACATCGGGGCCGTCGTCCTCCTCGACGACCTGGAGATGGGCGGCAGCGCCCTCGACGAGCTGCTGCGCGCCACCCCCGAATGCGCCTACCTGCTGGCGGCCACCCCCGACACCAAGGCCCCCTCCGACGACTCCCACATCGAGGAGGTCTTCCTCACCGGCCTCGGCCGGGCCGACTGCGTGGCCCTGCTGGAGGCGGGCGTGGGACGCCCCCTGACGGACGAGGAGACGGCCTGGGCGGAAGACCTGCGGTTCGCCTCCGAGGGGCTGGCCCTGCGCTTCGTACAGGCCGCCGCGATGCTGCGGCAGCGGGACGAGCTCAACCACGGCGCCGAGGACGACGACGAGGAGCCCGGCGTCTTCGAGGAGCGCCCGCGCGACAGCGGTGCGGTGCCGCTGCCGACGCTCGCCGAGGGCGCGGCCCCGGCGGAGCTGCTGGCCTCGCGGGTCAGCGAGTCGGCGCGCGCGGCCCTGCGGATCGCGTGCGCGCTGGGCGGCGAGCTGCCGCACCACGCCCACCTGCCGGCCCTCGTGGGGGACACCCACGCCGACACGGCAGTGGCGGAACTGCTGGCCTGCGGGCTGCTGACGCCCGTCGGGACGCGCTACCGGCTCGCGGTCGGCGTCGCGCGCCAGCTGGAGGACGTCGGCTACGGGGAGACCGTGTCGGAGGAGGCCCGTACGGCCGCCCGGCACTACGCCTGGTGGACCGGACACGCCTCGGTGGTACCGGAGCGGGTGGCGGCGGAGGCGGACGCCGTGCTCGCGGCGCTGGCCGGAGCGGACGTGGTGGCCGCGGCCGTGCTGGCGCGTACGGCCGCCCCCGCCTTCGCGGCCTCGCTGCACTGGGAGGCCTGGGAGCGGGTGCTGCGTTCGGGAGCCGAGGCCGCGCGCAAGGCGGGAGAGGTCGCCGAGCAGGCGTACTTCCACCACGAACTCGGGGTGCTCGCCCTGTGCGAGGGGCGCCTGGACCGGGCCCGCGCCGAGCTGGAGACCTCGATCGGGCTGCGGGGCGCGCTGGCCGACAAGCGGGGCACCGTGGCGGGCCGGCGGGCACTGGCGCTCGTCGTGGACCGGGAGGCCGCGGGGGCGGCGTCGCCGCCGCTGCGGCTGGAGGCCCCCGGGACGCCCTCGGCGGCCTCCGAGGCCGTGACCGTGGCGACCCCGGCGGCCGAGTCGGCGACCGAGGCGGAGACCGTGGCGACCCCGGCGGCCGAGTCGGCGACCGAGGCGCCGACCGTGGCGACCCCGGCGGCCCCGGCCGCCCGCGAGGACTCCGCCGCCCGGCCGGCCCCGGCCGCCCGGACCGTCCCGGCCGTCGCGCCCTCGACGCCGGCCTCCGGGGCGCCCGCGGCCCCCGCCGCCCCGGCCGTGCCCGTCTCCTCTGAGGCGCTCACGCGGATGACCCCGGTGGTGCCGGTGACCCGGGGCGCGGAGCCGCCCACGACGCTCTCGGCGGTGTTCGAGGACGCCTTCCCGCTGACGCCGAAGCAGGACGGGCCCCCCGCCCCCGCACCGGCCGCACCGCCCGGCCGGGACGCCGGCCGCCGCAGGCGCGTGCTGCTGGTCGCGGCGGGAGCGCTGACGGTGGTGGCGCTGGGCACCGTCGTGAGCCTCGCGATGAGCCCCTCGGACACCGAGCCGCCCGCGCAGGGGCCGGCCGTGTCCTCGACGCCGACATCCCCGGGGACGCCCTCCACCACCCGGCAGACCGAAGGGAACGATCCTGCGCCGGAGCCGCCCGCAACGGCACCCTCGCAGGACGCCACGGTCCCGGCCGCGGGGGTGAGCGCGGCCCCGGCCCCGGGCCGTACGCCCGGCCGGACACCGTCCAGGCGCCCGTCCACGACGGCCCCCAACTCCCAGGCTCCGACGCCCTCTTCGTCCCCGACGACCTCCCAGGCGCCGACCCAGCAGCCGACGGAGACCGCCGCGCCGACGCCCACGGAAACCGCTACGGGGACAGCGACGGGCACGGCCACGGCCACCGCCACCTCCCCGGTCACCGGGCCCTGAACGCACAACGGCTCCGTCCCCGAGGGCGGAGCCGTTTGGTCTTCCGGGCCGGTCAGAACAGGCGGAGCTTGTCGTCCTCGATGCCGCGCAGCGCGTCGTAGTCCAGGACCACGCAGTCCATCCCGCGGTCCGTCGCCAGCACCTTCGCCTGCGGCTTGATCTCCTGCGCGGCGAAGACGCCCCGGACCGGTGCCAGGTGCGGGTCGCGGTTGAGCAGCTCCAGGTAGCGGGTCAGCTGCTCCACACCGTCGATCTCGCCGCGGCGCTTGATCTCCACGGCCACCGTGGCGCCCGAGGCGTCCCGGCACAGGATGTCGACCGGGCCGATCGCCGTCATGTATTCACGCCGGATCAGGGTGTAGCCCTCGCCCAGTGTGTCGATGCGGTCGGCGAGCAGCTCCTGGAGGTGTGCCTCGACGCCGTCCTTGATGAGACCCGGGTCGGTGCCGAGCTCGTGGGAGGAGTCGTGGAGCACCTCTTCCATGGTGATGATGAGCTTCTCGCCCGCCTTGTTGACGACCGTCCACACACCGGCGTCGTCACCGCTCCCCTCTTTGAGGGTGCACGGCGGCGACATCCAGTTGAGCGGTTTGTACGCCCGGTCGTCCGCGTGGATCGAGACACTGCCGTCGGCCTTCACGAGGATCAGACGGGGTGCCGAGGGCAGATGGGCGGTGAGCCGACCCGCATAGTCGACGGAGCACCGGGCAATCACGAGACGCATGGTCGGCAACGCTACTCGACCTACCGCCCTCCACGCGATTCGCCCCTGAAAGCCCCGTTCGCCGATGGCGCGTTGTATGCGCATTCTCCTGGTGCGTCACCCATGGGGCGCCTACCGTGGTGAGCGGGAGGTCGTCGAGCGTGCACTCTGCGTCGCGATCTCCTTCCCTGCCCGTAAGACTCCGGCAACCAGTCAGCCGGGGTCGCGAGAGGAGAACCCATGTCGCTCGACGTCTCACCGGCCCTACTCGAACAGGCCGAGCGAGGCGAGGTCGACGAAGCCGCTTTCGTCGACTGCGTCCGGACCTCCCTGCCCTACGCATGGGAGATGATCAGCTCGCTGGTGGCCCAGCTGAAGGTGGACGGCGGACAGTTCGCCGACAACCAGACGCCGCCGCCGGACGAGCAGGCGCGCGGGCAGCTGTTGCGCGCACTCGCGAGTGACGCGATACGTGGTGCGCTGCAGCGGCACTTCGGAGTGCGCCTGGCATTCCAGAACTGCCACCGGGTGGCGGTCTTCCCGCTGGATCCCTCGGTGGACGACCGGCTGGCCAAGTTCACTTCGATCCGCGGTCAGCTGCTCAACCAGTCGCCGGAACTGCGCGACTGCTGAGCAGGGCCGGAGCCGGTAGATCTCAGCCGAGACGGGGCAGGACCTCGACGCCGAGCCGTCGTACGTTCTCCTCCGTCGCGGCGAGGTCTCCGGAGCCCTCCGTCATGAGGGCGAAGCGAGTGATCCCGGTGCGCGCGGAGGTGGCCGCCAGACGGTCCGCCGCAAGCTCCGGGGTGCCCACCGGGTGCAGGTCGCAGAGCAGTTCCGTGTACGCGACCGGATCCCGCATCGCGCGCACGCGGCCGTCCACGGTCACGTGCGCGTCCAGGCCCAGCCGGAGCCAGCCCGGCATGGACTTCAGCAGGGTCTCGCGCGCGTCCGCGGCGCTGTCCGCGATCTGGCAGACGCCCGCCGAGACGTGCCCGGCCGCGGCCACGTGCTCGGGGGAGTGGCCCGCCGCGAGCGCCGTGCTGCGCCACAGCGCGACCATCTCGGCCTTGTTCTCGTCGCCGCAGTGCATGCCCAGCAGCATCGGCAGCCCCCGCCGCCCGGCCATCCGCACCGACGACGGCGAGGTGCAGGCCACGATGACCTCCGGGCCCGACCCGTCGCCGTCCAGGGCTTCCGACGGCCGCGGTACGACGGCCACCTCGCGGAAGGAGTACCGCTCGCCGGCGGCGCCCACCCGCGCCTCGGTGAGCCATCGCCGCAGCAGGTCCAGGGACTCCGGGAAGCCGTTCTCGTAGGCGTCCAGGCCGCTCCCGAAGACCTCCAGGTCGACCCACGGCCCGCCGCGCCCCACCCCGAGGGTGAAACGGCCGCCCGAAGCCATGTGCAGCAGGGCCGCCTGCTCCCCGAGGGCGACCGGGTGCGTGCTCGGCAGCACGCTCACCGCCGTGCCCACCCGCAGCCGGTGGGTCCGGCCCAGCATCAGGCCCGCCAGGGTCACCGCGGACGGGCAGACCCCGTACGGGACGAAGTGGTGCTCGGCCAGCCAGACCGAGTCGAGCCCGGCCTCCTCGGCCACCTCCGCGGTGCGCACCGCCCGGTGCAGTGCCTCGCCCTGTCCCTGGCCCGGGAACTGGGCCGCCAGTACAAACGCTCCTACGCGCATCGCCTTCTGCCTCCTCGCGGCTGACGCGGCCTCCCCCAGGTGGACCGGTTCTTCCTATGGCAACAACGTCTGACACGTGCCAAAGGCACGGGCTGACAGGAAAGTTATTGGGATTGTCGGGCGAGTCCCGGCCGTCGGCCCGTCCTCCCGTGGACACCCTGCGGGTACCCGGCCTCGCTGCGCGTAGTCTGGAAGAAAGTCACTGCCGTCGGCCCATCCGTGAGGTATACGTGTCACCGCGCAACAACCGCCCCAGGGGCGGCGAGAACCCGGACGACCGCCCCGGCATCGGTCTGGACCGCTTCGGGCTGGAGCGCACCGAGGAGTACCAGGGCGAGGACTGGAAGGTCAGACACGTCGCGGGCGCAAGCGCGGCCGGCAAGCGCTACCGCTGCCCCGGCTGCGACCAGGAGATCCCCTCCGGCACCCCGCACCTGGTGGCGTGGCCGGAGTACGGCGGCGTGGACGACCGGCGGCACTGGCACAAGGCATGCTGGAACGCGAAGGACCGCCGCACCACGAAGGTGCAGCGGTCCCGCAACGCGCCGAAGTACTGACCTCCGGCGCGGCCCTAGACGTCCCGGCGGCCGACGACGACGTACGAGGCGGCCACGGTCGCTCCCGTGATCAGCAGGATGATCAGCACGTTGGAGAGGTTGCTGGGCGCCGCGCCCAGGTCGCCGCCCTCCGCCATGCCGAACAGCTGGCTCAGCGCGACGGGCACGTTGCGCTGGAGGATCTCCCGCCCGATGGGGGCGACGGCCTCCCAGACGATGAGCATGGCCCCCAGCACCGGCGGCAGCGTGACCAGGCCGAGCATGACGGCGATCGCCCCCGCGGAGTGCCGCACCAGGGCGCCGATCGCGAGGGCGAGCACGCCGAGCAGGGTGACGTAGAGACAGCCGGCCACGGCGCCCAGCCACTCGTCGGCCGTGTGCGCACCGGCGGCCGCGCCGCCGTGCACGAGGGAGGCGGCGATCCCGACCACGAAGACGGACAGTGTGGTGGCCACGAAGGCCGTGATGCTGAAGACCAGGTACTTCGCGGTGAGCACGCGGAAGCGGTCCGGGGCGGCGGTGAAGGTGGTCCGCACCAGGCCCGTGGCGTGCTCCGAGGCGATCGTCAGCACACCGAGGACCATCACCGCGACCTGGCCGACCATCAGGCCGAAGAGGGCGGGCGTGGTGAAGGAGATGGACTCGTAGTCCCGGTCCGTGGTCTGCGAGACGAAGAGCATCCCGACGCCGACGACGGTCACCACGAGCGAGCCCAGCGTCCACAGGGTGGAGCGGATCGAGATCAGCTTGGTCCATTCCGAGGCGAGGGCGTGTCCCAGGTGCGGCCGCGGCGAGGGCAGCGGAGAGGTGTAGCTCCGCGGCTGGTCCGGCGTCGTGGTCCTCGGGGTCATCGGGCTTCCTCGGTGGAGTCCTTGGCGGTGCTCGCGAGCTCGCCGGGATTGCTGGGCATCAGGAAGGGCTTCCCGCCCGCTCCGGGCGGCGGCGGGGCGAAGAAGCCCGCCTGCGGGACCTCGGGGGCCGCCGGCTCGTCCTCCCAGACCGGGAGGACCAGCGGGTCCTGCTCCCACAGCTCGGCCCGCGGGTCCTCGGTGGAGGTGTACTCGACGGCCGACTGGGTCATCCGCATGTACGCCTCCTCCAGCGAGGCCCGGTGCGGGGACAGCTCCCACAGCCGTACGCCGGCCGCGTGCGCGAGGTCCGAGATGCGGGGGAGCTCCAGCCCGGTCACGCGCAGCGCTCCGTCGGGCTCCTGGAGGACCCGGCCGCCCGCCCCGGCCAGGGCCTTGCCCAATACCGCCCGGCCGTCGGGGTCGGTGTCGGCCGTCCGCACCCGAGCGAATCCGGCCGAATTGTGCGCGATGAACTCCTGCGTCCCCATGTCGGCCAGCAGCCGTCCGCGGCCGATGACGATCAGGTGGTCGGCGGTCAGCGCCATCTCGCTCATCAGGTGCGAGGAGACGAAGACGGTGCGGCCCTCGGCGGCGAGCCGGCGCATGAGGTTGCGGACCCAGAGGATGCCCTCCGGGTCGAGCCCGTTGACCGGCTCGTCGAACAGCAGCACCTGGGGGTCGCCGAGCAGTGCGGTCGCGATGCCGAGGCGCTGGCCCATGCCGAGGGAGAAGCCCTTCGCGCGCTGCCGGGCGGCGTCCTGGAGGCCGACCACGGCCAGCACCTCGTCCACCCGCTTCTCCGGGATCCCGGAGAGCTGGGCGACGGACAGCAGGTGGGTACGGGCCCGGCGGCCGCCGTGCACGGCCTTGGCGTCGAGCAGGGCCCCGACGTGCCGCTGGGCGTTCGGCAGCTCCCTGAAGGGCAGGCCGTTGATCGTGACATGACCGGAAGTGGGCCGGTCGAGCCCGAGGATCATGCGCATGGTCGTGGACTTCCCGGAGCCGTTGGGCCCCAGGAAGCCCGTCACGTGACCCGGCTTGACCTGGAAGGACAACTGGTCGACGGCGGTCTTGGCGCCGTAGCGCTTGGTCAGGCCGACTGCCTCGATCATCTTGCTGCCCCTTACCAGGCCGGGACGACTCTCGCCCGCGTAAGGATTAAGAGGATAACGAGGATCCTCCGGTTCCGTCCCGGGCCGGATCCCTGACCCGTCCCCGAGGCCGACCCTGGCATGACCCGTAGTCCTTGAGGAGGGGGCAGGCCGTCAGGCGTCCCTCTTCCTGAGGACGAGGTAGCCCCCGAGTACCGAGGCGGCCACCCACAGGACCATGATGCCGAGCCCGCCCCACGGACCGTACGGGGCCTCGGTCCCGCCGAAGGCGTTCGGCACGACCTGGACGATCTTCGACCCGGCCGCGTCGGGCAGGTACTGGCCGTACGTGCGGGTCGCCTCGAAGGCGTTGAGGGCGTTCGAGACGATCAGGAAGAACGGGATCAGGATGCTGATCGCGGCGACCGAGCTGCGCAGCATGGCGGCCACGCCCATGGAGAACAGCGCCAGCAGCGCCATGTACACGCCGGCGCCGACCACCGCGCGCAGGACGTTCTCCCCGCCGAGGTCGGTGCCGTGGTCGCCCAGGACCGCCTGGCCGACGAAGAACGACACGAAGCTGGTCAGCAGCCCGACCAGCAGGGCCAGCGCCGTGGCCACGGTGAGCTTGCCGAACAGGAAGCCGGCCCGCGCGGGCACGGCGGCGAGCGAGGTGCGGATCATGCCCGTGCTGTATTCGGTGCTGACCACCATGACACCGAAGACGATCATCGCCAGCTGGCCGAACTGCATCCCGGTGAAGCTCACCAGGGTGGGGTCGAAGGTGGCCCGTTCGAGAGCGCTCATGTTGTCGAGGCCCGCCTTGGCCGCGGTCGAGATCAGGGCGCCGAAGCCGACGGTGACGATCAGGGCCACCGCGAGCGTCCAGCTGGTGGAGGCGACGGTGCGGATCTTGGTCCACTCGGAGGTGAGGACGGAGGTGAAGGCCATGGTCAGCGCCCGCCCTTGCCCGCGGCGTCGGCGGAGCCGAAGCCGGCGCCCCAGGCGGGGACGTCGGCCGGCCGGGCCGGGTTGTCGGCGGGCGCGCCGGGCGCGCCCGGCGCGTGGGAGTGGTACTCGACGGAATCCGCCGTCATGCGCATGAACGCTTCCTCCAGTGAAGCCCGTTGCGGGCTGAGTTCGTGCAGCACGATCCGGTGGCGGGCGGCCAGCTCGCCGAGCTGCTCCGCGTCCCCGCCGTCGATCTCCAGCGTGCCGGTGGCGGGGACGCCGACGGCGTTGATCCCGGCCTCGTGCAGGACGTCCTTGAGCTGCTCCTGCTGCGGTGAACGCATGCGGACGTAACTGCGGGAGTTCTGGTGGATGAAATCAGCCATAGAGGTATCGGCCAGCAGTCTTCCTTGACCGATCACGATCAAATGGTCCGCGGTCAGGGCCATTTCGCTCATCAGGTGGGAGGACACGAAGATCGTGCGGCCCTCCGCCGCCAGGCCCTTCATCAGATTGCGGATCCAGAGAATTCCCTCGGGGTCCAGACCATTGACGGGTTCGTCGAGCATGAGGATCTTCGGATCGCCCAGCAATGCGGAGGCGATTCCCAGCCGTTGTCCCATGCCCAGTGAAAATCCTTTGGACTTCTTCCTGGCCACGGGGGTCAGCCCGACCAGGTCCAGCACCTCGCCGACCCGGCGCTGCGGGATGCCGTTCGACTGGGCCAGGCAGAGCAGGTTGTTGTACGCGCTGCGGCCGCCGTGCATGGCCTTCGCGTCCAGCAGTGCCCCTACGTGCTTCAGCGGTTCCTGGAGTTCCCGGTAGCGCTTCCCGTAGATCCGGACCTGACCACTGGTCGGATTGTCGAGGTCGAGCATCATGCGCATGGTCGTGGACTTGCCCGCCCCGTTGGGGCCGAGGAAGCCGGTCACCACCCCCGGTCTGACCTGGAAGCTGAGGTTGTTGACGGCGGTCTTGGCGCCGAATCGTTTCGTGAGTTCCTCGAGCTCGATCATGCGGCCACGCTAGAACGCCCGAGGGCCCTACGCCACCTCGAACGGGTGACATAGGGCCCTCGATCAGGCTCTTCGGCCAGCCGCGGGTCATGTCCGCGTGCTAGCGGCTCTGCTGCGCCGGCACTCCGCGCGTGACGGGCTCGTCGTCCGCGATCGGGTTGGCCGCCGCGACGGCCGCACCGGTGAGCGTCGCCAGCATCTCGCGGACGTTGGTCAGCTGCGCGTTGATCGAGTCGCGGCGGTTGGTGAGCGCCGCCAGCTCGCGCTCGGACTCGCTGCGGATGCGGTCCGCCTTGGCGTTGGCGTCGGCCACGATGTCCTCGGCCTGGCGCTGCGCGGTCTCCACCGTCTGGCGGGCCCGGCGCTCGGCGTCCGTACGCAGCTTCTCGGCCTCCAGACGCAGCTGCTCGGCGCGGTGCTCGATCTCCGCGAGGCGCTTCTCGGCCTTGGCCTGGCGGGAGGCCAGGTCGCGCTCCGACTGCTCACGGCGCTTGGCCAGGTTGGTCTCGAAGTCCGCGGCGGCCTGGGCGGCCTTGGCGCGGGTCTCCTCGAACAGCGCGTCGGCCTCCTCGCGCTTGGAGGCCGCGTCCTTCTGGGCCTCGGCGCGCAGGGTGGCGGCGTCGCCCTTGGCCTTCTCGACGATGCGGACGCCCTCGTCCTCCGCCTTCGACTTGCGGTCCGCCGCGAACGACTCGGCGTCGTTGCGCACCTGCTGGGCGGCCGACTCGGCGAGCTCACGGTGCTGCTCGGCCGCGCGACGGGCCTCCTCGCGCAGGTCCTTCGCCTCCTCCTCGGCCAGCCGCAGGATCTTCTCGACCCGGGCTCCGAGACCCGCGTACGACGGCTCCGCGTCGTTGACCTGGGCCTGGGCGTTCTGCGTCTCGAGGTGCAGCTCCTCGATCCGCTTTTCCAGAGAGTTGATACGTCCAAGGGCGCTGTCGCGGTCGGAGACCAGCTTGGTAATGCGGTCGTCCACCTGACCGCGGTCATAACCACGCCGCACGAGCTCGAAGCCGAAGGGGGAGGAAGTGTCGCTCATGGGGTTCCTGTCGAATGAGACCGATGAGGTGCTACGTGAGGTGTTAAGGGGAATCCTAGGCGCCCAGACGGCGTGTCATCGAGTCAATCCGCGTTTGATCTGGACAATGACACCCCTTTTGAGTGGCAAGGCGGTGGAATGCTTGTCACCCGTTCGCCTGAACCTTCATCAGGTGCGCACATCCTGGTCTCCTTGGCTAGCCCTCCGACGACTTGCCACCCGAACGAGTGGATCCCGCTGTCACTCCGGCCTTGGCGCCCCCCGCGCCCTGCCCGCCGACTGTGGGCTTTCCGCCACCCGAAGGCGCCTCGAATGATTCCAACGCCTCAAGAACGTCCTGGACACGGGAGATCTCCCCCTGAATGTCCTGCCGCCTGCGGACCAGGACCTCCAGCTCACGGCGGCCCTCCTCGACGAGGCGCTCGGCCTCCGCCTGGGCCTCCGCCAGCGCGCTCTCGGCCTTCCGGGCCAGCTCCGCCTTCTTCTGCTCGGCCTCCTTGAGCAGCGCCTCCGCCTTGCGGACGGCGGCGATGCGGACCTTGCTCGCCTCACTGCTCGCGTCCGACAGCAGTTCCTTGGCCTTCGCCTCGGCCTCGACGCTCTGTTCGGTCGCCGCGCGCACCAGCTTGTCCACGCGCTCGCCGGCCGACTTCATCTGCTCGGCCGACTCCCGGCGGGCCCGCTCGTGCAGCTCCTCGACCTCGCCCTCGACGCGGCCGCGCAGCTCCTCAGCCCGTTCCCTTATGGCGGCGGCGTCCGTGCGCGCACCGACCAGCAGTTCGTTGGCGTCCGCACGGGCCTTCTCCACCAGGGAGTTGCCCTCGACGGTGGCCTCCGAGGTGATCCGCGCCGCCTCCTTGCGGGCCGCGTCGACCATGGCGTCGGCCTGCTCCTCGGCCGCCGTCGTGGCGGCGAGGGCCTGCTTCTGCGCCTCGACGGTGAGGTGGTCCGCCTCCGTCGCCGCCTCGGTGATGAGCCGGTCGACCTGCTCCGCCGCCTCGCTGCGGCGCTTGTTCGCCTCCTCGCGGGCCTCGTCCAGCAGCCGCTCGGACTCCTTGCGGGCCTCCGCGCGGGTACGTTCCGCCGCGGACGCGGCCTCCGCCTTGACCCGCTCGGCCTCCGACCGGGTGCGGGTCGCGTGCTCCTGCGCCGAGGACAGCGCCTCGGAGGCGTCGGCACGCAGCCGCTCCGCCTCGGACGCCGCCTCGCCGACCGTGCGCTCGTTGTCCTTGCGGGTCTGCTCGATCAGCTTGTCCGCCTCGGACGCCGCCTCCGTGATGAGCCGGTCCGCCTGCTCGGCCGCCTCGGTGCGCAGCCGGTTCGCCTCGGCGCGCGCCTCGTCCAGCGTCTGCTCGGCGTCGCGCTCGGCGCCGGCCAGCGTCTCGCCCGCCGCGGCCGTGACGCGGTCCGCCTCCGCGGTGGCCTCGCCGATGATCCGGCCGCCCTCCGCGCGGGCGTCCTCCAGGCCCCGGGCCGCGTCCGCGCGCAACCGCTCGGCCTCCGCCGCGGCCTCGCCGACCGTGGCCTCGTTGGCCACCCGGGTCTCGTCGATGAGCCGGTCGCCCTCGGCACGCGAGTCGACCATGATCTTCGCGGCGTCGCGCTCGGCGCTCGCCAGTGTCTCGGCCGCCTGCGCCTTGAGCCGTGCCGCCTGGGTGGTGAGGCGCTCGGCCTCCGCCGCCGCCTCGCCCACGGTGGCCGCGTTCGCGGCGCGGGTCTCCTCGATGAGGCGGTCCGCCTCCGCCGAGGCCTCCGTGATGAGCCGGTCGACCTGCTCCGCGGCCTCGGTGCGCAGCCGGTTGCCCTCGGCGCGCGCCTCGTCCAGCGTGGCCGCGGCCTCGGTGCGGGTGGCCTCGGCAGCCTCCGCCGCCTCGGTGGTGATCCGCTCCGCCTCCGCCTCGGCGTCGGCGACCGTGGCCGCGTTCGCGGCGCGGGTCTCCTCGGTGATCCGCGCGGCCTCCGCCGAGGCCTCGGCCGTGATCCGGGCGCCCTCGGTGCGGGCGGCCTCCAGGGACTCCGCCGCCTCACCGCGGATGCGGTTCGCGTCGTCGCGGGCGTCCGCCCGGGTGCGGGCGGCGTCACGCTCGGAGGCGGCCAGCGCGTCCGTGGCCTCGGTACGCAACCGCTGGGCGTACTCGGCGGTGTCGGCGCGCAACTGCTCGGCCTCGGCGATCGCCTCGCCGACGGTCCGTTCGGCCAGCGCCTTCGCCGCGTCCGTCTCGGTGCGCGCCTCGGTGCGGATCCGGTGGGCGTCCTCGGCGGCCCGCTCCCGCTCCGCGTGGGCGTCGGCCCTGACCCGGGCGGCCTCTTCCTCGGCCTCCGCCCTCGTCCGCTCCGCCACGTGCTCGGCGGCGCTGCGCAGCCCGGAGATCTCCTCCTCGGCCTGCTCGTGCAGCCCGGCCACGGAGTCGCGCACCTGCTGGGCGGTGGCCTCGGCCGCCGACACCAGCTCCGAGGCGCGGCTCTCGGCCTCCTCGGTCAGGCGGGCCGCCTCGGCCTGGGCCTCCTCCGAGCGGCGGCGGGCCGCGGCCAGCAGCTCCTCGCTCTGCTCGCGGGCCTGCGCCCGCTCCTGGTCGGCGTCGGTCCGGGCGGACGCCAGGGTCTCCTCGGACTCGCGGCGGCGCCGGGTGGCCTCCTCCTGCGCTGCGGCCAGCGCCTCGGCCGCCTCCGCGGCGACCCGCTCGGCCGCCGCCTTGGCCTCCGCACGCAGCCGGTCCGCGGTCTCCTGGGCCTCGGAGCGCAAGCGCTCCGCCTCGGCCTCGGCCTCGCCGCGCAGCCGTACGGCCACCTGCTCGGCCTCGGCGCGCACCCGGCCGGCGTCCTGAGCCGCCTCGGTGCGCAGCTGGTCGGCCTCGGCCTCGGACTGCGTCCGGAGCGTGCGGATGCGTTCCGCCGACTCGGCGCGCAGCCGGTCGTTCTCCTCGGCCGTCTCGCGGCGGATGTTCTCCGCCGCACTGCGGGCGTCACGCAGCGTCTGCTCCGCCGTGGTCAGCCGGCCCTCGGCCTCCGTGTGCAGCCGTACGAGCTCCTCATCGGCCTCGGCGCGCTTCGCGGCCAGTGCCCGCTCGGTCTCCTCGCGCCGTGCCAGGGCCGCGGCGTCCGCCTCGGCACGGACCGACTCGGCCTGCTCCTCGGCCTCGCCGCGCAGCCGTTCCGCCTCGGCGCGGGTCCGCTCCAGGGTCTCCTCGGCCTGCCTGCGCAGGGTGCCGGCCCGCTCGACGGCCTCGGCACGGACCCGCTCGCTCTCGGTGGTCGCCCCGGCACGCAGCTCGTCCGCGTCCGACTTGGCCTTGCCGAGCAGCTCCTCGGCCGTCTTGGCCGCTTCCTCGATCTGCTGGACCGCCTCGCGGCGGGCCTCGCCGCGGATCCGCTCGCCCTCGGCGACGGCCTCCGCGCGCAGCTGCTCGGCCTCGCCGCGCAGCCGCCGGGCCTCTTCCTGAAGCTCGACCGTGCGGGCCCGGTACTCCTCGGTGTCGTCCTTCGCGGCGCCCTTGAGTTCGTCGGCCGTGGCCGCGGCCTGCAGGCGCAGCCGGTCGGCCTCCGCCTCGGCCTCGCGGCGGATCCGCTCGGCCTCCTCGGACGCGGCGCGGGTGGTGGCCCGGGCGTCCTCCGAGGCCTTGTTCAGCACGTCCTCGGCGGTACGGGCGGCCTTCGCCAGCTGCGCCGCCATGTCCTCGGCGGCGGCGGTACGGGCCTGCTCGCCGGCCTCGGTGCGCTGCCGTTCGGCGTCCGCGCGGGCGTCGGCCAGGGCCTGCTCGGCCTCGGCCTTGAGGAGTTCGGCCTCCTTGGTGGCCTCGCCGACCAGCCGGGCGACCTGCTCCTTGGCGGTGCGGGTGCGCTGTTCGTTGACGGACTCCGCCGACGCGAGCTGCCGCGAGGCGCTCTCCTTGGCCTCCGCGAGGACCTTCTCCGCCTCGGCGCGGGCCTCGCGCAGCGCGGACTCGGCCTCCTGCGCACGGGATTCGGCGATCCGGCCGAGGTCCAGCGTCTGCTGCCGGGTCTGCTCGGCCTCGGCGGAGGTGGTGGAACGCAGCTGTTCGGCGTGCTGGGCGGCCTCCTGCGCCTGCGTGGAGGCGGCGGTCAGCAGCCGCTCGGCCTCCTTGCGGGCGCGCAGCAGCGTGGACTCGGCCTCCGCGCGGGCGGCCTCGGCGTCGGAGGCCATCCGGCGCCGGGTCTCCTCGGCGACCCGGGCGGCCTCGGCGCGGGCCGCGTTCAGGGACTGCTCGGCCTCGGCGCGGGACTCCTCCATGAGGCGGCGCGCCTGTGCCTCGGTACGGGCACGCAGCTGCTCGGCCCAGGCCACGTTCTCGTTGACGTGCGCCTCGACGGTCTGGCGGCGCTCGTTGAGCTCCTGGTCCAGCCGCTGGCGCCGGTTGACGGCCTCGGTGTGCAGCTCGGCCTGCAGGCGCGCCTGGTGCTCGGCGTGCTCCTGCAGGATGCGCTGGGTCTGCGCCCGGGCGTCGCGCAGCTCGCGCTCGGCGTCGGAGCGCATCTGGTCGGCCTGGATCTGGGCGTTGCGGAGCAGCTGCTCCGCCTGGTAGCCCATGTCCGCGCCGTCGTAGGCAGGGCGGGACGCGAGGGCCCGGCGCACCTCGTGGAGCTTGGCGCGCAGCACCTCGACCTGGTAACCCAGGTCCTCGGCGTGCTGGACGGCCTTCCCGCGCTCCTTCTTCAGCCGCTCCATCTCGGCCTCGAAGCGCGAGAGATGGTCGGCCTCGGCCTGATGGCTCTCCTGGCTTTCGTAGCCCCGCACAGCGCGGTCCCATCCGTCCCCTGGTCGCAAGCTCACTCCAATGAGCATCGCTCGCCCGCTGAACGACGCCCCCGGGGGAATGGTGTCAGATACCGGGGCAGGGGTCACAGGCCCCGACCCTCTCCGCACCGAACCCCGGCCGAGCCATGGCCACTCTACCGGCCGGGGAATCGGGCCATCAGTGGTCCATCAATGGTCGGGGCCGGAGGTGACCAGTTCGGTGAGGACTCCGTGGCAGTCCTTGGGGTGCAGGAAGGTGATCGAGGAGCCCATCGAACCGGTGCGGGGCCGGTCGTAGAGCACGCGGACGCCCTTGCCGCGGATGGCCTCCGAGTCGCCCAGCACGTCCTCGGTGCCGAAGGCGATGTGGTGCACGCCCTCTCCGTTTTTCGCGAGCCACTTGCCGACCGCGGAGTCCTCGCGGGTGGGCTCCAGGAGCTGGATGTAGGAGGCGCCGCCGTCGGAGGTTTCGTTGATCTTCAACATGGCCTCGCGGACACCCTGCTCCTCGTTGACCTCGGTGTGGAACACCTCGAAGCCGTACGTGGCACGGTAGAACTCGACAGTCTTGTCCAGGTCGAAGCAGGCGATCCCGATGTGGTCGATTCTTGTCAGCATGGGGACAGTGCACCGCCGAAGGGGGTCGTCACGCAACGTGCGCGCGATCACACCGGCTGCCCGGTGACCGCTGCGGTACCGCCCAGTACATTCACGTAAACCCTCGTTCACTCCTCATCCAAGGGGCTGTGCCTCATGTCCGGATCGAACAACACCACTTCCGTGATCGTCGCCGGGGCCCGCACGCCCATGGGGCGGCTGCTCGGCTCGCTGAAGTCCTTCTCCGGTGCCGACCTCGGCGGCTTCGCCATCAAGTCCGCGCTGGAGCGGGCCGGGATCTCCGGCGACCAGGTCCAGTACGTGATCATGGGCCAGGTGCTCCAGGCCGGCGCGGGCCAGATCCCGGCCCGCCAGGCGGCGGTCAAGGCCGGCATCCCGATGAACGTGCCCGCCCTGACCATCAACAAGGTGTGCCTCTCGGGCCTGGACGCCATCGCCCTGGCCGACCAGCTGATCCGCGCCGGTGAGTTCGACATCGTGGTCGCGGGCGGGCAGGAGTCGATGACCAACGCCCCGCACCTGCTGCCGAAGTCCCGCGAGGGTTACAAGTACGGCGCGATCGAGATGCTGGACGCGATGGCCCACGACGGCCTCACCGACGCCTTCGAGAACATCGCGATGGGCGAGTCCACCGAGAAGCACAACGCCCGCCTGGGCATCGAGCGCGCCCCGCAGGACGAGTTCGCCGCGGCCTCGCACCAGCGCGCCGCCGCCGCCCGGAAGAACGGCGTCTTCGAGGCCGAGATCACCCCGGTCGAGATCCCGCAGCGCAAGGGCGACCCGGTGATCTTCTCGGCGGACGAGGGCATCCGCCCCGAGACCACCGTGGAGTCCCTGGGCAAGCTGCGTCCCGCCTTCGCCAAGGACGGCACGATCACGGCCGGCACCTCCTCGCAGATCAGCGACGGCGCGGCCGCCGTGGTCGTGATGAGCAAGGCGAAGGCCGAGGAGCTCGGTCTGGAGTGGATCGCGGAGATCGGCGCCCACGGCAACGTGGCCGGCCCGGACAACTCCCTCCAGTCGCAGCCGTCCAACGCGATCCTGCACGCCCTGAAGAAGGAGGGCCTGGAGGTCTCCGACCTGGACCTCATCGAGATCAACGAGGCTTTCGCCGCGGTCGCCGTGCAGTCAATGAAGGACCTGGGCGTGACCCCGGAAAAGGTGAACGTCAACGGTGGCGCCATCGCCCTGGGCCACCCGATCGGCATGTCCGGCGCCCGTGTGGTGCTGCACCTGGCGCTGGAGCTCAAGCGCCGCGGCGGCGGGGTCGGCGCGGCCGCGCTGTGCGGTGGCGGCGGCCAGGGTGACGCGCTGATCGTGCGCGTCGCCAAGTAGGCGGCCCGGCCGCCGGGCCGTACCTGGCCCGGCGGCCCCCACGTATCCCGTACGAGAACCGAGGAGCGCAGCACGTATGACGGCGGTGGACGTCCCCCAGCTGGTGGCCCAGGCGCGTGAGGGCAGGCCGAGAGCGGTGGCCCGGCTGATCTCGCTGGTCGAGGGGGCGTCCCCGCAGCTGCGCGAGGTGATGGCCGCGCTGGCCCCGCTGACGGGCGGGGCGTACGTGGTGGGCCTGACCGGGTCGCCGGGCGTCGGCAAGTCGACGTCGACCTCGGCGCTGGTGTCCGCGTACCGCCGGGCGGGCAAGCGCGTGGGCGTCCTCGCCGTCGACCCGTCCTCGCCCTTCTCGGGCGGGGCGCTGCTCGGCGACCGCGTGCGGATGTCGGACCACGCCTCCGACCCGGGGGTCTACATCCGCTCCATGGCCACCCGCGGCCACCTGGGCGGTCTCGCGTGGGCTGCGCCGCAGGCGATCCGGGTCCTGGACGCGGCCGGCTGCGACGTGATCCTCGTCGAGACGGTCGGGGTCGGGCAGTCGGAGGTGGAGATCGCCTCGCAGGCCGACACCTCGGTGGTGCTGCTGGCCCCCGGGATGGGCGACGGGATCCAGGCCGCGAAGGCGGGCATCCTGGAGATCGGCGACGTGTACGTGGTCAACAAGGCCGACCGGGACGGCGCGGACGCGACCGCCCGGGAGCTGAACCACATGCTGGGGCTGGGCGAGGCGCGCGGCCGGGACGACTGGCGGCCGCCGATCGTGAAGACGGTCGCGGCCCGCGGCCAGGGCATCGACGAGGTCGTCGAGGCGCTGGAGAAGCACCGGGCGTGGATGGACGAGCGCGGAGTGCTGGCCGAGCGGCGCGCGGCCCGGGCCGCGCGGGAGGTCGAGACGATCGCGGTGACGGCGCTGCGGGCGCGGATGGCGGACGTCCACGGCGACGCCCACCTCGGCGCGCTGGCCGCCAGGGTCGCCGAGGGCGACCTGGACCCGTACGCGGCCGCCGACGCCCTCCTGGCGACCCTCACGGAGGCCTGACGCCCGCCGCCCGCCGCCCGCCGCCTCCGGCGAGGTCGACGGGGCGGGTCCGGCGGCTGCGCGGCGTGCTTCAGCCGTCCGCGCCACCCGCCGCGGGCCGTCGGACGGTGGCCCGGTCCCTTTCGCCGCCGGGCGCCCTCCGGCGAGGTCGACGGGGCGGTCCGGCGGCTGCGCGGCGTGCTTCAGCCGTCCGCGCCACCCGCCGCGGGCCGTCGGACGGTGGCCCGGTCCCTTTCGCCGCCGGGCGCCCTCCGGCGAGGTCGACGGGGCGGTCCGGCGGCTGCGCGGCGTGCTTCAGCCGTCCGCGCCACCCGCCGCGGGCCGTCGGACGGTGGCCCGGTCCCTTTCGCCGCTGAGCCGTGCGGGCCCGTCGGGCGGGGCTGGCCCGTCGCGCGAGGGGCCGTACGGTGTGCCGGGGCTTCACCGGCCCCTGCGTCGCGGGCCCGCGACGCCGGGGCACGGGTCCCGCAGCCCGGGCCCGCCCGCGCACGGCAGGAGGGCTCGGCGGGACCTGCTCGGGCCGGCCATGGCGCTCACGCGTGCTCGGCGGCGGCCGGCAGCGGGCGCTCACCGCCCCGGTCCGGTCCGCCGCCCCGCCGGGGGCGCCGAGCGCCCGGCTCAGACCTTGCCGCGGGTGCCGCGCAGGTGCTCCGCGACCGGGGTCAGCGAGGCGCGCAGCGCCGCCAGGGCCTCCGGCGACAGCAGGTCGATGAAGTGCTGGCGGACGGACGCCACGTGGTGCGGGGCGACCTTCCGCATCGTCTCCATGCCCTCGTCCGTGAGCACCGCGTACAGGCCGCGGCGGTCGGACTCGCAGTTGACCCGGCGGACCAGGCCCGCCGTCTCCATGCGCGTGATCTGGTGCGACAGCCGGCTCTTCGACTGCAGGGTGGCGGTCGCGAGGTCGCTCATGCGCATCCGGTGGTCCTGCGACTCCGAGAGGTTCACGAGGATCTCGTAGTCGTTGTTGGTGAGCCCGAAGGGCTGGAGATCCTTTTCCAGCTGGTGCATAAGGAGCCGGCTGACGTCCAGGTGGGTGCGCCAGGCGCACTGCTCCGCGTCGGTCAGCCAGCGCGTGGCCGTCTCGGTCTCCATGGTCTCCATGAATGAACTCTACCTAAAAAGTTGAATTGCGTACAAAGGTTGGAGGTCCCGGCCGTCACAGTCCGAAGCGGCGCTGGAGGTCACCCAGCTGCCCGGGCATCCGCGGCACACCGATCTGCCCCAGCGGCCCCTGGCCGGCACCTGGCACGCCCTGCGCGTCGCCCGTGGCCGCCCCGGCGCCCACCGCGCCGACCGACTGCTCCGCCATCAGCATCTCCGAGGACTGAAGGAGCACCGTTCCGGCTCCGACGAACTCGAACTGGTGCTCCTCGCCCGAGGTGCCCCCGACGCCGGTCAGCGAGCGCAGTCCGCCCATCACGCCGGACATGTAGCCGTGATCGTAATGGTGACAGGGAGACGGGCAGTCCGCCCATCCGACGAGCGCCTGCGGGTCCACGCGCAGCGGCGGCTCCATGAACACCACCGGCCCGTTGGAGGCCGCCACGAACTTCCCGGTCCCGATCAGTGTCAGGAAGCCCGGGACGATGGACTGCTTCAGGGCGAGCGAGGGCTGGTACGCCAGCAGGTTGCCCGACCGGATCGTCAGGTTGCCGTTGTCCAGGTCGTACGAGTTCACGTCGAAGGCCCGGTCGGCCAGCAGCATCTTGCCCTGGCCCTCGGCCACGACCCAGTCGCTGGCGTGCAGCGGGGAGTGGAAGCTGGTGCGCAGTAGCCGGTCGAAGCGGCCGTTGCCGATGCCGTTGAACTCGATGCGCCCGTAGTACGAGATCATCTTGCCCTTCTGCAGGAACCACTGGCTCCCCTTGAGCTCCACGCAGAAGGTGTACGCGTTCACGTTGTCGTCGGAGGGCAGCGTGTACGGGTCGAAGACCGTCGGGCCGCTGGGTCCGCCCATCACGGGGCCAAAGTTCACAGCTTCTCCTCGGAGGCCTGTACGTACACCGCGCCCTGACCGGACAGTTCCAGCTGGAACGCCTCGCCCGAGCCGCGCCCCACCATGTCCCGCCAGCCGAGGGCGGTGGAGAGCTTGTTCCTGACGTCCCCGTGGTGGGCCACGTAGGCCTGGGGGTCCACGTGGACGGGCCGGTTCGGGGTGATGGGGAGTTCGATGACCCCGCCGTGGGCCATCACGGCGACCGAGCCGTGGCCCTTGAGAGTGGTGGTGAACAGGCCCTGGCCGGTCACCTGGCCGCGGACCATGCCCATGACCCCGCCCTGCGAGCCCATGAACATGGTGCCCTGCTGGAGGGTCCCGTCGAAGGCGAGCAGCCGGTCGGCCTCGACGTAGAGGGTCTCGCCGGCCAGGTTGATCACCTGGATGTGGTGGCCGCCGTGGCCGAACATCACGGTGCCGCTGCCCTCGACCGTCATCAGCGGGGTCTGCTCGTTCGCCACGCGGCGCCCGATCATGCTCATGACCCCGCCCTGACCGCCCGTCAGGCTCGGGGTGAAGGAGACGTCGCCGCGGTAGGCGAGCATCGCTCCGCGCTGGCTGAACATCCTCTGGCCCGGGACGACCTGGGCCTCGACCATCTTCGAGTTGATCTCGCGGAACGGCATCAGACGTCGCCCCCGATGGTGTTGCGCTCGCTGGGCTGCACGTAGACCAGGCCCTCGCCCTCGAAGCGGATCTGGAACGCCTCGCCGGAGCCCTCGCCCATGAACGTGCGGAACGTCACACCGGACTGGAAGGACTGCTGGAGGTTTCCGGTGTGCGCAATGTACGCCCCCGGGTCGACGGACAGCGGGTACTGGGCGCTCACGCGCAGCACCACGGCCGGACCGTCGGAGAGGATCGCGGCCTGGCCCGATCCCTCGACCGTCGTGGTGAAGAGGCCGTTGCCCGTCGAGGCGCCCCGCAGCCCGGTGAAGCTGGTGCCGGTGCGCAGTCCGGCGTCGGTGCACAGCAGGTTGCTGGACTCGACGTAGAGCTTCTCGCCGCGCAGATCGACCAGATTGATCTCACTCGCGCGGTCGGCGAAGAAGCAGGTGCCGTGTCCCTGTACCTCCATCACCGTCATCTGTTCGCCGGTCAGCCGGCGGGTCACCATGCCGCGGAGGCCTTCGCCACCGCCGGTCATCTTCTTGAAGGCCATCTGCCCGTCGTACGCGACCATGGAGCCGTTCTTCGCTTTCACGGCGTCCCCGGTCAGGTCGACGGCCAGCACCTTGCTGCCTTGGAGTCGGAACTGAGCCACGGGGAGACGTTATCGGCAGCGGGCGGACCCGAACAGAGTCCCGTGGCCTGATATATGACACACCCGGGCGTTTGGGAGCGTTCCCGGTCCCTCCCGGCGGGGGCCGGGCGGCGGGGCCGGGTCAAGATCCCGTAAAGCGGCTGAGACACTGGAGGCGACCCTGGCCTCCACCCCCGAAGGTTCCACGTGGACATCAAGACCGCCTCCGCCCTGCACCGCCTGCGCCTCGTCTCCGTCCCGGAGGCGCTGTCGTTCCCGGCCCTGCTGATCTTCGGCTCGCTGCTGAGCCGGATCTCGGACATCGACTACCTGCTGCTGCCGCTGGGCCTTCTGCACGCGTTCCTGTTCATGGTCTACTCGGTGCTGCTGCTGGACGTGTGGTACAAGGCGAAGTGGCCCTTCAAGAAGGTCCTGTTCTTCTTCGTCCTCTCGGTGGTGCCCCTGGGCGGCCTCTACGGCGACAAGCTGCTCAAGCGCGAAGAGGCCGACAGCGTGGTCGCGGCCCGTGCCCGCGAGGCGGCCCAGGCGTGATCGTCGCGTTCTCGGTGACCCCGCTCGGGGTCGGCGAAGAGGTGGGGGAATACGTCGCCGACGCGGTCCGCGTGGTCCGCGAGTCCGGGCTGCCGAACCGCACCGACGCCCTGTTCACCACCGTCGAGGGCGAACGAGAGTACCTCTGAGTACATGGCGAAGCCCCGGCCTGGCCCACTTGCGAAACCAGACCGGGGCGGTGTCCCCCCTCTGCCGCCTCGCGCCGCCGCGATCACGGTAGGGGGCGGAACCTTCGGGCTACCGGCCCACGTCGCACCGGGGACAACGGCACGGGGGCCACGCGGCGGAGACCAGCGGCGGCAACTCCTCGGAGCTGTGTACCGCCCTCTGCGGGCCGTACGTCCGTCCGCCGTCCCGGGAGACCCGCAAGGTGAGTAACACCTCTCCGTCAGCCGCTCGGGGCCTCATTCGGATGCTCCGGGGCACTCGGCGTGGCGGTAGACGACAACGGGCGGCTCTGACGACCGGGCCAGCGTCCCCCGGCGGACTTTCTCCAGGGACTGGATCGGCCGCAGGCACGCCGGGCACTGCTCGCCTTTCGGTGCGTAGGTCGTGTACTCCCACTGACGTGCGTCGGTCGCGTTGCTGGTCGCCATCTCTCGCCGTCCCCTCGGGTCCGCTCGCTCACTGGATCGTCCCGCCGGTCGGACAGCACCGCATAGTGAGATCCGTAGTGGCAACCTGCGCCGGCATGGGGAAACGGCTCCGTCCAGTGGCATTGGTAGTGGCACGCTGAAGCCATGGAACTCGGGGAGCTGATCAGGGATCTCCGCAAGGCTCGCGGCTTGAGCCAGGGGCGGTTAGCGTCAGCGATCAACGCGGCGTACGGCACGACGCTGACGCGGGAGTACGTGAGCAACTGGGAGCGTTCCAAGGTCACGCCCGGTGCGTTCTACCTTGCCGCGCTCTCCGCCACGCTCGACGTGCCCCTAGCTGTCCTGGAAGGTCAAGTGGATCGACGCGAGTTCCTTACCGACGTTGCCGGGGCAGCCATAGCTCCTGTCGTCGCCTCAGACCTGCTCAGCGCGGGATTCGCCGCCCGTCTGTCCGGGGGGCCGTCAGTGGACGCGTGGGAGGCCAAGTTGACGACGTACGGAACCGAGTACATGAGCCTGGGCGCTGCCGACATTCAGCGGCGTGTCAGCGCGGAACTGGTCACCGTGCAACAGCAACTCGACGATCCCCGGTTGTGGTCCGTCGCTGCCCGGCTGATGACCTTGTACGCGAAGACCTTCCCGGGGTCGGACGGCGCCAAGGCCGTGCACTGGTACCGGATGGCGGCCAAGGCAGCCGATGAGTCTGGCGACGATGACGTACGCGTGTGGGTGCGGGGACGGGCCGCTATCGCCCTCGGGTACGAGGGGGCCGCGCTGGGCGTTGCCGACGTGTTGGCCGATCAGGCGATAGCCATAAGCGACAGACCGTCGCTCGGACTCCTGAACGCCATCTTCGGCAAGGCGCACGCGGCGGCGCTCCGAGGGGATCACGCCACGGCGCGGAGGCTGCTCACCGATGGCCGGCGCGTCTTCGACCAGGCCGGATCGCACGAACAGACCTCGGACTATGCCGTCCCGTGGTGGCGGGTCAACGTGTTCGTCTCCCTACTCGCCGCCAGACTGGGAGACGAAGCAACGGCCGTCGCGGCTCAGGAGGCGGCACGGACCGAACTACCGTCCACCCTGCCTCGCTTCGCGACCCACCTAGAGATGCACCGGGGGCTCATGCTGGCCCGGTCCGGTGACGTGTCCGGCGGAACCGCCTACGCACGCACAGCGCTGGACGCCCTGCCGCCGGAAAAGCACTCCCTGACTCTCCGCCTCCTGATGTCAGAGGTCGAACAGTCCTGATCCCCTGGTGGCAGTTCAGCGACATGTGAGGGTGAGGAAACCCACTCACACCCAGCGCGCACGTTCCGAACTCGGGCCGGGATCGCCGGAGGGTACTTCGGCTGAACTTCAGCGGGGCAGGAGCCGTGGGTCGGCCGTCAGGATGTACTCGCTGAGGAGTGCACGGTCATGGAAGACGGAGTGCAGGAGGGCGGCCAGGTCCGTGAGGGCCTTCAGGTCGGCACTTGTTACCACAAAGGTGCTGGCCTCTGATCCGAAGTGGAGCTTGTCGACACTTTCGGGCATGCGGGAGCGGACCAGTGACTCGGCGAGGCCCTCCCAGCCATGGCCGTGGCTCTCGGCGACCTGCTCCATGTCGCCGTCGATGAGGTAGAGGCAGTGGGAGGGATCGGATTCGCTGCCTTCGTCCAGGCGAAACGGGGCCAGGGCTGATGCGCGGGTCATGTGGCGATGGTAAGGACGGCCGCGCCCCGACGCCCGGCCAGGTGGATTGCTGGGCTGAGCATCCGGCATCGACCCACCCTGGCGGAGCTGGATCGTCGCCGTGGCGAGGTTGTCCTCCGAGAGGGCGTGCAGGGGCAGACTGTCGGGTGCGGTCATCGTGCTGATCTGCTTCGAGGCTTCGAACACTTCGAAGATCAGCCGGTGGCCGTTCGTCTATGCGGGCACCCACCCGAACCCCGGCACAAACCCCCGGAACAGGTGCAACCCGTACACCACTTCCCAGGACGCAACCTAACCGGAGTGCGGCCGAGGGGAGCGGGGGCGGGCCGGGGTGTCCCCGCAGGACGAGGCGCGACCAAGGCTCCCGGCCGGGACAAGCAGTCCGCGCCGAGCCGAGGAGACACCCCGGACCGTCCCCGCTCCCCGACCCCGCCGGACATCCCGAACCGGAGCCAGAGCCGGAACCGCTGAGCACGCCCGCAGGGCAGACCGCTCCCCGACCCCGACCGGGCGAAGCCAGAGCCGGACCACCGAGCACGCCCGTAGGGCAGACCGCACCCCGACACCCGGCGAAGCCAAAGCCCAACCGCCGAGCACGCCCGCAGGGCACCCGCGAAGCCAAGGCCCAACCGCCGAGCAACCCCGCAGGGGCAAGGGCAAGGTTGAGCGATCGCTCAAATTAGCCTAGGGTCCGGGTTGAGCGATCGCTCAAAACGCGGGAACGGGGGTGGCCATGGGCCTGTACGTCGAGACGTTCGTCCGGGCCGGGATGGACGAGCTGTGGGAACGCAGCCAGGATCCGGCCCGGCACCAGCGGTGGGACCTGAGGTTCACCTCCATCCACTACCTCCCGCGGTCCGAGGGCGAGCCGCAGCGGTTCCGGTACGCGACCCGCGTACTGCCCTTCGTCTCCGTCGACGGGACCGGCGTCTCCGCGGGGGAGCGCCGCCGGCCCGACGGGACGAGGGTGTCGGCCCTGCGGTTCGCCTCGGACCACCCGCTCTCGCTGCTCGCCGAGGGCAGCGGCTACTGGCGCTACGTCCCGGACGGCGACGGCATCCGCTTCCTCACCGGCTACGACTACCGGCCCCGCTGGGGCCGCTTCGGGGCCCTCGCCGACCGGTTCGTCCTGCGGCCGCTCATGGGCTGGGCCACCGCCTGGTCCTTCGACAGGCTGCGGCTGTGGTGCGAACGCGGAACCCCGCCGGGCCTCGCCCTCGCCCGGGCGGCGGCCGAGTGCGCGCTGCGCGCCCTGCTGTCCGCGGCCGCCCTGCTGTACGCCCCCGTGGCCGTGGCCCTGCTCGTCCTGGCCGCGGCGGTGCTGCTGCCGCCCCTGCCGGGCACCCCGGCCGCCCGCCGCTGCCTGCGCACCCCGCCCGGTCGCACCCCGGTCGCGGCCCCTCGTCTGCTCAGCACCCTGGAGCCGTCATGACCTCCATCTTCCGGGCCCACATGGGCGCCGACTTCGACCGTCTGCACCCGCAGATCCAGCGCCGGTTCTCGGTCGGGCTGGAGAGCGGGGAGGGCTGCGTCGGCAGCGGCACGATGGACCGGATCTGGCACGGCGGCAGCTTCGTGAAGCCCTTCCTCCGGCTCGGCGGGATGCGCAACATCCTGGTGCCGCGCGAGGGCCGCGACGTCCCCTTCGTCATCGAGAACCTCCCCTACCTCGACTCCTTCGGGCGCGAGACCGTCACCTTCGTGCGGACCTTCCGGCTGCCCGACAGGCCGCACCGGTTCGACGCCACGATGGTCCACAGCCCCGAGCGCGACTGCGTCCTCGACTACCTGGGCACGCACCAGCACCTCGCCAGCGACCTGCACATGAGTGCCGAACCGGACGGCTCGCTGCTCATCCGCTCCGGCGAACACCGCTTCCGCGAGGGGCCCGTCGACGTCCGCGTCCCCGACCTCATCGGCGGTGACGCCGAGGTGCGCGAGTCCTTCGACGACGCCACCGGCCGGTTCCGGATCCGGGTGCGCGTGGTCAACCGCCGCTTCGGGCCGCTCTTCGGGTACGAGGGATCCTTCACCGCGCGGTACGTCGACGCCCGGGAACGGTGGGCGACCGGGCTCTGCGGCGACCTGCGGCCGGTCCGCGAGGAGGCCCGGGCGTGAGTGCGGCCACCAAGGAGAAGCTCCTCGAAGGGGCCCTGCGCACGCTCGTCGAGCAGGGTGTCGCCAAGGCCTCGGCCCGCACCATCGCGGCCACCGCCGGGGTCGGTCAGGGCCTGATCTTCTACCACTTCGGCTCCGTCGACGAACTGCTCGCCGCCGCCTGCCGGTACGGGGCCGAGCAGCGGGTGGCCCGCTACCGCGACCGGCTCTCCGCACTGGGCGGCCTCACCGAACTGGTCGCATTCGCACGCGTCATGCACGCCGAGGAGCGGGAGGCGGGCCACGTCGCCATGCTCGGGCAGCTGCTGGCCGCCGGGCCGAACTCGCCCGCCCTCGCGGCCGCCACCGCCGACGGACTCGGCCTGTGGATCGAGGAGCTGGAGGCGGTGCTCACCCGGCTGCTCGCGGCGACCCCCCTGGAAGGGTTCGCCGACCCCGCGGGGCTCGCCCGGGCCACCGCCGCCTCCTTCGTCGGCATCGAGCTGTACGAGGCGGTGGACCCCAAGGGCGCCGGCCGCGCGTTCGACGCCCTGGAGCAGCTCGCCGGACTGGCCGCGGTACTGGAGGGGCTGGGCCCCCTGAGCCAGCGCGCGGTCCGCCACGGCCTGCGCCGCGGCACCCGCACCTGACGCCCCTGGGCCTACGGGGTGTCCCGCGCGCGGCGGGCCAGGCCGAGAGCCTGCTCGGGCCACCAGGTACCGGCCGCCGGGCCGCCGCGGCAGGTCCCGTCGGACTCGCCCGGCCGCTTCACCCAGAGGTACGCGTCGACGAGCGGGTCCCCGGTCCGGTCGGTCGGCGGTGTGCCGAGGGCGCGGCCCGGCGGGTTGCAGGAGGCCTGCTCACGGTCGCCCGGCAGCGGTCCCGCGCCGTTGCGGCCGGTGTCGACGACGAAGTGCCTGCCGCCGACGGCCCGGGAGAGCTCGGCGCCGTAGGCCCGGACGGACGCGTCCGGCTGGAAACCGGAGACGTTGAGGGCGAAGCCGTCGGCGCGGTCGAGGCCCGCCTCGTGGAGGGGGCCGGCGAGGTCCGACGGGTCCCGGATCCATGCCGGACCGCCCGCGTCCAGATAGACCTTCGTGTTGCGGTTCTTCTTGAGGCGGTCGACGGCCTCGGAGAGCAGCCGGTAGCGCTCGGCGCGGTGCTCGGCGCGTACGCAGCCGTCGACGATGTGCGCGACGGCGTGCGGCTCCAGCACGACGAGGGCCCTGGCGTCGCCGATGGCATCGGCGAAGGCCCCGATCCAGCGGCCGTAGGCCCGGGCGTCGGGGGCGCCCCCGGCCGGTTGTTTCCCGCAGTCGCGGTGCGGGAGGTTGTGCGCGGCGAGCAGCAGGGTCCGCCCGGCGGCCTTCGCCGCGGCGCGGGCCCGGCGGATCCCGGGGCCGGGATCGCCCGGCCGCCCCCACAGCGCGACCGGCCGCTCGGCGATCCGGCGCAGCACCTGGGCGTCGTCGTAGCGGCCCGTCGCCTCCCACGCCGTGACCTGCCGGGCGGCCTCGCTGCCCGGGTCCACCCAGAAAGCGGACTCGCCGTCGGTGGCGGCCGGGGCGGGGGCCCCGGGAGCCGCGGCGGGGCCCGGGGGACCGGGTTGCGGTGCGGAGCTGCAGGCGGTGGCCGCCGCGAGGAGCAGGAGGAGGCCGAGGACTGCGGCGGGCCGGGCGGCGACGGGTGGCATCCGGTTTCCTCGCGACGAAGGGCCGGGCGGCGGACATAACGCCGCATGACCGGAATATGGTGACATGACGGATAGTCGGCTCGACCGCGCGACACCGCTCCGCGACACCGCTCACGCGGCCCCGCCCGCGCCCGCCGGCCCGTCGTCACCGGGGCCGGAGTGCTCGGCACCGCCGTCGTCCTGGCGCTCCTGGTCGAACTCCGTTCCGCCGTGCGGCAGGAGGAGCGACTGAGGGATGAGACGGCCCCCGCCGGGAAATGACCTCCCGGTAGGGTCGGAAGCGTGCCCAAGCCGCTCAGCCTTCCCTTCGACCCCATCGCCCGCGCCGACGAGCTCTGGCAGCAGCGCTGGGGTCCCGTGCCCTCGATGGCCGCGATCACCTCGATCATGCGCGCCCACCAGATCCTGCTCGGCGAGGTCGACGCCGTCGTCAAGCCCTACGGGCTGACCTTCGCGCGCTACGAGGCGCTGGTGCTGCTCACCTTCTCCAAGGCGGGTGAACTGCCGATGTCGAAGATCGGCGAGAGGCTGATGGTCCACCCGACATCGGTGACCAACACCGTGGACCGGCTGGTGAGGTCCGGGCTGGTCGCCAAGCGACCCAACCCGAACGACGGCCGCGGCACCCTCGCCTCCATCACGGAGAAGGGCCGGGAGGTCGTCGAGGCGGCCACGAAGGACCTGATGGCCGTCGACTTCGGCCTCGGCGCGTACGACGCCGAGGAGTGCGGGGAGATCTTCGCCCTGCTCCGTCCGCTGCGGGTGGCCGCCGCGGACTTCGAGGAGTCCTGAGGGCCCCGCCCGCCCGGTCCGCGATCACGGGGCCGAGTCAAGATCGAGCAAAACGGACGGTTAGGCTCGTCCGCATGAAACGAAGCGTGCTGACCCGCTACCGCGTCATGGCCTACGTGACCGCGGTCATGCTCCTGATCCTCTGCGCCTGCATGGTGGCGAAGTACGGCTTCGACACCGGTGCCGATCTCACCTTCGTGGTGTCGCAGACGCACGGTGTGCTCTTCATGATCTACCTCGTCTTCGCCTTCGACCTGGGCTCCAAGGCGAAGTGGCCCTTCGGCAAGCTGCTCTGGGTGCTGGTGTCGGGCACGATCCCGCTGGCGGCCTTCTTCGTCGAGCGGGGGATCCGCGCCGAGGTGGAGCCGCTGATCAGCGACCCGCTCGCGACCGCGAAGGCCTGACGGCGAGGCGAGCGTCACTCACCCCCGGGACGACTCCCGGGGGTTTCCCATCGACATTTACTAGGACGTCCTAGTAAATTCGTGGGTATGGACGCTGACGCCATCGAGGAGGGCCGCCGCCGCTGGCAGGCCCGTTATGACAAGGCCCGCAAGCGCGAGGCGGACTTCACCACGCTCTCCGGCGACGAGGTCGAACCGGTCTACGGGCCCCGCCCCGGCGACACCTACGAGGGCTTCGAGCGGATCGGCTGGCCGGGGGAGTACCCGTACACGCGCGGCCTGCACGCCACCGGCTACCGCGGTCGGACCTGGACCATCCGCCAGTTCGCCGGCTTCGGGAACGCCGAGCAGACGAACGAGCGCTACAAGATGATCCTGGCCGCCGGCGGCGGCGGGCTCTCCGTCGCCTTCGACATGCCGACCCTCATGGGGCGCGACTCCGACGACCCCCGCTCCCTCGGCGAGGTGGGCCACTGCGGCGTCGCGATCGACTCCGCCGCCGACATGGAGGTCCTCTTCAAGGACATCCCCCTCGGCGACGTCACGACCTCCATGACGATCTCGGGCCCCGCCGTACCCGCCTTCTGCATGTACCTGGTCGCCGCCGAGCGTCAGGGCGTGGACCCCGCCGTCCTGAACGGCACGCTCCAGACGGACATCTTCAAGGAGTACATCGCCCAGAAGGAGTGGCTCTTCGAACCGGAGCCGCACCTGCGCCTCATCGGCGACCTCATGGAGTACTGCGCGAAGGGCATCCCCGCCTACAAGCCGCTGTCCGTCTCCGGCTACCACATCCGCGAGGCCGGGGCCACGGCCGCGCAGGAACTCGCCTACACCCTCGCCGACGGCTTCGGCTACGTGGAGCTCGGGCTCTCCCGAGGCCTGGACGTGGACCACTTCGCCTCCGGTCTCTCCTTCTTCTTCGACGCGCACCTCGACTTCTTCGAGGAGATCGCCAAGTTCCGCGCCGCCCGCCGGATCTGGGCGCGCTGGATGAAGGAGGTCTACGGAGCCAAGAGCGAGAAGTCGATGTGGCTGCGCTTCCACACGCAGACCGCCGGCGTCTCGCTGACCGCCCAGCAGCCGTACAACAACGTCGTGCGCACCGCGGTGGAGGCCCTCGCGGCCGTCCTCGGCGGCACCAACTCCCTGCACACCAACGCCCTCGACGAGACCCTCGCGCTGCCGAGCGAGCAGGCCGCCGAGATCGCCCTGCGCACCCAGCAGGTGCTGATGGAGGAGACCGGCGTCGCCAATGTGGCGGACCCGCTGGGCGGCTCCTGGTTCGTGGAGCAGCTCACCGACCGCATCGAGGCCGACGCCGAGCGGATCTTCGAGCAGATCAAGGAGCGCGGCCTGCGCGCCCACCCCGACGGGCAGCACCCCATCGGGCCGATCACCTCGGGCATCCTGCGCGGCATCGAGGACGGCTGGTTCACGGGCGAGATCGCCGAGTCGGCCTTCCAGTACCAGCGCTCGCTGGAGAAGGGCGACAAGCGGGTCGTCGGAGTCAACGTCCACCACGGGTCGGTGACCGGTGACCTGGAGATCCTGCGGGTCAGCCACGAGGTGGAGCGCGAGCAGGTCCGCGTCCTCGCCGACCGCAAGGCCCGCCGCGACGACGCCAAGGTGGCCGCGTCCCTGAAGGCCATGCTGGACGCCGCCCGGGACGGGTCGAACATGATCCCCGCCATGCTGGACGCGGTGCGCGCCGAGGCCACGATGGGCGAGATCTGCAACACGCTGCGCGACGAGTGGGGCACCTACACCGAGCCCCCGGGCTTCTGAGGCCGGGTCCCGTCCCGGAAACCACGTGGAAGGCCGGTCGCGGCGCCCATACGGAGGCGCGCGACCGGCCTTCCCGTTTCCGTGCCCGGTGTCGGCGTTCGCGTGGTGAGGCGGACCGGCTGCGGGCCGTACGCGTCCCTCGTGGTGGACTTCGAACCACCCGGCCCGACGGCCGGCGCCGCTTTCGGGGCGCGGACCTTCTGGCGGTGCGGCGGCGGCCGGGCGGGGTCAGGCGGCGGCCGCGCCGCGCAGGCCGTGCATCAGAAGGGCGGTGAAGGCGGCCACCCAGAGCTCGTCCACCGGCTCGGAGCTCACCAGGGCACGGTGCACGACGGTGCCCGCGATCACGTCGAAGATCAGGTCGGTGGTGCTGCCCGCGACGAACTCGTCCGCCTCGTAGGGGAGTTCTCCGCGCGCCTGGGCCCGCTCGCGACCCAGCACGACGAGACGTTTCTGCCGGTCCACGATCGCCGACCGGATCCGGTCGCGCAGGGCCTCGTCCCGGGTGGATTCGGAGACGACCGCCATCAGGGCGGTACGGGCCTCCGGCCGCCGCAGCAGCTCCGCGAAGCGCAGGACGACGTACTCGATGTCGGCTTCCAGGGAGCCCCGGTCCGGCAGTTCGAGCGAGTCGAAGAGCTCCGCGACCGCGTCCACGACCAGCTCGCTCTTGCCCGCCCAGCGCCGGTAGAGGGTGGTCTTGGCGACGCCGGCGCGGGCCGAGACGTCGCCCATCGTCAGCTTCGACCAGCCCAGCTCGACCAGCGCGTCCCGGGTGGCGGCGAGGATGGCGGCGTCCGCGGCCGCGCTGCGGGGGCGACCGGTGCGGCCGGGGCTGGCGTTGCGCATGGCCGAGACCATACCCGCCGGTAGCCAAACGAGCGGCTGTGGTTCAGATCACGGGCACCCCGGGGGCCCGGAGGGCCTCCGGGGGAGTTACGCTACGGCTCGTAGCGTAAGAGCGACAACCACGCGAAGGGCTACAGGCGCCAGGTGGGGACCCGGCGCCGCACAGCAACACGATCGCGACGGACGCGACGGCACGGCCGTGCGGTGACGACGGCACGGCCAATTCGCGCGATCTTTTTCGTCGGCGCGCGCACACGGGGGAGGATGTACGCATGCAGCCCAGAAACATGTCCATGAGCGGCGTCGTCGACCTCGCCGCGGTGAAGGCGGCCGGCGAGGCCAAGGCCAAGGCCGAGCAGGCCCGCGCCGAGGCGGCGCGCCAGGCGAGCCAGGGCGGCGGGACCGCCCCGGCCGCCGGTGCCGTTCCGCCGTCCGCGCTCGTCATCGACGTAGACGAGGCCGGCTTTGAACGTGATGTGCTCCAGCTCTCCGCGGAAGTCCCGGTCGTCCTGGACTTCTGGGCCGAGTGGTGCCAGCCGTGCAAGCAGCTCAGCCCGCTCCTGGAACGCCTGACCGTCGAGGCGAACGGCCGCCTCGTGCTGGCCAAGGTGGACGTCGACGCCAACCAGATGCTGATGCAGCAGTTCCAGATCCAGGGCATCCCGGCCGTGTTCGCCGTGGTCGCAGGTCAGGTGCTGCCGCTCTTCCAGGGCGTCGCCCCCGAGCAGCAGATCCGCGAGACCCTCGCCCAGCTGGTCCAGGTCGCCGAGGAGCGGTTCGGGATCATCGGCATCGAGGTGGACCCGAACGCCGAGGGTGCCGCCGAGGCCGCCCCGGCCGAGGCCCCGGCCGGTCCGCACGACGCACTGCTGGAGGCGGCCGTCGTCGCGCTGGACGCCGGTGACCTGGGCGGCGCGGTGCAGGCGTACAAGAACGTACTCGCGGACGACCCGGGCAACACCGAGGCCAAGCTGGGCCTGGCCCAGGCCGAACTGCTCGCCCGGGTCCAGCACATGAACCCGCAGCAGGTCCGCACCGCCGCGGCCGAGAACCCGCGCGACCCGGCGGCGCAGATCGCCGCGGCCGACCTCGACCTGGTCGGCGGTCACGTGGAGGACGCCTTCGGGCGTCTGGTGGACACCGTGAAGGTCACGTTCGGTGACGACAGGGACGCTGTGCGGCTGCGCCTGCTGGAGCTGTTCGAAGTGATCGGCGCGGACGACCCGAGGGTGACGGCGGCGCGCACGGCGCTCGCGCGGGTGCTCTTCTAGGCGGTCCCCGCGCCCCCGCTCCGGGGTGGCTCGGAGCCCGCTCTCCGTAGCCTTCCGGACGTGGGCGGGCCGCCGCCGATTTGTTGACACGTAGATAAACAGCGGCCGCGCTTTGCCAAAACTTGGCAATCGCGGCCGCTGTTACTCGCAGTAAATCGAACCCTGTGAACTGTCCGGTGTGTTCACCGGTTCGCCGTTTTGTCGTGGCCCTGGGCGGCACCCTGCGTTGCCGACGGACGGTTACGGGCAGCATCCAGGTTATCTGGCCGTTACCCGCCAGTAACGAACCCCCTTGTGCCCCGGCCGGGAATGGACCACGATCGGCGACGCTCGGTCCTTCCCGCAGAGCCGCTCACTCGGAGCCGCGGTGGAGGGTCCCCACCGGGCCGGCCGGTGGCAGTGGCACCGACCGTGGGACAGGGGGGTCTCTGCCGCACCGGCGGGGCCTGTCCTCCAGGTTGCGCGAACGCGTGGCCCAGTGGTTGTCGCTCGGGGGTGAACGCCGGTGTATCGGACGTGGCACGGCCGCGGCCCGGCCGCCTGCGCTCCTTCCCGAGGACGTAGCACTTCTCCCATCCCAGGACGGGCTCTGCCCGGACCGGAGATGTACGTCCGAGAAGGAGGAACGAAATGAGTTCTCAGGTTCGTGGCGGGACCAGATGGAAGCGCTTCGCGCTCGTCATGGTGCCGAGCATCGCGGCCACGGCCGCGGTCGGTGTGGGTCTGGCGCAGGGTGCCCTCGCGGCGTCCTTCAGCGTCTCCGGTCAGGACTTCAAGGTCACGGCCGACAAGCTCGACGGTGACAACCTCATCCAGTACGGCGGCATCGCCGAGGGGCACGACCTCAAGGGCAATGCGCAGCACCACCCGGTGACCATCTCCGGGTTCAGCCACGCCGAGATCACCAACATGTGCCAGTCGCTGGTGACCCCGACCCCGCTGGGCAACATCACGCTGCAGCTGCGCACCGGCCACAAGGGCAAGCCGGCCGTCGCCGACAACATCTACCTCGATGTTGCCGAGCTCGACACCGACGCCGAGTTCAAGAACCTGGACATCGGTGTCGCGGTCGGCGACCCGAGCCACAAGACGAAGCCGCAGGCCGGCACCGTCGCCAGCCCGTACGCGTTCTCGCAGCGCGCGGACAAGGCGATCCTGACGAACGTGCGCCAGAAGGCGTGGGCGACCACCGCCGGCACGTTCAAGCTGCCCGACCTGAAGCTGCGTCTGCTCGGTGGCGACAAGCCGTGCTACCAGGACATCAAGGACTGAACAGGTCCTGGTGACTGACCGGACGGGCGGGCCGCGGCGGCCGTCGCCGCCCGCCCGTCCGGGCTCCACAGAGTTCTCCGTACCACCGTTTCCAGGGAGCTGTTGTCCATGAACCCCCAGGCCCCGGTTTACGTTCGCGCAGAAGACGACGCCTGGCTCACCGTGGTGTACTACCACTTCCATGCCTGGAGCGGTCGCCGTCCCTTCTGGGCCGGGCTGTTCACGCTCCTCGGTGGCTTCCCGATCGCGTACTTCCCGTATGCGGACCTCCGGTTGGGCAATGTCAGTCTCGCCATGGCCACCACGGGTGGAGCCGGCGCACTGATCATCGGTGTACTGCTGATCACGCTGGGCCTGGTCCTCTGGTTCCAGCAGGCCATCCGCGTCTTCGCCGGTGTCGCCTCGATCCTGCTGGCCCTGGTGTCCCTGCCGGTGTCCAACCTGGGCGGATTCGGGATGGGCTTCATCCTCTCCCTCGTCGGCGGCGCCCTCGCGCTGTCGTGGGCGCCCGGACGGCCGGCGGACGAGGAGCCGGCGGCCCGGCCGCCGGCCGCCGCCGGTCCGACCAGGGCGGAGGCGGTGGACGGCTTCCGGGACATCCCCGGACCCCGTGAGACGGAGACGGCACACGCGACCGAGACGACTGCCCACGCCGATGGCGGGAGGAACAGTGCGGGGTGACGAGACGCAGCGGGCCGTGGCCCCGGGCGCAGAGTCCCGTGAGAGGAAGGGCCCGCGCCACGCGGCGCCCAGGAAGTCGCTGCTGAACAAGATCCAGATACCCGTCGGCAAGACGATGGCGCTGGCGGCGATGCCGACGGCCGTGTTCGTCGGGATGGGCGTGGCACCCAGGCTCGCCGTTGCCGACGACAAGGAGATCCCCTTCGCCCCCGGGCCGTGTGTGACGCGGTCCGACGAGCCGGCCGAGACCGAGTCGAAGTCCCCGTCCCCCACGCCCTCGAAGACGGCCTCGCCGAGCGCCTCGCCCAGTGCGTCACCCGCACCGTCGACGGCCGCCAAGCCGAAGGCGAGCGCCTCTCCGTCTGCGACCAAGTCCCCGTCGGCGAACGCCCCGGCCCCCGCCACCACACCGGCGCCGGAGCCGACCCGGTCCGCGAACCCCCTGGACCCGCTGGGCGTCGGCGACAAGCTGAAGGACCTCGTCGACGGGCTCGGCCAGCCGCTCAAGGACTCCAAGGCGACCCCGACGCCCACGCCCTCCACGACCGAGAAGCCGGCCCCGGCTCCGGACCCGGCAGCGGACGCGATCCGGGACGCCGCACAGCGGGCGGGCGCCACGGTCGAGGAGCTGCCTGACGAGGTCAAGGACACCGTCGACAAGCCCAAGGACGAGACGCCCAAGGACAAGGACGACGAGGACAAGGGCGACGAGGACAAGGACGACAAGGGCAAGGACGACAAGGACGAGGCGAAGAAGGACCCGGACGGGAAGGAACCCTTCCCCTGCCCGACCTACGACGCCGAGGCCCTGGCCAACGCCGACCTGGAGCAGGGCATCCCGCTCGTGCCGGACGAGCCCTGGTACCTCGACAGCTCGCTGCTGACCCTCTACGGCCTGGACTACCACGGCATCGTCGAGGTGAAGACCGGCAGCGGCAAGATCAAGAAGGTCCTGAAGTTCACGGCGGACTCGCTGGACATCAAGGACCTCTACCAGACGGTCGGCAAGGGCGGGAACGTCGCCCATCTGAAGTCCCGCCCGGGCTCCACCTCCAAGATCCGCGGCGGCACGGTGACGATGTACACCGAGAGTCTCAAGGGGAACCTGTTCGGTCTGATCCCGATCGAGTTCACCCCGAACAGCCCACCGCCCCTGAACGTCCCGTTCGCGTTCTTCACGGACGTCAAGGTCGTCCAGGCGGCGCAGTTCGGCGGCACCCTGACGGTCCCGGGCCTGAAGAACTACATCGGCCCGCCGGAATAGTCCGCCCGCACGCCCTGCGCACCCACCGGGGGCGGCGCCCCGCATCACTGCGGGGCGCCGCCCCCGGTCCCTGTGCGGCGCAGCTTCGTGGTGCGACGGCGTCAGACGCGGTCGACGCCGCCCAGGTGGTGCACCCGGACCATGTTGGTCGTGCCCGGGACGCCGGGGGGCGAGCCGGCGGTGATGATCATGGTGTCGCCCTCGTTGTAGCGGCCCAGCTTCAGCAGCTCGCCGTCCACCAGGTCGACCATGGCGTCGGTGGTGTCCACGTGCGGGACGATGTACGAATCGACGCCCCAGCTCAGCGTGAGCTGGTTGCGGGTGTTGACGTCGGTGGTGAACGCCAGGATCTGCTGCGTGGCGCGATAGCGCGACAGGCGGCGGGCGGTGTCCCCGGACTGGGTGAAGGCGATGAGCGCCTGGCCGTTCAGGAAGTCGGCGATCTCGCACGCCGCACGGGCCACGGAGCCGCCCTGGGTGCGCGGCTTCTTGCCCGGGACCAGCGGCTGGAGGCCCTTGGAGAGGAGCTCCTCCTCGGCCGCCGTGACGATCTTGGACATCGTCTTGACGGTCTCGATCGGGTAGGCGCCGACCGAGGACTCCGCCGACAGCATGACCGCGTCCGCGCCGTCGAGGATCGCGTTGGCGACGTCGGACGCCTCCGCGCGCGTCGGGCGGGAGTTGGTGATCATCGACTCCATCATCTGGGTCGCGACGATCACCGGCTTGGCGTTGCGGCGGCACATCTCGATGAGCCGCTTCTGGACCATCGGGACCTTCTCGAGCGGGTACTCGACGGCCAGGTCGCCACGGGCCACCATGACCGCGTCGAAGGCGGCGACCACGGCCTCCATGTTCTCGACGGCCTGCGGCTTCTCCACCTTGGCGATGACGGGGACCCGGCGGCCCTCCTCGTCCATGACCCGGTGGACGTCCTTGACGTCGTTGGCGTCGCGGACGAAGGACAGGGCGACCATGTCGCAGCCCATCCGCAGGGCGAAGCGGAGGTCGTCGACGTCCTTCTCCGACAGGGCCGGGACGTTCACGGCGGCACCGGGCAGGTTGATGCCCTTGTGGTCCGAGATGACACCGCCCTCGATGACGATGGTCCGGACCCGGGGGCCCTCGACCTCCGTCACGCGGAGCTCGACGTTGCCGTCGTTGATCAGGACCTGGTCGCCCTTGGTGACGTCACCCGGGAGACCCTTGTAGGTGGTGCCGCAGATGGACTTGTCACCAGGGACGTCCTCGGTGGTGATGGTGAACTCGTCACCGCGCACCAGCTCCACGGGGCCCTCGGCGAAGGTCTCCAGCCGGATCTTGGGGCCCTGGAGGTCGGCGAGGACGCCGACGGCGCGCCCGGTGTCCTCGGAGACCTGCCGGACGCGGTCGTACCGCTCCTGGTGTTCTGCCTGGGAGCCGTGGCTGAAGTTGAATCGGGCCACGTTCATACCTGCCTCGATGAGCGCTTTCAGCTGCTCATACGAGTCGACGGCGGGGCCCAGCGTGCAGACGATTTTGGAACGGCGCATGACTGGATCCTATCGGTTTGTTTCGCAGCGGAATATTCCGGCTGGTGGAAAGTCCAAGCGACTATCGAGTAACCAGCGCATACGTCTGGGTGGCGATCTCCAGTTCCTCGTCCGTCGGGACGACCGCCACGGCCACACGGGCATGATCCGCCGAAATCAGGCGCGGCTGCGGGGAACGCGCCGCGTTGGCTTCGAGATCCAGTGCCAGGCCCAGTTCGGCCAGGCCGTCCAGCGCGGCCTCCCGCACCTGGTGGGCGTTCTCGCCGACCCCGGCCGTGAACGCCACCGCGTCCACCCGGCCGAGCACGGCCGAGTAGGCCCCGATGTACTTCTTCAGCCGGTGGACGTACGCCTCGAAGGCCAGGCGCGCCGTCTCGTCGCCCTCGCCCGCCCGCCGCAGCACCTCGCGCATGTCGTTGTCGCCGCACATGCCCAGCAGACCGCTCTTCTTGTTCAGGAGCGAATCGATCTCGTCCACCGAGAGGCCGCCCACCCGCGCCAGGTGGAAGACGACCGCCGGGTCCAGATCGCCCGAGCGGGTGCCCATGACCAGCCCCTCCAGCGGGGTCATGCCCATGGACGTCTCCACGCAGACCCCGCCCCGTACGGCCGAGGCGGACGCGCCGTTGCCCAGGTGCAGCACGATCACGTTCACGTCCTCCACCGGCCTGCCGAGCAGCGCGGCCGTCGCCCGCGAGACGTAGGCGTGGGAGGTGCCGTGGAAGCCGTACCGCCGGATGGAGTACGCCTCGGCCGTCCCGGCGTCGATCGCGTACCGCGCCACGTGCTCCGGCATCGTCGAGTGGAAGGCGGTGTCGAAGACGGCGACCTGGGGGATGTCCGCGCGCAGCGAGCGCGCCACCTCGATGCCCGTGACGTTCGCCGGGTTGTGCAGCGGCGCCAGGGGGATCAGGTTCCGGATCTCCGCCAGCACCTCGTCGTCGATCACCGTCGGCCGGGTGAACCTCGTCCCGCCGTGCACCACCCGGTGCCCCACCGCGGCCAGCTCGGGGGAGTCCAGGCCCGTCCCGTCGGCGGCGAGCTCGGCGGCCACGGCCTTCAGCGCGGCCTCGTGGTCCGCGATCGGGCCGACCTGCTCGCGCTTGCCACCGGCCGCGGCGGGCCCGGTGAGCGGCTCGTGCACCAGCCGGGAGGTCTCCTCGCCGATGCGCTCGACCAGGCCGACGGCCAGGCGCGAACGGTCGGCCATGTCGAGGAGCTGGTACTTGACGGACGAGGAGCCGGAGTTGAGGACGAGTACGCGCGATGCGGTCACGGTGCGGGTCTTTCCTTGTCGCGGGCGGAAGGGCGGGAGGAGGAGGGGGAGAGGACGGGTGGTCAGGCGCCGGCGGCGGGGCCCGGAGCGCCCTGCGCCTGGATCGCCGTGATGGCCACGGTGGTGACGATGTCCTGGACGAGCGCACCGCGCGAGAGGTCGTTGACGGGCTTGCGCAGACCCTGGAGCACCGGACCGACCGCGACCGCGCCCGCCGAACGCTGCACGGCCTTGTAGGTGTTGTTGCCGGTGTTGAGGTCGGGGAAGACCAGCACCGTCGCGCGGCCGGCCACCTCCGACCCGGGCAGCTTCGTCGCGGCGACCGAGGGTTCCACGGCCGCGTCGTACTGGATCGGGCCCTCGACCGCCAGGTCGGGGCGCTGCTCACGAACGGCCTCGGTGGCCTTGCGCACCTTGTCGACGTCGGCGCCCGAGCCGGAGGTGCCGGTCGAGTACGAGAGCATCGCGATCCGCGGCTCGACGCCGAAGGCGGCGGCGGTCGCCGCCGACTGGACGGCGATGTCCGCGAGTTGCTCGGCGTCCGGGTCCGGGTTGACGGCGCAGTCGCCGTAGACGAGGACCCGGTCGGCCAGGCACATGAAGAAGACCGAGGAGACGATGGACGCCTCGGGCTTCGTCTTGATGATCTCGAAGGCCGGGCGAATGGTGGCGGCGGTGGAGTGCACCGAGCCGGAGACCATGCCGTCGGCCAGGCCCCGCTGGACCATCAGGGTGCCGAAGTAGTTGACGTCGGTGACCACGTCGTGGGCCAGCTCGACGGTCATGCCCTTGTGCGCGCGGACCTCGGCGTAGTACTCGGAGAAGCCGTCCCGCAGTGGGGAGGTCGCCGGGTCGATGATCTGGGCGCCCGAGATGTCGACGCCGAGGTCACCGGCCTTCTTCAGGATCGTCTGCTCGTCGCCCAGCAGGATCAGGTCGCACACGCCCCGGCGCAGCACCACGTCCGCGGCGCGCAGCACCCGCTCCTCGGTGCCCTCGGGCAGCACGACGCGGCGGCGGTCGGAGCGGGCCCGCTCCAGCAGCTCGTGCTCGAACATCATCGGGGTGACGCGTTCGGAGCGGGCCACCGACAGCAGACCGCGCAGTTCGGCGGTGTCCACGTGCCGCTCGAAGAGGCCGAGTGCCGTCTCCAGCTTGCGCGGGGTCGCGGAGTTCAACCGGCTCTGCAGCGAGAAGAGTTCGGCGGCGGTCGGAAAGCTGTTGCCGGCCACCGACACCACGGGCGTGCCCGGCGCCAGCTTCGAGGCCAGCGTCAGGATGTCCGGGCCCGGCCGTTCGTTCAGGGTGAGCAGCACACCGGCGACCGGCGGGGTGCCCGAGGCGTGCGCGGCCAGTGCGCCGATGACGAGGTCGGAACGGTCGCCGGGGGTCACGACCAGGCAGCCCGGGGTCAGGGCGTTCAGGAAGTTCGGCAGCATGGCGCCGCCGAAGACGAAGTCCAGGGCGTCGCGGGCCAGGCCCGCCTCGTCGCCGAGGAGCACCTCGCCGCCGAGAGCCCGGGTGATCTGGGCGACGGTCGGGGCGGACAGCGACTTGTCGTCGGGCAGCACGTAGCAGGGCACGGGGAGGCGGGCGGCGAGCCGCTCGGCTATGAGGTCGCGGTCCTCCGCGGCCACCCTGTTGACGACCATCGCGACCACGTGGCAGCCCAGGCTCTCGTACGCGCGGTAGGCGTTGCGGGCCTCGGCGCGGACGGCCTCGGCGGGACGCTTGGTGCCGCCCACGACGGGCACGACGACCGCGCCCAGCTCGTTGGCGAGGCGGGCGTTGAGCGCCAGCTCGTCGGGGAGGTTGGTCTCCGCGTAGTCGGTGCCGAGGACCAGCACGACCTCGTAGTCACGGGCCAGCCGGTGATAGCGGTCGACCAGCTGCGAGACCAGCTCGTCGGTGCCCTTCTCCGCCAGGATCGCGGAAGCCTCGCGGTACTCCATCCCGTAGCCCGTCGAGGCGTCCTGGTCGATCCGGTAGCGGGCCTTGAGCAGGTCGAAGAGGCGGTCGGGTGCGTCGTGGAGCAACGGGCGGTAGACGCCGACCCGCCCCGTCTGCCGGGTCAGCAGCTCCATGATCCCGAGTTCGACGACCTGCCGGCCGTCCCCCCGCTCGATGCCGGTCACGTACACGCTGCGCGTCACGCGTGCTCTCCGTCTCTTCGTGTGGTCGGTCGACCCGGTTGGGATGGCTTGCCCTCTTGACAATACCTCCGCCAATGGATAGGGCGCCCGCCGGAACAAAGGCCCGGTCCGGGGGGCCCGAAGGCCCTCCGGGGCGGGTGGTGCGCAGCGCGCCCCGCCCCGGGACCATGGAACAATCGGACAGGCGGCACCAATACGCCCTTCGTATGTGCGGCCGGCGGGCCGCAGGTGTCCTCGCGCACGGCCACGTACGACCAGGAGCAGGAGACACAGCACGATGCGTATCGGAGTTCTCACCGCAGGCGGCGACTGCCCGGGCCTCAACGCTGTCATCCGGTCGGTCGTACACCGGGCCGTGGTCGGCCACGGGGACGAGGTCATCGGCTTCGAGGACGGCTTCAAAGGGCTCCTCGACGGTCACTTCCGCCCCCTGGACATCAACGCCGTCAGCGGCATCCTGGCCCGCGGGGGCACGATCCTCGGCTCGGCCCGCATGGAACGGGCCCGCCTCCACGAGGCCGCCGAGAACGCGCAGGAGCTCGCCACCCGCTACGGCATCGACGCCCTCATCCCGATCGGCGGCGAAGGCACCCTGACCGCCTCCCGCATGCTGTCCGACGCCGGGATGCCGGTCGTCGGCGTGCCGAAGACCATCGACAACGACATCTCCTCCACCGACCGCACCTTCGGCTTCGACACCGCCGTCATGGTCGCCACCGAGGCCATCGACCGGCTCAAGACCACCGCCGAGTCGCACCAGCGCGTGATGGTCGTCGAGGTGATGGGCCGCCACGCGGGCTGGATCGCCCTGGAGTCCGGCATGGCCGGCGGAGCCCACGGCATCTGCCTCCCGGAGCGCCCCTTCGAGGTGGACGCCCTGGTCAAGATGGTCGAGGAACGCTTCTCCCGCGGCAAGAAGTTCGCCGTCGTCTGCGTCGCCGAGGGCGCGCACCCGGCCGAGGGCTCCATGCCCTACGAGAAGGGCGCCATCGACGCCTACGGCCACGAGCGCTTCGCCGGTATCGGCAACCGCCTCGCCGTCGAGCTGGAGCACCGCCTGGGCAAGGAGGCCCGGCCGGTCATCCTCGGCCACGTCCAGCGCGGCGGCACCCCCACCGCCTACGACCGCGTCCTCGCGACCCGCTTCGGCTGGCACGCGGTGGAGGCCGTCCACCGCGGCGACTTCGGCAACATGACCGCCCTGCGCGGCACCGACATCGTGATGGCCCCGCTCGCCCATGCGGTCACCGAGCTGAAGACCGTCCCCGAGAACCGCATGTACGAGGCCGAGTCGGTCTTCTGAACCGGCCGGCCCGGCCCCCGCGGCAGCCGCCGGGCGGGCCCTTGGCCCCTGCCCGGCCGGGCACCGCGCCCCGCCCGCGCCAGGCCCTCCGGCCCGCCCGGCCGGGTCCTTAGGCCGCTGTACGGCCGGACGGCCCGGAGGCCGCCGCTCCGCTCCGGCGCGTGCCCTCCGGCCCCGTCGGCCGTCGCCCCCCGCTGGTTATGATTCCCGTGGGGGGATTGGGCCGGCCGAGTCGTGTGCGGGCGGATCGGGGCACCACGTTCGCGCCCCCTCCTTCACTCTCACGCACTCGATGAAAGGTGCCTCACTCCCGTGGCGACCAGCTCTGCCGTCCTGACCAGCGATCCGGTCGCGCACCGACCGGAACCCGGGAGCACCGGCCCCTCCGCACGGCGCAGCCCCACCGTCCTCGCCACGGCCCTCGCCGCCTCCTGGGCGGTGCCGCTGCTCCTCCACGCGGTCGCCCTCGACGTGCTGCTCCTCCCCGTCTTGGTCCTGACGATCGCCGCGCTGATCCGGGTGGGCGGCGGACTGCTCGACCGCCTCGTGGTCGCGGCCTTCCTGCTCAGCGGCGCCGTGATGGGCCTCGGCCTGCTGTTCTCCGTCTGGCCGTGGGGCCTGGCCCCCGTGCCCGGGGCCGGTCTGATGCTGACGATCGCCTCCGTCGCGGGCTGGCTCGCCCGTCGCAGGCCCCGCATCCCGCTGCGGCTGCGTGGCTCGGACGCGCTGATCGCCGGCACGGTGGCCGTGGTCTGGCACTACGTCCACCACCCGGTGGCCGGCAGGTCGGCCGCCGAACGGCTGGCCTACTTCGTCACGTCCGAGGACCGGATGGGCCACTTCTCGTACTTCACCGGGATCCGGGAGGTCGGCGGCTACGCCTTCCTGCACCAGGACGCCGCCCGGGCGTACATGATGACGCCGGCCGAGGCGGTCTATCCGCAGGGCTCCCACTTCCTGCTGGCGTGGATCGACGCCCTGGTGACGTCCTCGGCCCAGGCGGGCTCCGCCCTCGCCATGACGAATCGTTACTTCATCTACGTCCTGGCCTCCTACGCACTGTTCTGCGGGGCGCTGGTCTGGGCCGCCCGCTGGATCGGCGGTCCGCGCCTGCGCGGCTGGCGCGCGGCCGCGGCCTGCGCCACCGTCGCCGCGGTGATGATGTCCGGATCGATGGCGCAGCTGATCGAGCGGGGCTTCGACTCCGAGACCATCGGCCTGCTGTTCCTGGCGGTCGCCCTGGCCCTGCTGGTGCGGCCCGCGGCGGGCCGGACCGAGTTCGTCCTCGTCGCGGCGGCCGGGCTGATCTCCGTCACCTTCGTCTACAACCTCTACGGCGCGCTCGTCGGCATCGCCCTGGCCGCGGTGCTCCTGGTCCACCGGCGCCGCTTCACCGGCCGCTGGATCCCGGTCCTCGCGGCACTCGCCGGCGTCACCCTCGTGGCGGGGCTGCCCAGCGTCTTCTCCGTCCTCACCAAGCTGGACGTCGCCAAGACCTCGAACCTGGCGGGTCCGATGGTCATCCCCGACCGCCCGGTGTTCATCGGGCTCGGCCTGCTGGCCCTGGTCGCGGCCACCCTCCCGGTGAACCGCCGCACCGGCACCGGACAGATGGTGCTCGCCCTCGTCCTCGGCGCGACCGCGATGATCGGCGCCTTCGGTGCCTGGCAGAAGTACACCATCGGCTACTACTCGTACTACTTCGAGAAGCTGACCGCCGCCGGGCTGGTGATCGCGCTGCTGTCGCTCGGCCTCATCGGGCTGATGCTGCCGCCCGCCGGCGGGACCACGGGCCCCGGGCTGCGCCGCCGTGCGGACCTGGCGCTGCGCTCCGGCCTCGCGGCGGCCGCGGCACTGGCGCTGTTCGGCGGCGTCCAGTGGGGCGTGCCCTCCGGCTGGGGCCACCCCTCCGCCTGGTACGACAGCCCCATGCTCAGGTGGGCCCGGGGTGATGCCAGGAGCAAGGACATCGCCCCGCCCGCCCGCGCCCTCACCGGGCGAGACCTGCAAGGGGCCACCTCGCCGGTGATCGCCCTCTACAGCAACGACGCCTACCTCAACCTGCGGTCGACCTTCCTCGCCCAGATCCTCACCAAGCAGGGGGGCACCATGGTCGGGCTGTACGAGGTCTTCTACGTCAAGGTCGGCGGGCCCGACGCGGTCGAGGAGAAGGAGTACCAGGCATCCCTGGGCCACCTGAAGACCGCGATCGCCTCCTGCCCGTCCCGGCCGACCGTCCTGGTGGCCGACCTCAGGACCGCCGACCGGATCCGGCAGGACCTCGCGGCCGCCGGCACCGAGGCCTCCGTGGTCCACGCCCCGCTGCACTGACGCCGCGCTCCGGGCGGCGCTGACGGGAACCTGGTTCTAGGGCCTGTATTGAGTTGCCCCGCGGCGTCGCGACGCCCGGCACGCACCCTCGGCGCACGAGCCGAATGTCCTAGTAGCTCCGCTACGAGGATATTCGTCCCGCACGCCGAGGGCACGCACCGAACGCCGCTCCTTGCTCCACGGGGCAACTCAATACAGGCCCTAGGAGGTGCCCGCGCCGCCCGCGAGGTGCCAGAAGTGGCCGACGATCCCGGTGAGGAACTCCCGGCCCGCGTCCCCGCTGCCGGCGTCGCCCTGGCCGCCGCCCCAGCTGAGCGTCGCCACCATCCGCGACTGGTACTCCCCGTGCAGCTGCTCCAGCACCCGCTCCAGGTGCTGCCTGGGGATCGGCAGCAGCTTGCCGAGCGGCTTCACGTACGCCTGCCAGCGCGTGGTGACCGCGCTGCGCAGCAGCTCCGCGAGTTCCTCGTGCTTCCCGGTCGCCGTCACGAACTGGGCCAGGGTCAGGCCGAGCACGGTGGCCAGGGCGGCGGACTGCCGCTCGTTGCCCTTCCAGCGCCCGGTGTCCTCCATCCTCTGGTAGGAGTTCGTCTCCAGGCCGACCCGCCGGGCCAGTTCGTCCGCGGCCAGTCCCCGGGCCATCCGGTGCTCGCGCAACGTGACCGGTTCGGCCAGCAGTTCACCCGGTGAACACCAAAGGACGCCCGCGAGCGCCGTGAGCTCGGCGGATGACGGCGATATCTCGCCACGTTCCCAGGCCATCACCGTCTCGGGCGCGACGACGAGTCCGTACTGGGCACGCAGGCCGTAGGCGACATGTCCGGGAGCCATGCCCAGGGCCGCGCGCAGGCGCCGCGCGGCGGGGGCATTGAATGGTGGGCTGGAGTGCACACCGCACACCGTAGAAGTGGCCGGGCTGCGCCGCCTACAGACCAAACAAACAAGCCCATACCTCGTAGGAACGTCCTATGGAATGGGGGCCTTTTGGCGGGTTATCCGGCGACTGTCCGGTAATCGGTGCACTCGAAGATCCAGTAATGCATAAGGTTCCAGCCAACTCCACGCGGCGCAATACCCCTCACACGGCCTCCACGGAATGTGAACCGGAGCCCCCCTTCCGTACGTGGTTCCTGCGGGGCCCTCGCATACGGGGGTGGCGAGGGCCCCGCCCCCTCGCCACCCGCCCCACGCGGCTCCTACGGCCTGAGCCAGATCGTCGCCAGCGGCGGCAGCGTCAGCCGCAGGCTCGCCGGGCGGCCCTGGGCCGGCACCGGCTCGGGCCGCAGCGGCCGTGCGTGGTGCACCCCGCTGCCGCCGTACGCCTCCAGGTCGGTGTTGAGGACCTCACGCCACAGCGGGACCTCCTCCGGCACCCCGATCCGGTAGCCGTGCCGGACCACCGGCGAGAAGTTGCACACCGCCAGCAACTGCGAACCGTCCTGGGCGTACCGCAGGAAGGCGAAGACGTTGTCCTCCGCCGCGTCCGCCTCCACCCAGGCGAAGCCCTCCGGCACGGTGTCGCGCTCCCACAGCGCCGGCGTCGCGGTGTACGCACGGTTCAGGTCCCGGACGAGCTCGCGCACGCCCCGGTGGTCGCCGGCCGCCGCGTAGGAGGAGTCCAGCAGCCACCAGTCCGGCCCGTAGCTCTCCGACCACTCCGAGCCCTGGGCGAACTCCTGCCCCATGAAGAGCAGCTGCTTGCCCGGGTGGGCCCACATGAAGCCCAGGTACGCCCGGTGCGCGGCCCGCTGCTGCCACCAGTCGCCGCCGGGCATCTTCGACACCAGCGAACGCTTGCCGTGCACCACCTCGTCGTGCGAGATCGGCAGCACGTAGTTCTCGCTGAAGGCGTAGATCATCCCGAAGGTCATGTCGTGGTGGTGGTACTTGCGGTGCACCGACTCCTTCGACATGTAGCGCAGGGTGTCGTGCATCCAGCCCATGTTCCACTTCAGTCCGAAGCCCAGCCCGCCCCCGTCCGTCGGCCGGGTCACGCCGTTCCAGGCGGTGGACTCCTCCGCGATGGTCACCACGCCCGGGCAGCGCCGGTAGACGGTGGCGTTCATCTCCTGGAGGAACGCCACCGCGTCCAGGTTCTCCCGGCCGCCGTGCTCGTTGGGCGTCCACTCGCCCTCGCCCCGCGAGTAGTCCAGGTAGAGCATCGAGGCCACCGCGTCCACGCGCAGCCCGTCCACATGGAACTCCTCGCACCAGTACACGGCGTTGGCGACGAGGAAGTTGCGGACCTCCTTGCGCCCGTAGTCGAACTCCAGCGTCCCCCAGTCCGGGTGCGCGGCCCGCCGCGGGTCCTGGTGCTCGTACAGCGGCCGCCCGTCGAACTCCGCGAGCGCCCAGTCGTCCCGCGGGAAGTGCGCCGGCACCCAGTCGACGATCACGCCGATCCCGGCCCGGTGCAGCGAGTCCACCAGGAAGCGGAAGTCGTCCGGGGTGCCCATCCGCGAGGTCGGCGCGTAGAAGCCGGTGACCTGGTACCCCCACGAGCCGCCGAAGGGGTGCTCGGCGACCGGCATCATCTCCACGTGCGTGAAGCCCAGCTCCTTGACGTACGCGGGGAGCTGCTCGGCGAGCTGCCGGTAGGACAGGCCGGGCCGCCAGGAGGCCAGGTGCAGCTCGTACACCGAGAAGGGGGACTGGTGCGGGGCCCGTGCGCCGCGCCGCACCATCCAGTCCGCGTCCTGCCACTCGTACTCCGAGGCCGTGACCACGGAGGCGTTCGCCGGGGGGACCTCGGCGGACCGGGCCATCGGGTCGGCCCGCAGCGTGTGGCTGCCGTCCGGGCGCGTGATGTCGTACTTGTAGAGCGTCCCGGCGCCCACCCCGGGCAGGAACAGCTCCCAGACGCCACTGGAGCCGAGGGAGCGCATCGGATGGGCGACGGAGTCCCAGTAGGAGAAGTCCCCGGTGACCCGGACCCCCTGGGCGTTCGGCGCCCACACCGTGAACCGGGTCCCGGTCACGCCCTGGTGTTCCATCGGCTGCGCGCCCAGCGCCGTCCACAGCTGCTCGTGGCGGCCCTCGCCGATCAGGTGCAGATCCAGTTCGCCGAGGGCGGGCAGGAACCGGTAGGGGTCGTGGACCTCGATCTCGTCGTCTTCGTACGCCACCAGCAGCCGGTAGTCGGGCACCGCGGTCAGCGGCAGCAGCCCGGAGAACAGCCCGTCGCCGTCGTCGTGGAGCTCGGCCCTCAGACCCTTGGCGATGACCGTGACGGCCTTGGCGTACGGGCGCAGCATCCGGAAGGCCACTCCGCCGCGCTGTGCGCGCGCGCCCAGTACCGCGTGCGGGTCGTGGTGACGGCCCTCCAGCAGCCGGGCCCGTTCCTCGGCGCCGAGTGCCGGCGCCGGCCGGACCCCGCGCGGCGGGGCGGCGCGGCGTGCCCGGGGAGTGCGTGGCTTCTTGGCCGCCGCGGCGGCGGGTACGGCTTCGTCGCGGACGGTCGGTGACGGCTGTCGTGCGGCGCTCACGCGAGCGGCCTCCTCGGGGGCTTCGGGTGGGGGTGCGGGTGGGGGTGCGGGTGGGGGGAGAGGGCGCCCGGGGCGGGCGGGGTCGACGGCACGCGGTGGGCGGGTCGCGCGGGCTCCGAGAGCCGCCGGATCGCGGCCATCGGGACGTGCAGCCAGTCGGGGCGGTGCCGGGACTCGTACCGGGCCTCGTACACCGCCTTGTCGGTCTCGTACGCCCGCAGCAGCACGGGATCCTCGCGGGGGTCCCGCCCGGTGGTGCGGGCGTAGCCCTCGCAGAAGGCGGCCCGGCAGTCGTCCGCCCAGGCCGGGGCGAACGGCCGGTGCGAGCGCGCGGCGTAGTCGAAGGAACGCAGTATCCCGGCGATGTCGCGGACCGCCGGTTCGGGGCGGCGCCGGTCGGCCAGGGGCCGGGCCGGCTCACCCTCGAAGTCGATCAACGACCAGCTGCCGTCGAGGGTGCGCAGGGTCTGCCCCAGATGGAGGTCACCGTGGATCCGCTGCGCGGCCACCCCCGCCCCCCGGGACGCCGCCAGTGCGTCGAAGGCCCCCCGCAGTCCGGCCTCGTAGGGCCGCAGCGCCGCCACCTCCCGGGCGGTGGCGGCGAGCCGCGCGGTCATCCCGGCGGCCAGCCGGGCGGTCTGCTCCGGGCCGAGGGCGACGGTGGGCAGGGCCGCGGCGAGCGCGCTGTGCACCTCGGCGGTGGCCCGGCCGAGCGCGTGCGCCTCGGAGGTGAACTCCTGCCCGGCGCCGAGCCGGCGCAGCGCGAGCTGCCAGCCGTCGTCGGAGCCGCGCAGGTACGGCTGGAGTACGCCCAGGGTCAGCGGTTCGCCGCCGGGCGGCTCGGCCTCGTACCAGGCGACGGGTGCGGGCACCCGCGTGCAGCCGGCGGCGGCCAGTGCCCTGGGCAGTTCCAGATCCGGGTTGACCCCGGGACCGACCCGCCGGAAGACCTTCAGGATGAACGAATCTCCGTAGATCAGGGAGGAGTTCGTCTGCTCCCCGGACAGCGGCCGGGGCGTGAGCCCGGCCGGGACGGGGGTGGCGGGGTCCCGGTCGAAGCGCAGCGGGCCGAGCACGCCGGGGGAGCGCAGCCGTTCCAGCAGCATCGCCGCGAGCCGGGGGTCGCCCAGCGCCTCGTAGACCGCCCGGCCCGCGTACGGCCCGTCCTCGGCGTGGCCGATCAGCGCGGGTGCGAGGGCGGGCGGCAGGGACGGGCGGATGCCCAGCAGCAGCTGGTAGCAGTCCCCGTCCACGTCCAGGAGCACGTGCAGCAGTCCGGGGGTGGAGCCGGGGGGCAGCAGGTCGGCCGCCGAGACGGTCGTGAGCCTGCTGATGGCCCTGCCCTTGCCCGCGAACCAGCGCTGTGCGGGCAGCCAGGCCCGCAGCATCGGTTCCAGTGGGGCGATCCCGGCGGCCCGGTCGGCCGTGAGCCGGCTCCGGGCGGATGCAGCCTCCGACATGGCGTCGCGTCCTTTCCCCGGGTCGTCACAGAATGCGCAGAGTGTCCCGGATGCGCGGCAGTTGCTTCTCCGGCATGTGCGAGTGTCGGGTCAGGATGATCCGTACAGGGGCGGGCGATTGACCCGTTCGAGCTGCCCGCCCCCTGACCCAGGCGTGGTCCGCCTGTGGCCGTGCCGGCTATTCGGCGCGGCGGTCACCACGCTGTTCGGCACGCAGCCGGAACCAGTAGAAGCCGTGTCCCGCCAGGGTCAGCAGGTACGGCCACTCGCCGATCGGCGGGAAGCGCACGTCGCCCGTGAGCTCCACCGGGACCCGCCCGTTGAACGACTGCAGGTCCAGCTCGGTGGGCTGCGCGAAGCGCGAGAAGTTGTGCACGCACAGCACCAGGTCGTCCCCGAACTCGCGCAGGAACGCGAGCACCGCCGGGTTGGACGACTGCAGTTCGGTGTACGAGCCGAGGCCGAAGGCGGGGTTCGCCTTGCGGACCTCGATCAGCCGGCGGGTCCAGTGCAGCAGCGAAGAGGGCGAGGACATCGCGGCCTCGACGTTGGTGACCCGGTACCCGTAGACGGGGTCCATGATGACCGGCAGGTTGAGCCTGCCCGGATCGCAGGAGGAGAAACCGGCATTGCGGTCCGGGGTCCACTGCATCGGGGTGCGGACGCCGTCGCGGTCGCCCAGCCAGATGTTGTCGCCCATGCCGATCTCGTCGCCGTAGTAGAGCACCGGCGAACCGGGCAGCGACAGCAGCAGGGCCGTGAACAGCTCCATCTGCTTGCGGTCGTTGTCCAGGAGCGGGGCGAGCCGGCGCCGGATGCCGATGTTGGCCCGCATGCGCGGGTCCTTGGCGTACTCGGCGTACATGTAGTCGCGCTCTTCGTCCGTGACCATTTCGAGGGTGAGCTCGTCGTGGTTGCGCAGGAAGACGCCCCACTGGCAGTTCTTCGGGATGGCCGGGGTCTTGGCCAGGATCTCGGAGACCGGGTAGCGCGACTCTCTTCGCACGGCCATGAAGATGCGCGGCATGACGGGGAAGTGGAAGGCCATGTGGCACTCGTCCCCGCCCTTGGCGAAGTCCCCGAAGTAGTCGACGACGTCCTCGGGCCACTGGTTGGCCTCGGCGAGCAGCACCGTGTCCGGGTAGTGGGCGTCGATCTCGGCCCGGACTCTTTTCAGCAGCTGGTGGGTGCGCGGGAGGTTCTCGCAGTTGGTGCCCTCCTCGGCGTACAGGTAGGGCACGGCGTCGAGGCGGAAGCCGTCGATGCCGAGGTCCAGCCAGAAGCGGAGGGCGGAGATGATCTCCTCCTGGACGGCCGGGTTCTCGAAGTTGAGGTCCGGCTGGTGGGAGAAGAAGCGGTGCCAGTAGTACTGCTTGCGGACCGGGTCGTACGTCCAGTTCGAGGTCTCGGTGTCGACGAAGATGATCCGGGCGTCCTGGTACTGCTTGTCGTTGTCGGCCCACATGTAGTAGTCGCCGTAGGGGCCGTCCGGGTCCTTGCGCGACTGCTGGAACCACTCGTGCTGGTCGCTGGTGTGGTTCATGACGAAGTCGATGATCACCCGCATGCCGCGGGTGTGCGCGGCGTCCACGAACTCCACGAAGTCGGCGAGGTCGCCGAACTCGGGGAGCACGGAGGTGTAGTCGGAGACGTCGTAGCCCCCGTCGCGCAGGGGCGAGGCGAAGAACGGCGGCAGCCAGAGACAGTCGACGCCGAGCCACTGGAGGTAGTCCAGTTTGGCCGTGAGGCCCCTGAGGTCCCCGACGCCGTCGCCGTTGCTGTCGTGGAAGGAGCGGACGAGGACCTCGTAGAAGACGGCCCGCTTGAACCAGTCGGGATCGCGGTCCTTGGCGGGGGTGTCCTCGAAGGTGTCGGGGACGGGATCGTTGATCATCATGTGATGGGTGACCCTCCGGTGGGCGGGGACGGTCGCAGAGCGGCCAGAACGTGCGCGGGCGTGCGGCCCGGCTCTAGGCGCACGTAGTTCGCCCTGCCCCAGTGATAGGTCTCGCCGGTGAGCTCGTCGCGCACCGCGAGGGACCCGTGCCAGTCGAGGCCGAGTACCGGCATGTCCAACGACACCGTCGCCTCCTGGGTGTGGTGCGGATCGAGGTTGACGACCACCAGTACGGAATTGGCGCCCGCGTGCTTCGAATAGGCGATCACCTGTTCGTTGTCGGTCGAGTGGAAGTGGATGTCGCGCAGCTGCTGGAGCGCCGGGTTGCGTCGGCGCAGCCGGTTCAGGGCGGTGATCAGCGGGGCGATCGTGCGGCCCTCGCGGTCGGCGGCGGCCCAGTCGCGCGGCCGGAACTCGTACTTCTCGGAGTCCAGGTACTCCTCGCTGCCCTCGCGCACCGGGGTGTTCTCGCAGAGCTCGTATCCGGCGTAGATCCCCCAGGTGGGGGACAGGGTCGCGGCGAGGACCGCGCGCACCTCGAAGGCGGGACGGCCGCCCTTCTGAAGGTACTCGTGCAGGATGTCGGGCGTATTGACGAAGAAATTCGGCCGCATCACCGAGGCGGACGGGGTGGCGGACAGCTCGGTCACGTACTCGGTCAGCTCGGCCTTGGTGTTGCGCCAGGTGAAGTACGTGTACGACTGCTGGAAGCCGACGGCGGCGAGGGCGCGCATCATCGCGGGCCGGGTGAAGGCCTCCGCCAGGAAGATCACGTCCGGGTCGGACTTGTTGATGTCCGCGATCACCTTCTGCCAGAAGACGACAGGCTTGGTGTGCGGGTTGTCGACCCGGAAGATCCGTACCCCGTGGTCCATCCAGTGCCGCAGGATCCGGCAGGTCTCCTCGACGATGCCGGCCATGTCGGTGTCGAAGTGGACCGGGTAGATGTCCTGGTACTTCTTCGGGGGGTTCTCGGCGTACGCGATCGTGCCGTCGGCGCGGTGACGGAACCACTCCGGGTGCTTCTCCACCCAGGGGTGGTCCGGGGAGCACTGGAGGGCGAAGTCCAGCGCGATCTCCAGGTGCAGCTCACGGGCGCGCGCGACGAAGGCGTCGAAGTCCTCGATGGTGCCGAGTTCCGGGTGGACCGCCTCGTGGCCGCCCTCGGTGGAGCCGATGGCCCACGGCACACCGGGATCCCAACTCCCCGCCGAGAGCGTGTTGTTCGGACCCTTGCGATAGGTGGTGCCGATGGGGTGGATGGGCGGCAGGTAGACCACGTCGAAGCCCATCGCGGCGATCGCGGGCAGCCGCTCCGCGGCGGTCCGGAAGGTGCCGCTGACCGGCGCCCGGCCCGGTTCCAGCACCGCCCCCTCCGAGCGCGGGAACATCTCGTACCAGGAACCGAAGAGGGCCCGCTTGCGCTCGACCAGCAGCGGCAGCGGCTTGGAGGCGGTGACCAGCTCCCGGTAGGGGCGCCTGGCGAGCGCGGCGGCCACGGCGGGGGCCAGCGCGGCCTCGTACCGCTCGGCGGCCGGGCGGTCCTCGTCCCGCATGGTCCGGGCGGCGGCCAGGACGGCCTCGCGTCCGTCGCGCTTGGGGATCCGGGCCGCGGCCCGCTCGTAGAGCTCGGCGCCCTCCAGCAGCACGAGCCCGGTGTCGATCCCGGCCGGGATCTTGATCGCGGCATGGGCCCGCCAGGTGCCCACCGGGTCGCTCCACGCCTCGACGGTGTACGTCCACCTCCCCTCGGTCCCGGCGGAGACCCGGGCGCCCCACCGGTCGGTGCCGGGGGCGAGTTCGCCGAGCGGTACGGGGGGCCGCAGCCGCCCCTTCGGATCGCGCAGGAGGAGGTGGGCGGCTACGGCGTCGTGCCCCTCGCGGAACACGGTGGCGGAGATCTCGAAGACCTCGTCCACCACCGCCTTGGCGGGTCTGGCGCCGCAGTCGACGGCGGGGCGGACGTCCAGCACGGGAATGCGACCGATCATGATGGGATCACCTGGGGGCAGTTCGCAGGGCTCGGTGACAACAGGCCAGCCGGTATCACGACTGGTAGTGCACGCTCTGTTCGCTCTGTTTCTAGCCGCTCAAGAGACGGCTGGGCTGCGGGCATGGCCGCTCCTGTCCGCGTTCACTCGGGTGGCGGGGAGAGGGTTTGTGGGCGGGTGCGCCGTGCGTGTACCGCGTGTACCCGGGGAGCCCTTCCCACTCTCCCCCCGCCCAATCCGCGCACTTGGTTAACTACTCGTACGTAGTGGCACGGGCAATACCAAGGCCCCGCTCGACTTCCGGTGGGGCTCCGTCAAGTCGGCCGGGACTAGGTGACGTAGGAGCCCGGCACACCCGCCACACCGGCCTCCGGAACCCCTGGGGAACCACCCGCGCGGGGGTACGGGCAACGACGTCACGGGACCGTCCCGGGGCGGGAGTGGCCGCTGGTGCGGAGGGGCTCATGAGATCTGGCCGAAGAGGGTCCCTCCACGAACCGCGCGAGGCCGTCCGCGCCCCGGCGGCGGCCCTCCGGCCCTCCGCGCCCCGGCCGCTGCGGCCGCTGCGGCCGCAGCGCTCCGGCTCTGCCCCGGCACCCGCCGGGACCCGCTTGCCCCGCCGCCCGCCGATACCTGCGGCCGCCGCCCGCCACAGGCGCCATGGCCGGAACGCGGGGGCCTCGCTAGCCTTCCCGGGGTGATGCGCGGGTGCACAGCGTGGTGCGGCCGCTCCGATCCGCAATCCCCTGCGAAGGTGGAACGTGTGAAGGCTATCCGTCGATTCACCGTGCGCCCCGTCCTCCCGGAGTCCCTGCTGCCGCTCACCGACCTCGCGCGCAATCTGCGCTGGTCCTGGCATACCGAGACCCGCGAACTCTTCCAATCCGTCGACCCCGAGGGCTGGCAGGCCGCCGGCGGAGATCCCGTCCGGCTGCTCGGCACCGTCTCCGCCGACCGGCTCCAGGAACTGGCGGCGGACCGCCGGTTCCTGCGGCGCCTCGCCGTGGCCGCCGCCGACCTCGATGACTACGTCAACGGCGGGAGGTGGTACCAGAGCCGCGAGAACGGCGCGGAACTGCCCGCCGCCATCGCCTATTTCTCCCCCGAGTTCGGAATCACCGCCGCCCTGCCCCAGTACTCCGGCGGCCTCGGCATCCTCGCCGGGGACCACCTGAAGGCCGCCAGCGACCTCGGAGTGCCGCTCATCGGCGTGGGACTCCTCTACCGGCACGGCTACTTCCGCCAGTCGCTCTCCCGCGACGGCTGGCAGCAGGAGCACTATCCGGTCCTCGACCCCAACGAACTCCCGCTCGGCCTGCTCCGCCAGGACGACGGCACCCCCGCCCGCGTCTCGCTGACCCTGCCCGGTGGCCGCGCCCTGCACGCCCACATCTGGCAGGCACGCGTCGGACGCGTACCGCTGCTGCTCCTCGACTCCGACGTCGAGGACAACGACGCCGCGGCCCGTGAGGTGACCGACCGGCTCTACGGAGGCGGCAGCGACCACCGGCTGCTCCAGGAGATGCTGCTGGGCATCGGCGGGGTGCGCGCGGTGCGCGCGTACTGCGCGATCACGGGCCATCCCGCGCCCGAGGTCTTCCACACCAACGAGGGCCACGCCGGGTTCCTGGGACTCGAACGCATAAGGGAACTGGAGCGGGAGCAGGGCCTCGGCTTCGACGCCGCCGTCGAGGCGGTGCGCGCCGGGACCGTGTTCACCACGCACACCCCCGTCCCGGCCGGGATCGACCGCTTCGAGCGGAGCCTGGTCGCCCGGCACTTCGGCGAGGGCGGGGAACTGGCCGGCGTACCGGTCGAACGGATTCTGGAACTGGGCGCCGAGTCCTTCCCCGGGGGCGACCCCGGGGTGTTCAACATGGCGGTGATGGGGCTGCGGCTGGCCCAGCGGGCCAACGGCGTGTCCACCCTGCACGGCGCGGTCAGCCGGGAGATGTTCGCGGGCCTGTGGCCCGGCTTCGACCCGGCCGACGTGCCCATCACCTCCGTGACCAACGGGGTCCACGCCCCGACCTGGGTGGCCCCCGAGGTCGTCCGGCTCGGCGCCCGCCAGATCGGCGCGGGCCGCACCGAGGACGCCCTGTCGGTCGGCGGTTCCCGGCGCTGGGACGCGGTCGCCGACATCCCCGACCAGGACGTGTGGGACCTGCGCCGGGTGCTGCGCGAGCAGCTGGTGCAGGAGGTACGGGACCGGCTGCGGGCCTCGTGGCTCCAGCGCGGGGCCGCCGCCGCCGAACTGGACTGGGTGGACTCCGTACTCGACCCCGACGTGCTGACCATCGGCTTCGCCCGGCGCGTGCCCTCGTACAAGCGGCTGACGCTGATGCTGCGCGACCCGGACCGGCTGCGCAGGCTGCTGCTGGACCCCGAGCGACCGGTGCAGATCGTCGTCGCGGGCAAGGCGCACCCGGCCGACGACGGCGGCAAGCGGCTCGTGCAGGAGCTGGTGCGGTTCGCCGACGACCCGCGGGTGCGGCACCGGATCGTCTTCCTGCCCGACTACGGCATGGCCATGGCGCAGAAGCTCTACCCGGGCTGCGACGTGTGGCTGAACAACCCCCTGCGCCCGCTGGAGGCGTGCGGGACCAGCGGCATGAAGGCCGCGCTGAACGGCTGCCTCAACCTGTCCGTCCTGGACGGGTGGTGGGACGAGTGGTTCGAGCCGGACTTCGGCTGGGCCATCCCGACCGCCGACGGACTCGGTGCGGACGAGGACCGCCGGGACCACCTGGAGGCGAGCGCCCTCTACGAGTTGATCGAGGGCCGGGTCGCGCCGCGGTTCTACGACCGGGCCGGGCGCGCCGGGCTCCCGGTGCGGTGGATCGAGATGGTCCGGCGCACGCTCGTGTCGCTGGGACCGAAGGTCCTCGCCGGGCGCATGGTGCGCGAGTACGTGGAGCGGCTGTACGCGCCGGCCGCGCTCGCCCACCGCTCCCTGACCGCCGACGCGGCGCGGGACCTCGCCTGGTGGAAGGGCCGGGTCCGGGCGTCGTGGCCGCGGGTGGGCGTCGAGCACGTGGAGGCGCTGGCCGCGGCTCCCGTGAACGGCACCGCGGAGCTCGGAGCCACCCTGACCCTGCGGGTGCAGGTGTCCCTGGACACGCTGGCGCCCCAGGACGTGGAGGTCCAGGCGGTCGCGGGCCGGGTGGACCCGCAGGACGTGATCCGCGACGCGCGGACCTTCCCGCTCAAGCCGGCCGCCGGCCCGGACATGGAGGGCCGCTGGGTGTACGAGGGCCCGCTCGCCCTCGACCGCACCGGCCCCTTCGGCTACACGGTCCGCATCCTGCCGACGCATCCGCTGCTGGCGACCCCGGCCGAACTGGGCCTGGTCGCGGCCCCGGCGGGCACGGACGCCGGCGGTGGGGTGCTGCTGCGCTGACCGGGGTGCGAGCGGGGGAGAGGGGCGGGGGGCCATCCGCCGCCCCTCTTCAGCGGCGGTGGAGGACCTCCTGGGTGAACACGGGGGCGCTCCGGGCATGCCGAATCGTTTCTTCCCCCTGCTCCGCTCCTACGCTGCCCACGGGTGCCGCCGGATCCGGCACCCGAGGACCCGAGGAACGGACTGTCCCCATGCGTCTTGGCACCACCGCCGCCGTGTTCGCCGGCGCTCTCGCGCTCGCTCTGCCCACGGCGGGCCCCGCGCCCGCCGACGACCACGGCGGCCGCCTCGGCACGCTGGCCTACCGGTACGTCGACGACGCCGGCCGCGAGCGGCAGGGCCGGATCCGGCCGGCGGACGACGGCACCTGCTACCTGCTCACGGGCACCTCCCGCCGCGAGCCCGCCCTCGGGGTCACCAACAGGACGCGGTCGCGAGCGCTGCTGTTCGACAACCCCGGCTGCGCCGGCAGGGCGGTCGCGACGCTGCGGCCGAACGGGTCGGTGAAGGGCGTGCGGGTCGTGGCGGCCTTCTTCGAGCCGGTGCGCGATTCCGGTCACGGTCCGGGCCGAGGCGACTGGGGCGACGGCGGCGGAGAGCAGGGCCAGGGCCGCGGTGACTGGGGCGGCGGCGGAGAGCAGGGCCAGGGCCGCGGTGACTGGGGCGGCGGCGAGCAGGGGCGGGGCGAGCAGGGCGGCGCGGACGAGGCGGAGGCGACGGACGGGGCGCGGGAGACGGACGCCGCGGAGGAGGACCTCGTCTCCCGGATCCTGCGCGCCATCGGCTGACCGGACTGCCCCGGCGGATCCGGGAGAGCCGTTGTTCACCCCCATGGGACAGGGCCGCCCGGGGAGGTCTTCTCCCGGGCGGCCCCGTGTCATCTGTCGGCCCAGCCGTCGCTCAGGCTGCCCCGAAGGGTCAGAAGGTGAGCTTCCAGCTGTTGATGTAGCCGGTGTCCAGCCAGGCGGCGTCCCTGACCCGGAGCTTCCAGGTGCCGTTCGCGACCTCAGAGGAGGCGTTCACGGTGAAGGTCTGGACGATGTTGTCCGCGCTGCCGCCGCTGCGGTTGCGCAGGTTGTAGACGCTGCCGTCGGGGGCGACCAGGTCGACGATCAGGTCACCGACGTAGGTGTGGACGATGTTCACGTCCACCTTGAGGTTGCTCGGGGCGTTGCCCGTGCGGGTCACCAGGATCGGGGACTCGACCGTGGCGTTGTCCGTGATCTGGTAGTCGTTCGTGTTCTCGAAGACGTTCTGCTGGCCGGTTCCGACCGTCCAGGTGAAGGACGCCGTACCGGTCTTGGCCTGCGAGTCGGTCACGGTGACGGTCACGTTGGACGTGCCCGCGGTGGTGGCCGTACCGGAGATCAGGCCGGTGGAGGCGTTGATCGACAGGCCGGCCGGCAGGCCGGTCGCCGCGTAGCTCAGCGCGCCCGGGTTGGTGCTGGTGGCCTGGACCTGCAGGCTCACCGCGGTGTTGATCTGGGTGTTCTGGTTGGCGATCGGGGTGACCGAGACGCCGCTCACGATGCGCGGGCCGACGTTGATGGCCGCCCAGGCGTTCGCCGCGTTGTTGTAGGTGGTCGAGCCGGCGCCGTAGAGGTCGGCCGCCGCCTGCAGGGTCGCCGTACGGGCGGCCGCGTAGTTGGTGTTCGACTTGAACAGACCGGTGGTCAGCGCGCGGAACCAGATCTTCGAGGCGGCGTCGCGGCCGATCGCGGTGACCGGGAGGCCGTCGGAGGTCGGGGAGTCGTAGCTCACGCCGTTGATGACCTTGGCGCCGGAGCCCTCGGAGGCCAGGTAGTACCAGTGGTTGGCCGGGCCCGAGGAGTAGTGGACGTCGATCGAGCCGATGCCCGAGTACCAGGAGTCCTTGGACGAGCCGTCCCTGCTGGGCTTGTCCATGTAGCGCAGCGGGGTGCCGTTGCCGCGGATGTCGATCTTCTCGCCGACCAGGTAGTCGCCGACGTCCTGCGGGTTGTTGGCGTAGAACTCGACCGCCGCCGCGAAGATGTCGGAGGTGGCCTCGTTCAGGCCGCCGGGCTCACCGCTGTAGGTCATGTTGCCGGTGACCGAGGTCAGGCCGTGGGTCATCTCGTGCGCGGCCACGTCGGTGGAGGTGAGCGGCTTGGCGTTGCCGTCACCGTCGCCGTACGTCATGCAGAAGCAGGAGTCCTGCCAGAACGCGTTCACGTAGTTGTTGCCGTAGTGGACCCGGCTGTACGGGGCGACGCCGTCGTTGCGCAGGCCGTTGCGGCCGTGCACGTTCTTGTAGTAGTCCCACGTGACCGCGGCGCCGTAGTGCGCGTCGGCGCCGGCCGTCTCCAGGTTGGACGGCAGGCCGTTGCCCCAGACGTCGTCCGGGCCGGAGAAGAGCGTGCCGGTTCCCGACGAGCCGCGGTTGAGGTTGTATGTCTTGTGGTTGCCGCGCGCGGCGTCGGTCAGGTTCCAGGTGCTGCCCGACTGGGTGGTGCCGAGGGTCACCTGGCCGCTGTACATCGTGTTGCCGGTGCCGGTCTCGACGGCCTGCCACTCGGTGATCTTGGCGCCGGTCCTGGCGTCCGTCACCACGTGCAGCTCGTTCGGCGTGCCGTCGTGCTGGAGTCCGCCGACGACCGTCTCGAACGCGAGCCGCGGAGCGCCCTCGGCCGCCCAGATCACCTTGCGGGCGTTCTTGGAGGCCTTGGCCTCCTTGGAGCCCTCGGCGTTGGCGGCGGAGACCGCCTGGCGCTCGGCGGCCGCCGGGGTGACCGAGGCCTCGGTCGTCGCGACCTTGATCTCGTGGTGGGTGGCCTTCGTCACGCTCTTGGTGACGCCGTTCCTGGCGTGGACGGTCAGGTCGCCGCCGAGGACGGGCAGACCGTCGTAGGTCCGCTCGTACGTGGTGTGCGTGGTGCCGTCCGCATCCTGGACGACGTCGCGGACGACGAGCTTCTCGCCACTGCCGAGGCCGAGCGCCTTGGCCGCCTGCGCGGTGGTCGAGTTGGCCTCGGCGAGGAGCGTCGCACGCTCCGATGCGCTGAGTACGCGGTTGGCCGCGCCCGGGTTGGACTGGGCGGCCTTGGGTGCCTGTGACGCGGTGGCGTCGGCGGTGGCGGTTCCGGTCTGTATACCTACGGCGAGCAGGGCTGCCGCGGCAACGAGCGCGCCCGCCGCGGTGGCACGCCTCTGGGGGGTGGACCTCAACGCAGACTCCTTCTGCAAGGGGGGTTCCGGATGGCTGGGTGGGCCTCCGGGCAGAGCAGGTGCGGTGCGATGAACGGTCGAAGATTGCCACTTGGCGGGTCGAATGTCAGGGCCGCGTCAAAATGTTGGCCGGAAACGGTTCGTTGTTCGAAGATGCATATCCGGTATCCGGACCCTTCACCTTCGTGTGCGCGCAGGGCGTCCGGGATGCGGAACGCCAGCTACCGTTTGCTAACACTTGCGCAACAAGAGGCTGGGTTGACCGAAACGGCGTTTACCGTACGGGCGTTTGTCGTACTGTTTGCCGGTGCGGCAGATGTTCATCGCCAGGGGAAGCGTGAACACTTGCCACTGTCATAGACCACGTGCCAGGGGGGCCCATGAGGCATGTTCATTTTCCTGCGCAAAGAGTGGCCAGGGCGGCCCATGGAACCCTGGCGCCTGTGCGGCGCCTCGGGGACAAGGCCCGCTGGTACCGTCCTGCCGCGATAGCCGCCGACTTCTTCGGTGCGGCCGTCCCTGTGGCGCTCGTCTTCGACGCCGCCCAGCAGGTCCGGCCCGTCTACTGCGCCCTGGCCGCCGCGGTGGCGTGGACCGGGATCCAGGCGTTGCGCCGCCGGTACGCCACCCGGGCGCTCGGTGAGTCCCGCGGAGTGCTCCCGGTCCTTCACGACTGGCTGATTCTGATCGGCGTCCTGGCCGTGGCGCGCGTGGTGACGGAGGAGGACACGCCCCGGCTGTCCGCCCTCGGAGCCCTGCTGCCCGCCCTGCTGATCACCGTCGCCTGCCACAAGCTGACCTACCGGCACCTCTCGGCGGCCCGCCGCGAGGCCCAGGCCGTGAGCCGCGTGCTGGTGATAGGGGAACCCGACGCGGCCGAGGACGTCATCGCGCACCTCGCCGCCCGCACCGACCACCCGTACGTCGTCGTCGGCGTCGTCCCGGTCGGCACCGGGCCGCTCGCCAGCGGAGTCCCCGTGGCGGCACGGCTCGACAGCGAAGCGCCCGAGGCACCCGGTGTCGACTCCGCGGCCGTGCTCGGTGCGGTCCTCAGCCACCATGCCGACCTGGTGCTGGTGGCGCCCGGCGTGCGCTTCACGGGGGAGCGGCTGCGCCGCGTCGCCTGGGCCCTGCATGACGCGGGTCTCGAACTCGCCGTCTTCCCCGGGCTGGTGGAGGTCTCCGTCAAGCGCCTGGAGACCCTCTCCGCGGGCGGACTCGCCGTGCTGCGCGTCGCGCCGCCGGTCGGCCGTGGCGTGCAGACGATGCTGAAGTCGGTGCTGGACCGGGTGGGCGCCGCGGCGGGCCTGCTGCTGCTCTCCCCGTTCTTCCTCGGGATCGTCCTCGCGATCCGCTTCGGCTCGCGCGGTCCGGCCTTCTACCGGCAGCGGCGCATCGGCCGCGACGGGGTGCCCTTCGTCATGTGGAAGTTCCGCACGATGGTGGTGGACGCCGACGCCCGCAAGGCCGAGCTGGCCGGGGCCAACGAGAACGACGGCCTGATGTTCAAGATGCGGCGCGACCCCCGGGTCACCCGGGTGGGCCGGCTCCTGCGCCGCACGTCCCTGGACGAGCTGCCGCAGCTCGTCAACGTACTCATCGGCGACATGTCGCTGGTCGGCCCCCGCCCGCCGCTGCCCGAGGAGGTGGCCCAGTACGACGAGGTCGAGCTGCGCCGGCTCACCGTGCGGCCCGGGATGACGGGGCTGTGGCAGATCAGCGGCAGGTCGGACCTGTCCTGGGACGAGACGATCCAGCTGGACCTGCAGTACGTCGACAACTGGTCCTTCACCAGTGACGTCGACGTGATGGGCCGTACGCTCCGCGCCGTCGTCGACGGTCGCGGAGCGTACTGAGGGGCCGAGGCCGCCTGTGCGATCAGCTCTGCTCGCGCCACCACTTGTACGTGGAAGCGATGCCGTCCCGCAGCGGGATGCCGGGCTTCCAGCCGAGCGAGGTCAGGCGGCCGACGTCCAGCAGCTTGCGGGGCGTCCCGTCCGGCTTGGAGGTGTCCCACGCGAGCCGGCCCCGGAAGCCGGTCACCTCGGCGACCGTCTCGGCCAGTTCGCGGATGGTGAGGTCCTCGCCGCAGCCGATGTTGACGGGCTCGTCGCCGTCGTAGCTCTCCAGCAGCACGGCGCAGGCCGCGGCCAGGTCGTCCACGTGCAGGAACTCCCGCCGCGGGGTGCCGGATCCCCACAGCGTGACCTCCTCGCGGCCCTCGGCGGCGGCCTCGTGGAAACGCCGGATGAGCGCGGGCAGGACGTGCGAGGTCTCCAGGTCGAAGTTGTCGCCGGGCCCGTAGAGGTTCGTGGGCATCGCCGAGATGTACGAGGCCCCGTACTGCTTGCGGTACGACTGCACCTGGACGATGCCGGCGATCTTCGCGAGGGCGTAGGCCTCGTTGGTCGGCTCCAGCGGTCCGGTCAGCAGCGCGTCCTCGTGGATCGGCTGCGGTGCCATCTTCGGGTAGATGCAGGAGGATCCGAGGAACAGCAGCCGGCCCACACCGGCGGCGTGGGCGCCGCCGATCACGCTGAGCTGGATCTGCAGGTTCTCCTCCAGGAACTGCACCGGATACGTGCTGTTGGCCATGATCCCGCCGACCTTGGCGGCGGCCAGCACGACGGCGTCGGGGCGGACGTCCTTCAGATACGCGCCGGTGGCGGCGGCGTCGCGCAGGTCGAGGTCGGCACGGCCCCGGGTGAGCACCTCGTGGCCGTCGGCGGTGAGCCGCCGGGCGACCGCGGACCCCACGAGGCCGCGGTGGCCCGCGACGAAGACGCGGGCGTTCGGGGGGAGGAGCGGCAGCGAACTTGTCATACCGCCGATGATGCCAGTCCGCTCCCGCGGGGGCCGCAGTGGTCCGCGGCCGGCGCCCCGGCCGCGGCCCCGGCCGCGCCGGACAGCGCTGTCGGCGGGCCACGGTCTGCGGCGTCGGACAGTGCTGTCGGCGGGCCACGGTCTGCGGCGCCGGACTCCGCTGTCGGCGGGCCCCGGTCTGCGGCGTCGGACAGTGCTGTCGGCGGGCCACGGTCTGCGGCGTCGGACAGTGCTGTCGGCGGGCCCCGGTCTGCGGCGCCGGACTCCGCTGTCGGCGGGCCACGGTCTGCGGCCCGGACCCGCTTCCCGCGTCGCCGGCCGCCCGGGACCCGGTTCCGGTGCCATCCGCCGGGCCGGCCACCGCTCCTGACCGGGCGACGCCCCGGGGCGTCGCCCGGTCAGGAGCGGAGATCGGAAGAGCGGGGTGTGGGGAA